>NZ_JBHXSO010000017.1:0-127737 GCF_042714775.1 Streptomyces sp. NPDC058691 | reverse complement strand
GACGACCACACCGGCGCGGCCGTGGGGGGGGGCGCGGGGGTTGTGTACATCAGCACCGGGTCCGGGCCCCCCCCCGGGGGGCATGAGGGGGTTGTAGTGGTCCCCCCCCCGCCCGGGGGGGGGCGCCGGGGCGGCCCCGCCCGCCCCGCGGTCGTAGGGCCCGGGGCCCGACATCCGGTCGGGAAGAGCACACCCGTCGCGGGCGTACGGTGGTGAGCGGAAGCTCCGGCGATGGAAGGGCGCGACACGGTCATGAGCGGAAGCGGCACTCGTTACGGTCAGTTCCCCGGCGCGCGTCCGCGCCGCCTGCGGACCACGCCGGCGATGCGCCGCATGGTCGCCGAGACCCGCCTCCACCCCGCCGAGCTGATCCTCCCGGTGTTCGTTCGTGAAGGCATTCACGAGCCCGTGCCGCTGTCGTCCATGCCGGGCGTCGTCCAGCACACCCGCGACACCCTCCGCAAGGCCGCCGTCGAGGCCGCGGAAGCGGGCGTCGGCGGGCTCATGATCTTCGGCGTCCCGCTCGACGAGAAGAAGGACGCGGTCGGCACCCCCGGCACCGACCCGGACGGCATCCTGCAGGTCGCCATCCGCGACGTGGTCGGCGAGGTCGGCGACGCGCTGGTGGTCATGTCCGACCTGTGCCTGGACGAGCACACCGACCACGGCCACTGCGGCGTCCTGGACGCCGAGGGCCGTGTCGACAACGACGCCACCCTGGAGCGCTACGCCGAGATGGCCCGCGTCCAGGCCGACGCCGGCGTCCACGTCGTCGGCCCCAGCGGCATGATGGACGGCCAGGTCGGCGTCATCCGTGACGCGCTGGACGCGGCGGGCCACCAGGACGTCTCCGTGCTGGCCTACACCGCCAAGTACGCCTCCGCCTTCTACGGCCCCTTCCGCGAGGCCGTCGGCTCGTCCCTGGTGGGCGACCGCAAGACGTACCAGCAGGACCCGGCCAACCTCCGCGAGTCGATGCGCGAGCTCGCGCTCGACCTCGCCGAGGGCGCCGACATGGTCATGGTCAAGCCCGCCCTGCCCTACCTGGACGTGCTCGCCAAGGTCGCCGATTCGGTGGACGTGCCGGTCGCGGCCTACCAGATCAGCGGCGAGTACGCGATGGTCGAGGGCGCCGCGGAGCGCGGCTGGATCGACCGCGACCGCGCGATCATGGAGACCCTGACCTCGATCCGCCGGGCCGGGGCGCAGATGATCCTCACGTACTGGGCGACCGAGGTCGCGCGCAACCTCTGACGGCGCGCCGGTCAGCCGGCGGAGACACATCGTCCCGTGGCCAAAGCATCGCCGTACGGCGGTTTTGCGCCTGCCGAACGAGAGCCCGCCAGAACATCTGCTCGTGCCCGCACTCGCGGGCTTCGCTGCCGTGCCCGCCGTCCGCGGCGAGGCACCGGACCCCGCCGCGCGCCTGCTGCCTGCGGTTTTGCGGATCTGGGCGGCAGGCGGGGCACGGCCGGACACGCGTGACGCCGCCACGCCGCGCTCCGGTTCCCGCCAAGGTGATATTTCGTTATATCAAGTGGGTTTGCTCGCGATTCCGACTGAAAAGGGCATATCGCCGGGAAGTATCGAGGTGTCCAAACCGAGGCGGTCGCGCAAGCGCCGCCGAGAAAGGAGACCGCAATGCGGGCTTCCCGATTTGCCGCCGCGCTGGGTGTCGCGGCCGCCGTTCTGCTTGGTGGTGCCACGGCTGCCAGCGCCGCTACTGAGGTGGCGCCCAAGGCGGCAGCTCACGTCACGCACGACCGTGGCAACGACCACGGCGACCGTTGGGGCCGCGACCGGGGTCACCGTCACGACCGCTGGGGCCACCACCGTCACCACCGTCACCACGGGCGTCACCACTGGGGCCACCGCTGGGGTCACCACCGCTGACGGATGATCTCGCAGGGGCGCCCTTCCGACTCGGGGGAGGGCGCCCCCGCTTTTGTGCTCAGTCCCACCAGAAGGTCCAGCACACCTCGCCCAGCAGGGACTTGGCGTACGCGCGGAGGGAACCGCTGCCCTGAGTGATGTTGTCCGGGCAGAAGGCGAAGTGCTCGGCGGCTATCGCCTCGGCCTCCGCCGGCTCCGTCGGCGGCGCGGCCACGGAGAGCACCAGGACGTCGAAGGCGAGGGCCACGACCCGCACGCCGAAGCGGTCCTCCCAGGAACGCAGCACCGCGCAGAGCCGGGCCACGTCGTTCTCGTGGTTGAGCGGGCCGGCCCAGCCGATCGCCGCGGGGACGTCGGCACTGCGGCGGGCCGGAACGAGTGCCGCGCGGGCATCCTCGAGCCGTCCCGCACCGATCATGGACGCCGCGACCTCGGCCGCCCTGTCGTCCGGGTCGGCCGCGAACTCCCGTGCCGGGGCGAGGCCGGGCCACTCCCGGCCGAACGGGGCGACCATCTCGGCGTCGTCCGCGTCGAACTCCTCCTCGAAGCCCCAGAAGCCGGCCAGCACGTCCTCGGCGTCGTGGTCGCCGGGGTACGACATCATCCCGGGGGACAATTCCCTGGTGGCGGGCAGCGCCGCGGTCATCGAGAGCAGCACCGGATGCAGGCCCGCCGACATGCGGGCGGGCAGCAGCCGCTCCCAGGCGTCGGGCGCGGCGGGGTCGTCCGCGTGCCAGAGCAGCGGCTCGTGCCAGGGGCCGTCGTACGTCTCGTCGACAAGGGTGCCGGGCGGGAGGTCGAGACCCAGGGACCGGCCGGCCGGGTCCTGCACGAGTTTGGGGAGTTGGTTGGGGAGCGTCGCCATGGCCCGAATGTAGGGGTGGCCACTGACAACGGCGGCCCCGGGGGAGTGGTGACTCCCACCGGGGCCGACGTCGTGCGGACGCGAGGGCGTGTCAGAGGCGCTCGGGGGTGCGGATGCCCAGCAGCGCCATGCCTTGGCCCAGGGTGCGGGCGGTCAGGTCGCAGAGGAGGAGCCGGTTCTCCTTGACGTCCGGAGCGGGCTCCGGCTTCACGACCGGGCACTGGTCGTAGAAGGTGGTGAACGTCGAGGCCAGCGCGTAGAGGTACGAGGCCAGCTTGTGCGGCTCGTACGTCTCGGACACGCTCGCCAGGGTCTCCGCGAACTCGTCCAGCAGCAGGCCGAGGGCCCGCTCGGCCGGGGCCAGCGGCAGCTCGGGGTGGGCGACCGGCTTCGCGTCGCCCGACTTCCGCAGGATCGACTGGATACGGGCGTACGCGTACTGCAGGTACACGCTGGTGTCGCCGTTGAGCGAGACCATGCGGTCCAGGTCGAAGACGTAGTCCCGGCCCAGCGAGGTGGACAGGTCGGCGTACTTGATCGCGCCGATGCCGACCTCCTTGGCCCGGTCGGCGATCTCCTCGGGGGTGAGGGCGCCCTCGCTTCCCTCCTGGTTCTTTTCCTCGATCACCGCACCCGCCCGCTCCACGGCCTCGTCCAGCAGGTCGACCAGCCGGAAGGTCTCGCCGGACCGGGTCTTGTACGGCTTGCCGTCCTTGCCCAGCAGCGTGCCGAACGGGATGTGGAGCGCCTTGACCTCGTCGGTGAGCCAGCCGGCCCGCTTGGCGGTCTCGAAGACCATCTTGAAGTGCAGGGCCTGCCGGGAGTCGACCACGTACAGCAGCGTGTTCGCGTGCAGGTCGGCGGTGCGGTTCCGGACCGCCGACAGGTCGGTCGCGGCGTAGCCGAAGCCGCCGTCGGCCTTCTGCACGATCAGCGGGACCGGCTCGCCGTCCTTGCCCTTGATGTCGTCGAAGAAGACGCAGAGCGCGCCGTTGGACCGCACGGCGACACCGGACTTCTCCAGCAGCGTGCAGGTCTCGACGAGCATGTCGTTGTAGCCGGACTCGCCGACGACGTCCTCGTCCCGGATCGCGATGTCGAGCTTGTCGTAGACCGAGTTGAAGTAGATCTTCGACTCGTCGACGAACCGCTGCCACATCGCCAGCGTCTCCGGATCGCCGGCCTGGAGGTCCACGACCCGCTTCCGCGACCGCGTCTTGAAGTCGTCGTCGGCGTCGAAGAGGGCGCGCGAGTCCTTGTAGAGCCGGTTGAGGCGCGACATGGAGGCCTCGCCGGCCTCCTCCTCGCCGCCCGTGCCGCCGGTGGCGTCGTGGTCCAGCTCGTGCGGGTGCTCGACCAGGTACTGGATGAGCATGCCGAACTGGGTGCCCCAGTCGCCGATGTGGTGGCGCCGGATCACCGTCTCGCCCTCGAACTCCAGGATCTTGACGAGCGCGTCGCCGATCACGGAGGACCGCAGGTGGCCGACGTGCATCTCCTTGGCGACGTTCGGCTGCGCGTAGTCGATCACCGTGACGCCGGGATCGGCCTTGGCGGGCACGCCGAGCCGGTCGTCGGCGGCCCGGGCGGCCAGCGTCCGGGTGATCGCGGAGTCGGCGACGGTGATGTTGAGGAAGCCGGGGCCGGAGACCTCGATGTCGGCGATGAGTCCGTCGTCCGCCGGGAGGGCGGCCACGACCTCGGCGGCCAGCTCGCGCGGGTTCGCCTTGTTCCGCTTGGCGAGGCCCAGCACACCGTTGGCCTGGAAGTCGGCCCGGTCGCTACGTCGCAGCAGCGGGTCGGCACCGAGGGCGTCAGCGACGCGCTGCTGGATCGTGGCGGAAAGCGAGTTGACCGAGGCCATGGGATCGGTGCTTCCTGAGAGGGATCAGAGATCAACCCTCAGTATCCCACGCGCTACCACTCATTTTTCTCTGGGACAATTGCCGGGTACCGAGCTACCCGCTGCACTGGTGGAAGGAAGTCGAAACAGTGGCTCAGAGCACCGAGGCCGACTGGGTCGCCCGCTTCGCGGACGACGTCATCGCGGAAGCCGGGCGGCGGGCTCCGGGCAAGAAAATCACCGTCGCTTCCGGAATCAGCCCGTCCGGGCCGATCCACCTGGGCAACCTGCGCGAGATCATGGTCCCGCACCTGGTCGCGGACGAGATCAAGCGGCGCGGCGTGCCCTGCGAGCACATCCTGTCGTGGGACGACTTCGACCGTTACCGCAAGGTCCCGGCCGGCTACGACCCCTCGTACGCCGAGCACATCGGCAAGCCGCTGACCGCTGTCCCGGCGCCCGAGGGCAGCGCGTACGCGACCTGGTCCGACCACTTCAAGGCGCCCTTCCGTGAGGCGCTGGCCGCACTCGGCGTCGAGGTCACCGAGATCTCGCAGACCGTCGAGTACACCTCCGGCACCTACCGCGAGCAGATCCTGCACGCGATGCGCGAGCGGCACCGGATCGACGAGGTGCTGGGCCGCTACCGGACGAAGAAGAAGGCCGGCGGCGAGGAGCAGGGCGAGGAGCCGGATGACGACGCCTCGCTCGAGCAGGCCCCCGAGTACTTCCCGTACAAGCCGTACTGCTCGGCCTGCGGCAAGGACCTGACCACGGTCGTCGCCTACGACGACGACACCACCGAGCTCACCTACGAGTGCCAGGCCTGCGGCAACCGCGAGACCGTGCGGCTCAGCGAGTTCGACAACGGCAAGCTGGTCTGGAAGGTCGACTGGCCGATGCGCTGGGCCTTCAAGGGCGTGGACTTCGAGCCCTCCGGCGTCGACCACCAGTCGCCCGGCTCCTCGTGGATGGTCGGCCAGCAGCTCGTGCGCGAGATCTTCGGTGCCGAGCCGCCCATCGGCCCGATGTACGCCTTCGTGGGCATCAGCGGCATGGCCAAGATGTCCAGCTCCAAGGGCGGTGTGCCGATCGCGGCCGACGCGCTGAGCATCATGGAGCCGCAGCTGCTGCGCTGGCTGTACGCCCGGCGCCGGCCCAACCAGGCGTTCAACATCTCCTTCGGCGACGAGATCTCCCGCACCTACGACGAGTGGGACGCGCTGGAGCGCAAGGTCGCCGAGGGCACGGCCGCGCCGGTCGACGTGGCGGTGCACTCGCGGGCGGCGCGCACGGCGAGCGGGGAGCTCCCGACCACCGGACACAAGCTGCCGTACCGCACCCTCGCCTCGGTCGTGGACATCACGACCGGCGACGAGGAGCAGACGCTGCGCATCCTGCGCGACCTCGACCAGGAGCGGCCGCTGGCCTCCCTGGACGACGCCCGGCCGCGGCTGGACTGCGCCGAGCACTGGGTCAACACCCACGTCGAGCCTGAGGCCCGCACCCGGGTCCGCACCGAGCCCGACGCGGCGGCCCTGGCGGCGCTGTCCGGCGAGGAGCGGGAGGCGCTGAAGCTGCTGGTGGACGGCCTGCCCGAGCACTGGTCGCTGGACGGGCTGACCACCTTGGTCTACGGCGTGCCGAAGATGCAGGCGGGCTTCGCGCCCGACGCCAAGCCGACGCCGGAACTGAAGGCCGCCCAGCGCTCCTTCTTCGCCCTGCTCTACAACCTGCTGGTCGGCAGGGACACCGGCCCCCGGCTGCCCACCCTGCTGCTGGCCGTGGGCCAGGAGCGGGTGCGGGAGCTGCTCGCGGCGAGCTGACGAGGACGCGCTGACGAGGACGCGCTGACGGAGGCGGCGGGTGGCCCGGCCACCCGCCGCTTCCGCGTGTGCCGGGACGGGCGAAAATTCGAACGCGCCGTGGTGCGTGGCGCGTTATGGTCGTCGAGCGCGGGGCGGCTCCTGGCGTGCTTCCTTCTCTTCCCTTTCCTGGATTAAAAAGTGCGCCCCCTTCCCGCCCCGCGCACGCAACCGGCGTCACCGGTCCGGCGACCGGACCGGACCCGGGGCGGCTTTCGGGCGTGCTTCCTTCCCACAGTCATCGCTACTCTGCGTTCCCGCGAAGGTTGTCAGCGCGCCCACTTCCCGCCCTGAGGTCAACCAGGGGGAGACACAGCGATGTTCACGACCACGACCGCACCCGCCACGACCGTTCCGCGGCCGCTCGCGGCCGTCATGCTCGCCCGCCGCGGAGCCGTCTACCTGCCCTCCGCCCCGGCGGGCACATCGCTCAGCAGCGCCGCCGGTGCGGCGCTGCTGGAGGCCGACCTCCTGGACCGCGGCTACCTGATGTCGCCCGCGCTGCGCGAAGCGCTCGCCGGGTGCGGCGAGACCGCGCTGGCCGCGGCGGGCCGGTCGCTGCTGGCCGACCTGGACGCGGCGCTCGGCGCGGACCGGCCCCACGTGCCGCTGTTCAGCGACTTCCCCGCGAGCACACCGCGGGACACCTTCGCGTTCTACGTGGACCGCGTGCTGACCCTGCTCTTCCAGCACCCGGAGCAGCCGTGCGTGCTGTGCGGCACGCAAGGCACCGTCCACGCCGTCTCGCCCTGCGCGCACCTGGTGTGCCGGAGCTGCTTCGACGGCGCGGACTTCTCCGCGTGCCCCATCTGCCACCGCCGGATCGACGCGGACGACCCCTTCCTGCGGCCGCGCCGTCCGCGGCGCTTCCGTGGCCTTCGGCGCGTACTCCCCGAGCGGCTGCGCGTGCTGCACCACGGCGGCGACCTCGTGGCGCGGGACGCGGACGCCGCGGACGAGATCCGCGGACTTCTCGCCCGTACCGGCGCGCTGAGCCCGCAGGACGCCGACGACCTCCTGGCGCTGCTGGAGACCCGTGACCGGGCCGATGTGTCCTGGCTGCCGGAGCAGATCCCCGGCCGGGAGACCAAGGCGCGTGTTCTGGCCTGGCTGCTGGCGGACCCCACCGCGTACGAGGCGACCGTCCCGGCCGTGACGGCCCGCATCGACACGGCGACCGACATCCTGCGGCTGCTCGCCGTGCGATCGGGCGGCGATCCGGGTCTGACCGACCTGCCGCGCTTCGTCACCGCGCCCCGGCCGCTGCGGCGTGCCCTGCTCGGCGTACTCGACGGCCTCGCTCCCGACCTGGCCGTCCAGGACATGCGCCGGCACCGGCACGCCTGGCTGCGCGTCGCGGAGCTGCTGCACCCCTTCGAGTACGCGGGCCGCTTCCCGCGGGCGGCGCTGGCCGTCGCGGCGCTGCGCGACACCCGGCTCGCGGACGGCGACGCGCTGACCGCGACGCTGCGGACGGCGGCCGACGGCGAGGCGCGGGTGGACGCGACCGGCACCACCGTCCGGGTGCGCGGCTTGGCGGGCCGGGTCGAGGCCGCGCTCGACGCCATGGACGTGCCGGCGGCGGTCGCGCTGCTGACGCAGCGGCCGGGCGAGTTCGTGCGCCGCCTGGACCACCTGCTGCGGCTGTCCGACCCCGCGGACGCCGGCGTCGTGCTCTCCGCGCTGGAGCCGGTGCTGCCGCGGGTGTCTCCCGCCGTGCTGCTGTCCGCGCTCGGCGAGCTGCGCAGCCGTCCGCACGCGGGCGCGACACGGGTGTTCTTCCCCAAGGGCGGTACCGCCAAGGCGCATCTGATGGAGGACGAGCGGCTGCCGATCGCGACGGACGTGATCGAGCGGGCCGTCGCCCTGCTGCACGCCGAGGTGCTGCGCCGGGCGGCGGAGGCGGAGGCGGTCGAAGTCGCCGTCGTGGACGCGGGCCTGGACGGCCTGATCGCACCGTTCACCGAGCGCACGGCCTCGCGCGCCCTGGTGACGCTGCCGCGCGGCAGCGAACTGCCCGTGCCGGACGGGAGGACCGTGCGGCTGTTCCTGCACTGGATGGAGAGCGAGGAGTCCGGCCGCACCGACCTGGACCTGTCCGCGGCGCTGTTCGACGCCGAGTGGAACGCGGTCGGGCACTGCGACTACACGCGCCTGCGGTTCGGGCGGGACGCCGCCGTGCACTCGGGCGACCTGACCAGCGCCCCGGCGCCGCAGGGAGCAAGTGAGTTCGTCGATCTCGACCTGGACGCGCTGGCGGCCGCCGGGGTCCGCCACGTGGTCGCGGTGGTCTTCTCGTTCAACAACGTCCCGTTCGATGCTCTGGCCGAGGCGTTCGCCGGGCTCATGGCCCGCGACCTGCCCGGCGACCACGGGCCGGTCTTCGACGCCCGTGCCGTGGAGCAGCGTTACGACCTGGCCGGCCGGGCCCGGGTGAGCGTGCCGCTGGTCCTCGACGTGGCGAACCGCACCATGCGGTGGCTGGACGTGGCCAAGGGCGTGACCGGCACGGACCACTCGGTCGGGCGGCACGGGGACGACCTGGCCCTGCTCGGCAAGGCCCTCACCGGGCTGTTCGCCTCCGGTGCCCGCGTGGCCCTGGGCGAGCTGGCCGTGTGGCAGGCGGCGGCCCGCGCCGCCACGGTGCTGCTGCGGCACGCGGACGACTCCGTGACGGCCTACCGGCGCCGCGCCGGGGAGCCGGTGGCGGAGTTCGCGGCCCGGATCGGGACGCCCGACGAGGACGGATCCGACGGCGATGGCCCTGACGCGCTCAAGGAGCTCGGACGGGCGCGGCTGGCCTGGCTGCTCCGCGGCGACCTCGAACTGCCGGAGAGCGGCGAGGTGTTCGCCCTCCACCCGGCGGGGCTCGACGCGGCGCGGGTGCGGCTGCTGTCGGCGGCGGACGTCGTGGCGGCGCTCGCGCCGGCCCCGGCGGTCTCCTGACCGGGCCTGTCCGGGCCTGACCGGCGGCCGACGTCCGGCGGGGTGCGGCACGAAGAGGCTCAGCCGGTGGGCGGTCGGAGGTGTCAGGCGCCCGGGGACGCGCGTCCTGGGTCTCGAAGAGCACCCCTACCAGCGGCCCGCGGCATGCGCGAACGAGGCGGCCACCCGCTGCCGTTGACGTCTTTTCTTCCGCTGCCCCGGGCATCGGGCCGGCATCGCGGGCCTCCGCCGCCGTGGAGCCGGCGCGGCGCCGGTCGTGTGCCGGCCGGGCGGGTCCTGGCTAGGAGGCGTACTGCCCGTCGAGTTCGAGCCGGCGGCGCAGCTCGCGGACGTAGGGACGCAGCGTGCTCTCGCTCAGCGGGCCGCCGTTGGGGCTGGAGATGCCGTACCGGTCCTGGAGCATCAGGCCGAACTGCCGGGCGTTGGGGAAGGCGCCGAACTGCTGGTGGTACGCGCGGAAGGCCCGGTCGTAGAGCTCCTCACGGCCCATGTCCTCGATGACGACGGGCTCTGGTTCCGGCTCCGGCTCGGCGTAGAACTCCGGCTCGGGCTCGGGGGCGTACTCGACGCGCGGGGTGGGGATCACGCCGGTGCCGTCGGCGAGGGCGCGGCGGCGGTTGCCCGCGCCGACCGGTGCGGTGATGGGCTCGGCCTGCGGGACGGGTGCGGGTGCGGGGGCGGGCGCAGGTATCGGGGCCTGGGCGGCGACCGGGGCCTGCGCCTGGGGCGCCACGGCGGTCTGTGCGGGCGCGAACTGCGCCGGTTCGGGAGCCGGTTCCGGGACCGCGTACTCCTCGGGGTACGGGACCGCCTCCGGTATCGGGGCCTGGGCGGCGACGGGGGCCGGGGCGGGCAGCGCGGCGGGCGCCGGGGCCGCGGGGGCAGCCGGGACCTCGATGCCGGCCGCGGCGAGGCCGATGGGGCCGGTCTCGGTGAGCGGGACGCCGAAGCGGGCGAGCCGCAGCGGCATCAACGACTCCACCGGGGCCTTGCGGCGCCAGGCGCGGCCGTAGCGCGCCCGCAGCCGGGCCTGGTAGACGAGACGTTCCTGCTCCAGCCGGATGACCTCGTCGTAGCTGCGCAGCTCCCACAGCTTCATGCGCCGCCACAGGCGGAAGGTCGGCACCGGCGCCAGCAGCCAGCGGGCCAGGCGGACCGACTCCATGTGCTTGTCGGCGGTGATGTCGGCGACCCGGCCGATCGCGTGCCGGGCCGCCTCCACCGAGACCACGAAGAGGATCGGGATGATGCCGTGCATCCCGACGCCGAGCGGGTCGGGCCAGGCCGCCGCGCCGTTGAAGGCGATGGTGGCCGCCGTCAGCAGCCACGCGGTCTGGCGCAGCAGCGGGAAGGGGATGCGCAGCCAGGTCAGCAGCAGGTCCAGCGCGAGCAGGACCACGATCCCCGCGTCGACGCCGATCGGGAAGACGTTGGCGAACCAGCCGAATCCCTTGGCGAGCGCGAGTTCGCGCACCGCCGCGTACGAGCCCGCGAAGCCGATCGCTGCGATGATCACCGCTCCGGCGACCACCACACCGACCAGGATGCGGTGCGTCCGGTTCATGCGTATCGCGGACACCCGCGACCCTCCAAGGCTCGGAAACTGGCCTGCCCAGCCCGCCCAGCCTGCCATACCGGCCGACGGGCACGTCGCACAAACGTGGTGAATCCGTACGGCGGGAGAGGAGTTGTTACGCGTTCGCCGCCGCGACGGAGGCGGCGGCTTCCTTGGCCGCCTGCACGGCGTTCTTCCGGAGATCATCGGCCTTGGGGGTCTTGGCGTCCTCCAGGCCGGCGCCGTTGTAGGAGAGCGTGACGACGGCGTTGCCGGAGCGGGCGACGACCGTGACGTCCTGGTACTCCTCCTTGTCCTTCGTGGTCTTCGAGGTCACCGCGGTGCCGGTGTCCCACGTGCCGGCCGCCGTGACGGTCTCGCTCGTGGCGCCCTTGGCGGCCTTCGCCTCCGCGACCAGCTCGCTGTAGCGCTTCTTGGCCTGCTGCTCGGCGGAACCGAGCCCGGCCACGGAGTCGTAGCGCTGGAGCGACACGTCCAGCCAGCGGTACTGGTAGCCGTTCAGCCCGTTCCAGGAGCAGCCGCCGCGCTCGTCGGCGGAGCCGGAGGAGACGGGGGCGCCCTTGGGCTTCTTCGCCTTGGGGACCAGCGACGCGACGGTCTTGGGGCGGACGGCCGCGCACGCGCTCGGCAGTTGCGTGTACTTCGCCGCCGCGACGTGCGGTGAGGCGGAGGCCGTGGGCGATCCCGAGGGGGACGCGGCGGCCGCCGTCTTCCCTGAGCCGGCGGCCGCCTTCGGCGAGTCCGAGCCGGAGGAGCAGGCGGCGACGAGCGTCACGGGCACGGCCGCGCAGGCGAGCAGACGGGCGAGGCGTGGGGCTGATCGGTGCATGGATCCTTCGCTCACTTCCGCGTGTCATGTCATGGCAGAAACGGCCAGACTACGCGGATCGCCTCATTCGTCGAGTTGATCTGCCAGTTCCGCCGCCACCTGACGGGCGCCCGCCTGGAGGTCGGAACTGGGCGGTTCAACCGATTTGTCCGTCGACCACTGGGAGAGGCCGACGGTCACGAGGACGTTGGCGATACGGAAGACGACGGTCACGTCGCGATGCACACCGGAGTCACGGGTGCGCAGTGTGTCGTCGAGGAAGGCGTCGTCGCCGAGGCCCTCCAGGACGCGCGGCGCGATGTCCTCCGGGGTGCCGGACGGGCTGCCGCTCGGAGGTGCGGAAATCCCCGTTGAGCTGGGGCTTGTCGAGGGGTCCTGGATGCCGGGCGGAGTGGTCGCGGCCGCGTCGCCGCCGACGGGCACGAGGGGGATGTCGGCGTCCGCGGCGCGGGTGCGGTAGTCGGTCGCGGCCTGGTCGTCGTCACTGACCGCGGTGTCGTACGACACCACGCGCTCCAGGTCTACCTGGAGGTAGCGGTTGCCGAGGGCGGTGTGGCCGGTCCACTTGCAGCCGACCTTCCGGTCCGTGTCGAACGTCACGCTCGCCTCGCCCGCGGGATCGGCCGTGTTCGGCACGAGCGAGGTGATGGTGCCGGCCGACACCGAACCGCACGGCTCCGGCAGCACCCGGTACTTGCCGGGCGGGGCCGCGGCGACGGTCTGCCGGCCGTTGGCCGCGTCGTCGGCCGCCGTGCCGCTCCCGGAACCGTCGGAGCCGCTGCAGCCGGTCAGCGCCACGGCGGCCAGCGTCACGGCGCACGCCCCGCTCAGCAGTGCCCGTACCCGGTTGGCGCGGTGTCCCGATGGCTGCACTGACGTGGCCCCTTCCTCCGGCGGTGGCCCGGCGCTCGCGTAAATCCCTTGGCGGGGGACGCTGCCGAGTAGACACAATGTCTACCGCACCGGCCGTGGCCGTCGCCGGGCTCGGGGGCTGTATGGATGACTTCCTCCCTGATTTCGCTTTTCATTGATGCATGGCATTTATCCGCTTTTAAGCGCTTTGTTGGTTGAACCGTTCCATGAACCACCCCTGGGGGAAAGGCAGATGTCCATGTCCGGATCCGCATCCACACCCACGTACACCGAGGTGCCCGGCGTCCGGGTGCCGATCCGCATGTGGACCGACCCTGCCTCGGTCGAGGACGTCGCGATGCAGCAACTGCGCAACGTCTCCTCGCTCCCGTGGATCAAGGGCCTCGCGGTCATGCCCGACGTCCACTTCGGCAAGGGCGCCACGGTCGGCTCCGTCATCGCCATGCGCGGCGCGGTCTGCCCGGCCGCCGTCGGCGTCGACATCGGCTGCGGGATGAGCGCCGTGAAGACCTCCCTGACGGCGGGCGACCTGCCCGGCGACCTGTCGCGGCTGCGCTCGAAGATCGAGCAGGCCATCCCGGTGGGCCGCGGCATGCACGGCGAGGCGGTCGACCCCGGCCGGCTGTACGGCCTGCCGGCGAGCGGCTGGGACGACTTCTGGGACGGCTTCGACGACCTCGCCGAGGCCGTGCGCTTCCGCCACGAGCGCGCGCTCCAGCAGATGGGCACCCTCGGTTCCGGCAACCACTTCATCGAGGTCTGCCTCGACGAGTCCGGTGCCGTCTGGCTCATGCTGCACTCCGGTTCGCGCAACATCGGCAAGGAACTCGCCGAGCACCACATCGGCGAGGCGCACAAGCTGCCCCACAACCAGGGCCTGGTCGACCGCGACCTCGCCGTCTTCATCGCGGACACCCCGCAGATGGCGGCGTACCGCCGCGACCTGTTCTGGGCGCAGGACTACGCCAAGCGCAACCGCGCGATCATGATGGCCCTGCTCCAGGAGGTCGTGCGGCGCGAGTTCCGCAAGGCGAAGGTCACCTTCGACCAGGTGATCTCCTGCCACCACAACTACGTCTCCGAGGAGAGGTACGACGGAGTCGACCTGCTGGTGACCCGCAAGGGCGCGATCAAGGCCGGCAGCGGCGACTACGGCATCATCCCCGGCTCCATGGGCACCGGTTCGTACATCGTCCGCGGCCTGGGCAACCCCGACGCCTTCAACTCCGCCTCGCACGGCGCGGGCCGCCGGATGAGCCGCAACGCGGCGAAGAAGCGGTTCTCCACGCGGGACCTGGAGGAGCAGACCCGGGGAGTCGAGTGCCGGAAGGACTCGGGCGTCGTGGACGAGATCCCGGGCGCCTACAAGTCCATCGACAAGGTGATCGAGCAGCAGCGGGACCTGGTCGAGGTCGTGGCGAAGCTCAAGCAGGTCGTCTGCGTCAAGGGATGACGTGCCCTCCCCGGGCCGGCGCCGCCGGCCCGGGGAGGGGCGCGCCGGTCAGTTCTCGCGGTGGACGCGGTGCTGGGCGGCCTGGGCGCGGGGGCGGACGACCATGAGGTCCACGTTCACGTGGGCGGGGCGCGTGACGGCCCAGGTGACGGCGTCGGCGATGTCGTCGGAGGTGAGCGGTTCCGCGACGCCCGCGTAGACCGCGGCGGCCTTCTCCTCGTCGCCGTGGAAGCGCGTGACGGCGAAGCCCTCCGACTTGACCATGCCGGGCGCGATCTCGACGACCCGGACGGGTTGGCCGAGCAGTTCCAGGCGCAGGGTGCCGGCGAGGGCGTGCGTGCCGTGCTTGGCGGCCACGTAGCCGCCGCCGCCCTCGTAGGGGGTGAGGCCCGCGGTGGAGGACAGGATCACCACGGTGCCGTCGCCGGAGGCGATGAGCTTCGGGAGCAGCGCCTGCACCGTGTGGAGCACGCCCAGCACGTTGACCTCGTACATCGTCCGCCACTCCGCCGGATCGGCGGTCGCGACGGGATCGGCGCCGAGCGCCCCTCCGGCGTTGGCGAAGAGCACGTCGCAGCGGTCGAGGGAGCCGGCGAGCGCGTCGACCGCGGCGCGGTCGGTGACGTCGAGGGGGACGGCCTCGGCCGAGTGGCCGGCGGCGGTGAGCTCCTTGGCGAGCGCGTCGAGCCGCTCGGCGCGGCGGGCGGTGAGGACGACGTGATAGCCGGCTTCGGCGAGCCGGCGGGCGGTGGCGGCGCCGATGCCGCTGCTCGCTCCGGTGACGACTGCGGTACGGGGGCTCATGTCGCGCTGCCTTTCGCTTCGCCGGTACGCGGCTGCTGGGCCCGGCCTGGCCTGGCCGGGCTGTGACTGCAGCATAGGCGCGGTGGCGGTGAGGTCCCCCACGGTGGTGGGCCGGTCGAACCACCGGCGTCCGTGTGCCCGTGTCGAGGGCGTGCCGCGCGTGGTGGTGCCGGTCCGCCGGTCCGCGGCGGCCGACCTGGCCCTCCCGCAGTGGCAGAGCCGGGAACGGGGTGCCGGCCGGGCGATGGGAGCCGGCGAGGGCACGGCAGGCGATCCTCGCAGCGCAGCGGCGGGAGGAGGCTCACGGGCGTTCGGCCTCGTAGGTGGCGGGCAGGAAGCCCGTGGGCGCCGTCGCGGAGCATTGCGGCGGGCTTCCGGCTGAGGTCGGCGGCGTTCCGGCCGCCGGCGCGGCAGACGGCTGCCGACGTTCGTCGGTGTGCCGGCGGAGGGAGCCGGCGGTTCGCCGTGCATGCCGCTGCCGCGGCGGGTGACGTCACGGACCTCGTCACGTTCCCACGGGGGCGGTGTCAGGCTGTCGGCTGCCCCGAATCCGCCCCCGGGCGTACGTACCGATTCCCGCCCCCCGCGATGCCGCGCGCGGCGCGCGGCGCCTGGACCGCGCCGGCCCCGCGCCCCTGAGGGGAAAGAGGGGTCAGGCGCTCTGGTCGCCGGTGGCGGAGGTCGCCGCCTTGCCGAGGCCGGCCAGGGCGTCCTTGGCCGCGGTGAGCGCGCCGTCGCGCACCTCGGAGACGCCGGGCGCCTTCTTGGACTCGAAGTCGCTGCCGTTGTAGGTGACGGTGACCACGGCGTTCCCCTTGCGGAAGACCACGACGGCCTCGCGCGTCTGCTGTCCGTCCTCGGTGGTCACCTGGACCCCCACGGACGCCTCGTCGCCGATCCCCGCCGCGGTGTTCGTCTTCTTGGCCCGGTCGTACGAGGCCTGCGCCGCCTTCTCCGCGCTTTGCCCGTTGCCGCCCGCGGCGACCTCGAAGGTCACGTCCAGCCAGCGGTAGTCGAAGCCCTTGAGCGCGTTCCAGGAGCAGCCCGTGCGGTGCGAGGGGTCGGTGAGGGAGAGCGGCTTGCCCGCCGTCTTGGCCTCCGGCACCAGCTTCTTGATCGTGGCCGTCTTCATCGCCGTGCAGGGCGCGGGCGGTTTGGTGTACGTGACCGACGGGGCGTCCGAGCTGCCGGGCGCGTCCGGTTTGCTCGAGGAGCCGGAGCCGCCGGACGGCGCCGTTGCCCCCGCAGGAGAGCCGCCGGCCGACGGGGCCGCGGCGTCGTCGTGCTGGGACGAGGAGGCCATCGTCCAGCCGACGATGGCGAGTACGGCGGTGGGCAGCAGACGAGCCGCGAGAGTGAGGGGCAGGGGCGCCACAGCGGTCTTCTCTTCGTCGGTCCTGTGAAACAGCGGGAAACCAGCGGGGAGGGAACGGAGGGAGTGGGGCGGAAAGGGGCGTACGGGGCCCGTGCGGCCTGAGCGTACGACGTGTAGATGAGATTGCCATACGAAAGTAGTCCGGGAACAGAGCAAGTGCGTAGGGCTTGTGCCACCCGGCGTGACGGGTGTAGCCGCGCGCCCCCGTGGGTGGGCGCCTCCCGGCACGGTTCGGAACGGTTCCGCACGATTCCGCCGCGCCCGCGGGCACGCCACCTCAACTCCCCCGCGGGAAAGGCCTCGACGCCGCGCGCGCCCTACTCCGCCGCCTGCACCACGTGCCGCAGCAGGAGGGCGGTGGTGACCGGGCCGACGCCGCCGGGCACCGGCGTGAGGGCGCCGGCGTGCGGGGTGACCGAGGCGGCGTCCACGTCGCCGACGAGGCCGCCCTCGGGAGTCGGATTGGTGCCGACGTCGACCACGACGGCGCCGGGACGCACGTGTCCGGCCGCGATCAGCCCGGGACGGCCGGCCGCGGCGACGACGACGTCCGCGCCGGCGGTGACGGCGGGCAGGTCGGGGGTGCGCGAATGGCAGACGGTCACCGTGGCGTCGCGGTCGAGCAGCAGGAGCGCCGCCGGCTTGCCGACCACCGTGGAGCGGCCGACGACGGCGACGTGCCGGCCGGCGAGCTCGATCCCGTGGTGCTCCAGGAGCGCGACGACCGCCTCCGCCGTGGCCGGGGCGAACGCCGGCAGCCGCGCGGCGAGCCGGCCGAGGCTCACCGGGTTGGCGCCGTCGACGTCCTTGCCGGGCGCGATGGCCGACGCCAGGTCCTCCAGCGCGGCGCCCGCCGGCAGCGGGGTCTGCAGGATGACGCCGTGGACGGCCTCGTCCTCGCTGAGCCGCGCGAGTTCGGCGCGCAGGGCGGCGGCGGACGCGTCGGGGCCGAGGTCGCGGATGTCGCACGCGATGCCGGACTTGGCGGCGGCGCGCGCGATGGAGCGCACGTACCAGGCGCTGGACTCGTCGGCGGTCGCGACGACGACCGCGAGCCGGGGCGGCCGGCCCGCCTCCGTCAGCGCGGTGGCGCGCGCGGTGGTCTCCTCCCGGAGCGCGGCGGCGAGTTCCCTGCCGGACAGGACACGTGCGGGGCTCACTTGGCGATCTCCTGGCGTACGGCATCGGTGACGCGGTCGGCACGCTCCATCAGCGCGCCGACGGCGTCGGCGGTCGCGGAGAACCCGGCGCGGGCGGCCTCGTCCTTGATGCCGCCGAGGTTGATCTCGATGTTGACGCGCGCGGTGCCGGCCGCGGCGCGGGCCGCCTCGGTGGCGGCGGCGACGTCGGAGAGGACGTTGCGGTTGCCGATCGGCAGCAGTTCCCCGGCGAGCGCGATCACGCCCTCGGCGATGCCGACGACCTCGGCCGGCGGACGCGCCGCGCCTTGCAGGGCGGCGGCGATGGCGGCCGAACGCGCCGCCTTCTCCTCGTCGGTGTCCTTGGGCAGCCGGTAGGCGTCGGTGACGGCGGTGAAGGCGGCGGCGTCCTCGGCGGCCAGGCGCAGGGCGGTCTCGCGCAGTGCGTCGGCGGCCGCGGTGATCCGCTCGACGGCGGCGGCGTGTCCGGCGTACCGCTCACCCGTGGTGTAGCGGGCGACCATCGCCACGAGGGCGGCGCCCTGGGCCGCGTGCAGCGCCGCCGAGGCGCCTCCGCCCGGCGCCGGCACCCGCGCGGACAACTGCTCCAGGAATTCACCGATCGTCTGGTCGCGCATGCCCGCGATCCTTTCACGGTGCCGGACCCGGGACAGGTGTGGGAGCGCTCTCATACGATGCGGGTCATGCGGAGCCTCACCAAGCGCGCCCTGACCCCCGATCAGCTCTCCTCCCTGCTGCGCGCGTCGGCGGGGTTCGGCTGCCGCGTCGAGGCCGAGCTGACGGACGGCTGGTTCAACGCCGCGTACCGCGTGCTGCTCGATGACGGACGCCCCGCCGTGCTGAAGATCGCGCCACCGCCGGAGGCCGTCGTGCTGCGCTACGAGCGCGGCATCATGGCGACGGAGATCATGGTGCACCGCCGCGCCGCCGCCCTCGACGGCGTTCCGCTGCCGGAACTGCTCCACGCGGCACCGGAGTTCATGGCCCTGTCCGTCCTGCCCGGCACGCCGTGGGACAAGGCCGCCGACCGCCTCCCACCCGAACGGCAGGCCGCGCTGCGCCGCGAACTCGGCCGGATCGTGGCACGGCTGCACACCCTGACCTCGCAGGACGGCCGCTACGGCTACCCCGCCCCCGAGGCAGGGCTGTCGGCGGCGGACTGGCCGGCCGCCTTCGGCGCGATGGTCGAGGCGATGCTGGAGGAGGCCGAACGGTGGCACTCCCCCCTCGGGGTGTCACCGGAGGAGATACGGGAGTTGGTCGCGGCCGGCCGGTCCGTGCTCGCGCGGGTCGACCGGCCGCGCCTGGTCCACTTCGACCTGTGGCCCGGCAATGTCTTCGTCTCCGACGACGGCACCGCCGTCACCGGCCTCATCGACCACGAACGCGCCTTCTTCGGAGACCCGGCCGCCGAACTGGTCTCCCTCGGCTTCGGCGGCGACACCGGCCCGGACAGCGACCTGGTCACCGGCTACCGCGAGGCCGGAGGGCAGCTGGACTTCGGGCCCGCCATGCGGCACCGGCTGGCGCTCTACCGCCTCTACCTCGGCCTGATCCTCGTCGTCGAGTGCGGCCCGCGCGGCTACGGCGGCGACCACATCGAGACCTGCCGCGCTGCCCTCGGGCGCTGGACGGACGAGGCCAGGGCCGCCGCGTCCGGCGGCTGAGGCCGCCGCCCGTGCTCTCCGGTCAGCCGGCGGTGGTGCCCGGCTGCACGACCATGTTCCGGCCGCCCAGCGGGCCGACCCGTCCGGCGTGGTCCGTCTGGTGCGGCTGGTGCGGCTGGTGTGCCGCCGGCGCCGCGCCGGTGCTCGTTCCCGTGCCCGTGCCCGTCACGACGGGCGGCGCCGCGTGAGCCCCCGACGAGTGCTGCGCCGTGCCCGGGGTGATCGCCATCGGCGCCGCGCCGGACGGCACGGCGGCGGCCGGTGCCGCGACGGCGCGGGTGGCGTCGGCCTTGGGCTGCTCGTCCTTCTCCGGCGCGTGCGTCACCCCGAACCGGGTCCGCAGATGGTGCCCGGCCGCCTCGTCCAGACTCACCGGACGCTGCAGCCGCACCGCCAGCCGGCTCGCCTCGCGGCCCAGTGCCGCCAGGTCCTCCCAGCGGAGGTGGACGACCAGGGGCAGCTCCGCCTCGCCGTCGGGAAGCGCCTGAAGTGCCTGGAAGGAGACGTTGCTCTGACTGTTCATCGGCCGTTCCTCACCCTCGTGACGGTCTCGGGCAGCAGTTCGTGCGGCACCCGCTACGCGAGGGGATACGCAGACCGCGCCCGCGGCGTTCACCCGGCCCGCCCCCGCCGGTCGGGGCGGGGGCGGGCGCGAGGGGGGCGGCCGGGTCAGCCCGCGTTCATGAACTCGCGCGGCTCCAGGGCGCGTTCGTTGATGCGGACGTCGCCGATCCAGCCGTGCAGGAGCTGGTCGAGCTTGCCCCCGTACTCATAGCCGCCGAGCATCCAGGGCAGGCCCAGGGCGGTGAGGCCGGAGTTGCGGGTGGAGGGGTTGCGGGCGACGGGGCAGCCGTCGACGTACATGGTGGTGTGCCGTCCGTCGTTGACGACGGCGACGTGCCACCAGGTGTCCAGCGGCAGTTCGTGGCCCCAGTTGGTGACCGAGCCTTCCGTGTTCAGCGGGTAGACGCACCACTGGAGTTCGCGCCCGCCGGAGAGGCTGAGGGTCGCGATGGGCTCGTCGGGGTCGCCTGCGGTCTTGCCGGCCTCGCCGCTGAGGCCCCAGCGGCTGAGCAGGGCGGCCCAGCCGTTGCGGCCCTCGTCCCAGTTCGCGGGGAGCTTGAAGAACGCCTCGAAGGTGTAACCGGACTTGAAGGTCGCCGAGTTGAGCGGGGCGTGGTCGCCGGTGGTGAGGTGGGCGCCGCGCAGCGGGCTCTTGTCGCCGGCGAAGTACAGGCTGGCGTGGCCCGGCTGGTCGGGGTGGTGCTCGGCGGACCAGGTGAGCGCGGTCGCCGGGTCGGACCCGGGGGCGACGGCCTTGGTGAGGTCGTTGCCGCGGCCGGTCAGGTCGCGGACCCGGTCGGTGTCGTGGGAGGCGTCGAAGCGCCAGTACGCGACGGTGCCGGGGATCAGCATCCGGGCGGCCGGGCGGGACGGGCGCGCCGGGACCGGGGCGAAGCCCGCGAAGCGCTCGGCGAAGTCGATGTCGACGGCGAAGCGGTCCTGCGGGCCGGTCAGCTCGACCTCCTCGCGCTCCAGCGTGTTCAGGCCCTCGCCGGCGCGGCCGAGGATCCAGGGGGAGACCGTCTCGACGTCGATGGTGTTGCGGGCCAGGTCGAAGCGGTAGAGCCGGATCATCGCGGCGCCGCCGTAGTAGCGGTTCTGGTAGTTCGTGATGTGCAGGTGGGTGGCGTTTCCGGCCGCGTTGGTGCGGGTGGTGCGGGCGGGCGGCCAGTAGTGCCCGTTCAGGGTGAGGAAGATCTGGTCGTTGCCGTCGATCAGCTCGTCCCACAGCTCCTGGCCGTGGCCGGAGAGCTGGGCCTCGTCGCCGTAGGCGTTCGCGTACACGATCTCGTGGGTGGTGAGGATCACCGGTGTGCCGGGGTGCCGGGCGATGGTGTCCTTGGCCCAGGCGATGCCGCCCGGTGAGGGCCGCCAGTCCAGGGAGAGCACCATCCACTCGCGGCCGGCCGCGCGGAACAGGTGGTAGTGGTTGTAGCCGTCCGGGCTGGAGCCGCCGAAGGTGGGCGCGTGGCGATAGCGGTCCGGGCCGAAGACGTCCAGGTAGGGGGTGTCGCCCCGCTGGTCGTCGGTGGAGGAGTTGATGTCGTGGTTGCCCGCGACGACGCTGTAGGGCACGCCCTTGCGGTCCAGGATGCGGAACGCGTCGTCGACCGCGGCGAATTCCCCGGCCTGACCGTTCTGCGTGACGTCACCCAGATGCGCCATGAAGACGATGTTCTCGCCCTTGCCGTGGTCCAGTAGGTACCGGAACGACGCCTCGACGGGGGCCGGGTGGATGCTCGCGCCGTCGAAGAGGTACTGCGTGTCCGGCATCACGACCAGCGTGAACCGCGAGTCGTCGGTGTCGGGGCGCCAGGAGCCGCCGTGGCTCGCGGTCTCGGCGGCCGACGCCGCCGGTGCGGCCGCGGCCAGCCCCGCGACGGCGGCGCCCGCCAGCCCCGCGCCGACCAGCACGGAACGGCGGCTCGCGCCGAGCTGAGGTCCATCCGGTCTGTGGTGTGTGTCGCACATGGTGATCCCGCTTCTCGGCCGATAGGGCAGCGTCGGTCGGACGCTACGGGCGGCGTGCGGGCCCCGGCCCAACCGCCGGAGAAGGAAGGGTGAACGGCGTCAGGACCGTCGTGTCACCTGCGGAAAGGAGGCGTCGACGGCCTTCGGCCGCCCCGCCGGGCCCCCGCCCGGTGCGGGGGAACGGCTGTGAGACCAGCCACTCGGCCCCCTTTTCGGCGGGCCGCGTGGATGAACCACGGGTAAACTCCTTGTTCGCTCTTTGTGACGCCAGGTGAAAGGGCCCGTCGTCGTCCAGATCGGACGCCAGGTGAACGGGGATGTGCCGGGCGTACGTCGGCCGCGGGAAGAAGCCCGCGGCGCCGGGACAGTGTCGTCCCCGGCCGGCCGGGACGCCGATCACGGGTCCCCCGGCACCGCAGTGGCCTCAAGCTTTTGGAGGATTTGACATGCGTCCGTCTCTGGCCGTGAGCGACCGGCACCAGGTGTTCCGCGCGTCCGAAGGCGCGCCACCGTCGGCCGGGTCGCCCGAGCCGGGGAGCCCCGCGTGACGCTCGTCGACTCGCCGCTCCCCTTGCTGGACGCCGCCCTCGCCGGAGTCGCCACGGCTCCGGACGAACCCGTCCCGGCGCTCTTCCACGCCGGTGACGCCGCTCCGGAGCGCACCCTGCTCGACATCCTGGCCGCCACGGCCCGCGCGTACCCCGCCGCGGCCGCCGTCGACGACGGCACCACCGCGCTGAGCTACCGCGCGCTGGCCGCCGAGACCGAGCGGCTGCGCCGCCGCCTGGCCGACGCCGGGATCGGCGCCGGCGACCGGGTGGGCGTGCGCGTCCCCTCGGGCACCGTCGACCTGTACGTGTCGATCCTCGCCGTCCTGGCCGCCGGCGCCGCCTATGTGCCGGTCGACGCGGAGGACCCCGACGAGCGCGCCGAGCTGGTCTTCTCCGAGGCCGGCGTCTGCGCCGTGATCGGCGAGCACCGCGCGATCACCCCGCACGCCGCGCCCCGCGGCGAGCCGGGGCGCCGCCCCGGGCCGGGCGACGACGCGTGGATCATCTTCACCTCCGGTTCCACCGGCAAGCCCAAGGGCGTCGCCGTCACGCACCGCTCCGCCGCCGCCTTCGTCGACGCCGAGGCCCGGCTCTTCCTCACGGAGGAGCCCCTGGGGCCCGGCGACCGCGTGCTGGCCGGCCTGTCGGTGGCCTTCGACGCCTCTTGCGAGGAGATGTGGCTGGCCTGGCGGCACGGCGCCTGCCTGGTGCCCGCGCCGCGCTCCCTGGTCCGCACCGGGCTGGACCTCGGCCCGTGGCTGGTCGAGCAGGGCATCACCGTGGTCTCCACCGTCCCGACGCTGGCCGCCCTGTGGCCCATCGAGGCCCTGGACGACGTACGTCTGCTGATCTTCGGCGGCGAGGCCTGCCCGCCCGAGCTCGCCGAGCGCATGGCGGTCGAGGGCCGCGAGGTGTGGAACACGTACGGCCCCACCGAGGCCACCGTCGTCGCCTGCGCCGCCCAGCTCACCGGCGAGGGACCGGTCCGCATCGGGCTTCCCCTGGACGGCTGGGAACTGGCCGTCGTGGACACGGCCGGCGTGCCGCTGCCCATGGGCGCCACCGGCGAGCTGGTCATCGGCGGCGTCGGCCTGGCCCGTTACCTGGACGCGGCCAAGGACGCGGAGAAATACGCACCGCTGCCCTCGCTCGGCTGGGAGCGCGCCTACCGCAGCGGCGACCTGGTCCGTGCCGAGCCCGAGGGCCTGTTGTTCATGGGCCGCGCCGACGAGCAGATCAAGCTCGGCGGCCGCCGCATCGAGCTCGGCGAGATCGACGCCGCGCTGCAGGCGCTGCCCGAGGTCGCGGGCGCCGCGGCCGCCGTCCGCACCACCAGGGCCGGCAACCAGATCCTCGTCGGCTACGTCGCCGGCACCGACGCCTTCGACCAGGCCGACGCGCTCAGCCGGCTGCGCGAGGCGCTGCCCGCCGCCCTCGTCCCGCTGATCGCCGTCGTCGACACGCTGCCCACCCGCACCTCCGGCAAGGTCGACCGCGACGCGCTGCCCTGGCCGCTGCCCGCACTCGACGCCGCGGGGGCGCTGCCCGGCGACCTGACGGAGACCGAGACCTGGCTCGCCGAACAGTGGGGCGAGATCCTCGGCGCGCCCGCCACCTCCGCCGACGCCGACTTCTTCGCGCTCGGCGGCGGCAGTCTGACCGCCGCCCGCCTGGTCTCGCAGCTGCGCACCCGCTTCCCCAGCGCCTCGGTCAGCGAGATCTACCAGCACCCCACGCTCGCGGGCCTCGCCGCGCGGCTGGACGAGGCCGACGCCCGCCGCACCGCCGCCCGCACCATCGCGCCGGTCCCGCGGCGCGCGGCCGCCGCGCAGCTCGCGCTGATGCTGCCGCTGCTCACCCTGGCCGGGCTGCGCTGGGGCGTGGTGGCCGCCGCCCTCGGCAATGTGCTGGTCCTGCTCGGCGCCTCCACCGGCGCGCCCGCCGTGTCGTGGTGGTGGATCGCGGCCGGCTGGGCGCTGCTCATCAGCCCGGCGGGCCGCCTGGCGATCTCCGCGGGCGGCGCCCGGCTGCTGCTGCGCGGGGTGCGCCCGGGGACGTACCCCCGCGGCGGCGGTGTGCACCTGCGGCTGTGGGCCGCGGAACGCCTCGCCCACTTCAGCGGCGCCACCCAGCTCACCGGCGCCTGGCTGACCCACTACGCGCGGGCCCTGGGCGCGCGCGTCGGCGACGGCGCCGACCTGCACTCCCTGCCGCCGCTGACCGGCATGCTCAAGCTCGGCCGCGGCAGCGCCGTCGAGCCCGAGGTGGACCTCGCAGGCCACTGGCTGGACGGCGACCTGCTGCGCGTCGGCAAGATCCGGATCGGCGCCGGGGCCACCGTCGGCTCGCGCACCACGCTCTTCCCCGGGGCCCGCGTCGGCAAGCGCGCCGAGATCGCGCCGGGCTCCGGAGTGAAGGGCGCCGTTCCCGCCGGGGAGCGCTGGGCGGGCGTGCCCGCCGCCCGTACCGGCAAGGCGTCCCACCGCTGGCCCGACACCCGGCCGCCGCGCAAGCGGCGCTGGGCGCTCGCCTACGAGATGGCGTCCTTCGCGCTCGGCCTGCTGCCGACGGTGGCCTCGGTCCCCGCGGTGCTCGTCCTCGCCGCCTTCCTGCGCGGCGCCGGGCACGCCTCGCTGGGCGCCGCGCTCGCCGCCGTCCCGCTCGCCACGCTCGCCTGGCTGCTGACGTACGCGCTGCTGGTGCTGGCAGGCGTGCGGCTGCTCGGCCGCGGGCTGCGCGAGGGGCACCACCCCGTGCACGGCCGCGTCGCCTGGCAGGCATGGGCGACGGAACGCCTCATGGACATGGCCCGCGCACACCTGTTCCCGTTCTACGCGAGCCTGTTCACGCCCGTGTGGCTGCGGGCGCTCGGTATGAAGATCGGCCGACGCGTCGAGGCCTCGACCGTGCTCGCGCTGCCCTCGATGACCACGGTCGGCGACGGCGCCTTCCTTGCCGACGACACCATGGTCGGCGCTTACGAGCTGGGCGGCGGCTGGATGCGCATCGCCGGGGCCCGGATCGGCAAGCGGGCCTTCCTCGGCAACTCCGGCATGACCGCCCCCGGCCGCTCGGTGCCCAAGAACGGGCTGGTCGGCGTGCTCTCGTCGACCCCCAAGGGCTTCAAGGCGGGCAGCTCCTACCTCGGCATGCCGCCGATGAAGCTGCCGCGCACCCCCGAGGCCGCCGACCAGAGCCGCACCTTCGCGCCGCCCCGGCACCTGGTGCTGGCCCGCGGGGTCGTCGAGCTGTGCCGGATCGTCCCGATGATGTGCGCGGCCGCGCTGGCGGTGCTGCTGCTGGCCGGGTACGCGGCGCTGGCGAGCCGGTTCGGTGCCGTGGTGGCGCTGCTCTGCGGAGGGCTGCTGCTCGCCGCCGCCGGCGCCGTGGCCTGCGTGGTGGCCATCGAGGCGAAGTGGCTGCTGGTCGGGCGCTTCCGGGCGGTCGAGCGGCCGCTGTGGAGCTCCTTCGTCTGGCGCAACGAACTGGCCGACACCTTCGTCGAGGTGCTGGCCGTGCCGTGGGCGGTCGGCGCGCTCGGCGGCACCCCGCTGATGAGCCTGTGGCTGAGGACGATGGGGGCCAGGATCGGGCGGGGCGTATGGTGCGAGACGTACTGGCTGCCGGAAGCCGACCTGGTCAGGGTCGGGGACGGCGCCACCGTCAACCGCGGCTGTGTCGTGCAGACGCACCTGTTCCACGATCGGATCATGCGCATGGACGAGGTCGTCCTGGAGCCGGGCGCCACGCTCGGCCCGCACGGCATCGTGCTCCCCGGGGCGACCGTCGGCGCGCGGACCACGATCGGCCCGGCCTCGCTGGTCATGCGCGGGGAGAGCGTTCCCGAAGGCACCCGGTGGCTGGGCAACCCGATCTCCGCCTGGCACACAGAGGGGGCCCGCAGAGGGTGAGCACCGGCAAGCGCGTACGTGGCGGGGAGGGCATCCCCGCCACGCCGGGGGCGGACGTGTCCGCCGACTCCTACTTTCCCGAGCACGGCAACGGCGGTTACCAGGTCGCCCACTACGACCTGGAGCTCGACTACCGCCCGGCGGCCAACCGGCTGACGGGCCGCGCGCGCATCTCGGCGGTCGCCACCCGCGCGCTGTCCGGGCTGAGCCTCGACCTCGGCCCGTTCCGGCTTGACCGGGTCCTCGTCGACGGCCGCCCGTGCCGCTACACCCACCGCGCGGGCAAGCTGCGGATCAAGCCGCTCAAGACGCTGCCCGCCGGGCCGTTCGAGATCGAGGTCCGCTACGTCGGCAACCCCAAGCCGGTGCGCACCCGCGACTGGGGCGACCTCGGCTGGGAGCAGCTGGAGGACGGCGCCCTCGTCGCCAGCCAGCCGATCGGCGCGCCCTCCTGGTTCCCCTGCAACGACCATCTCGGCGACAAGGCCAGCTACCGGATCACCGTGGCGGCGCCGTCGGCGTACGCGGTCGTGGCCAACGGCAGCCTGGAGTCGTACCGGGTCGGCGCCTCGACCACGACCTGGGTGTACGAGCAGGCCGAGCCGATGCCGACGTACCTCGCGACCGTCCAGATCGGCGCGTACGAGCTGATCGACCACATCGGCGGCGACATACCCCAGCCCGCCGCCGTCCCCGCCGCGCTCGTGGCGGACTTCGGCCACGACTTCGGCCGGCAGCCGGAGATGATGAGGGCCTTCACCGGGCTGTTCGGCCCCTACCCGTTCGCCGAGTACGCGGTCGTGGTGGTCGACGAGGAACTCGACGTCCCCGTCGAGGCGCAGGCGCTGTCCATCTTCGGCCGCAACCACGTCGACGGCCGGCGCGGCTACGAGCGCCTGGTCGCCCACGAGCTCGCCCACCAGTGGTTCGGCAACAGCGTCAGCATCGCCGACTGGCGGCACATCTGGCTCAACGAGGGCTTCGCCGCCTATGCCGAATGGCTCTGGTCGGAGGTCTCCGGCGGCATGCCCGCCGGCCGCCACGCCGACCGCGCGCACGCCCGGCTGGCCTCCCTGGCACAGGATCTGCGGCTCTCCGACCCCGGCGTACGGCGCATGTTCGACGACCGCGTCTACAAGCGCGGCGCGCTCACCCTGCACGCGCTGCGCACCACCATGGGCGACGCCGCCTTCTTCGCGCTGGCACAGGCCTGGACCCGGACGCACCGTCATGGCAGCGTGACCACAGACCAGTTCATCGCACTGGCCCACCGGCACAGCGACCAGCCCCTGGACGCGCTGGTGTTCCAACCGTGGCTGCACGGTACGCGGCTGCCACGCCTGCCGAGCGGGGAAGCATGACCGAAGCGGAAGGGCACGACAACGGTGTCGTCCTCTACTGGCGGCCCGGCTGCCCCTACTGCATGAGGCTGCGGCTCTACTTGTTCGTGACGCGGCTGCGCCACACCAAGGTCAACATCTGGCGGGACCCGGACGGCGCGGCCTTCGTCCGCTCCGTCGCCGACGGCAACGAGACCGTGCCCACCGTGACCGTCGCCGGCCGTGCCATGGTCAATCCCTCCCGGCGCCAACTGCGCGACGCCGTACGGACGCACGCCCCGCACCTGCCGTGGAGCGGCTGACCCCGCGGCTGTGTCTGCGGGCGTCCGCGGCACGTGCGAACTCGCGGGCTGGGCGGCGCTGACGATGCCGGCCTTCCTGCCCGAGATCCTGCCCGCGTGGAGTTCGGCCGAAGTCTCGGACGGGCTCACTGGGGCCGCTGCTACGCGACCGAAGCCGCCCGCTCGGCAGTGGAGTTCGCCTTCACCGAGGCCGGGCTCGACCGGCTCGTGAGCATCTGCCACGTCGACCACCACGCCTCCGCCCGCGTGATGGCCAAGGGCGGCTGCGCATCGGCCGGGGAACTGCCATAGGGTTCGGCGCGGACCGGCTCGTTCGGTCAGTTGCCGTACAGCGCAGTTCAGTTCGGGTCAGTTCAGTTCATGTCATGTCAGATCAGGTCACAGTCAGGCAGCCGTCCGACAGGCACGTGCAGGGGAGCACAGCGTGAGTCTCATCAAGAAGGCATTCGAAGTCATCGAGAAGGGCTTTGACGCGGGCGGTGACGCCATCCACGACTTCACCGTCAACCGCCGCACGGCCGAGCTCTTCCTGAAGCTGGGCGTCGCGGTCTACGCCGAGCAGCGCCTTGGCGGCTCGCACGAGCCGGTGGAGCGGATGTTCGAGGCCCTGGAGGGCCACGTCGCCGAGAACGGAGAGGTGGAGCTCGACCACCTCAAGGAGGCCCACGAGGTCCTGGGCGACGCGTTCGTGGCCAAGCACACCGCGGAGATCGAGGCGGAGGAGGCCGCCGAGGCCAAGGCCGTCGAGGAGGCCGCGGCTGCTGCCGCTGCCGCCGCTGCCGCCGCTGCGGCCGCCGCCGCGCCCGTGGTGGCTCCCGCGGCCCCCGTCGCGGCCCCCGCGGTTCCGGCCGAGGCCCCCGCAGCCGTCGCCGCTCCTGCCGCCCCCGCGGCCCCCGTCGAGGAGCCCGCGCCGGTCGCCGCGGCCCCTGCCGCTCCCGCGGTTCCGGCCGAGGCGCCCGCTCCGGCCCCGGCCGCCCCGGCTGAGTCCACCCCCGCAGGCTGACCCACGCGCGAAGGCCCGGCGAACGTCGTAGTGACGCGCCGGGCCTTTCGCGTGTGCGGGCCGGATCAGGGCCAGACGAGGCAGTACAGCTGGTGCCCGCTCTCGTGGCAGCGCTGGGCGAAGTCCTGCCACTCGTGGAGCATCTTGTAGATCATGAAGGCGTCCCGCGGACCGCGCCGGTCGGGGACGGTGGACCAGATGAACGCGGCGGCGCCGAGCGCCTCCTCGTCGGCCTTGCGGAGCGGCTCGACGACGGAGATGGGCAGCTTGACGACGGCGTAGTCGGGGTGCAGGACGACCAGTTCCAGCGGCGGGACCTTGGCCGGGGGTATGCCCTCGATACCAGTGAGCACCATGGCGGCCATGGTCTCCGGCTTGACCTTGGTGTACATGCCCTGGCCCAGTTCGTCGCCGCCGAGCTCCTCCGGACGCATGGAGATGGGGACCCGCGCGGCCGTGGCACCGTCGGGTGCGCCGAAGTACTTGTAGGTCACCCCCACTCGGCCACCCCTGCTCCCGCGTTTCTCAACGGCCTTGTCGCGCTCTGTTGACGGCCGGCGTCGCCGGCCGGTGGTACGGGCGTGCTCGGGATCGGGGTCGTCGCCCCCGCCGTCCAGATCGCCACCGCGTTCGCCACCGCGCTGCATTCCACTACCCGACCATCCGCAGACCCAACCGCGCAACCCGATCATCGTGTCAGATGCACGGTCGATACCTCATCGCGCAACGCCCGGCATTTGAGAACATGTGCTTGTGAGCTATCCGTACGCCTACGACGCGCCAGTTTCTCAGACCTTGTTCGATCGAGCAGCCGCCGTGACCCCAGGTGGGGTGAACAGCCCGGTTCGCGCGTTTCGCGCCGTGGGCGGTACGCCCCGTTTCATGGTGTCCGGTACCGGTCCGTATCTCACGGACGCGGATGGCCGCGAATATGTGGACCTCGTGTGCTCGTGGGGACCGATGATTCTCGGCCACGCGCACCCCGAGGTGATCGCCGCCGTGCAGGCCGCGGTCGCCCGTGGCACCTCCTTCGGCACCCCCGGTGAGGGCGAGGTGGTGCTCGCAGAGGAGATCGTGGCGCGGGTGGCGCCCGTCGAGCAGGTGCGGCTGGTGTCGTCCGGCACCGAGGCCACCATGTCGGCGATCCGGCTGGCGCGCGGTTTCACCGGCCGGGCCAAGGTGATCAAGTTCGCGGGCTGTTACCACGGTCATGTGGACGCGCTGCTGGCCGCGGCGGGTTCCGGCGTTGCCACTTTCGGGTTGCCGGACACCCCGGGGGTGACGGGCGCCCAGGCCGGCGACACGCTGGTGCTGCCCTACAACGACCTCGGTCAGGTGCGGGCCGCGTTCGCCGCGCACCCCGGTGAGATCGCCTGCGTGATCACGGAGGCCTCGCCCGGCAACATGGGCGTCGTGCCCCCGGCGGAGGGCTTCAACCAGGGCCTCGCCGACCTGTGCCGGGAGAACGGCGCGCTCTACATCTCCGACGAGGTCATGACCGGATTCCGGGTCTCCAAGGCCGGCTGGTTCGGCATCGACGGCGTCCGTCCCGACCTGATGACCTTCGGCAAGGTCATGGGCGGCGGCTTCCCCGCCGCGGCCTTCGGCGGCCGCGCCGACGTCATGGCGCACCTGGCCCCGGCCGGCCCGGTGTACCAGGCGGGCACGCTGTCCGGGAACCCGGTGGCCACGGCCGCGGGCCTGGCGCAGCTGCGGCTGCTGGACGACGCCGCGTACGCGACGGTGGACCGGGTCGCCGGCGAGGTGTCCGGCCTGGTGAGCGAGGCGCTGGCCAAGGAGGGCGTGGCGCACAGCCTGCAGACCGCGGGAAACATGTTCTCCGTGTTCTTCACGGAGGAGCGCGTGACCGATTACGACGGCGCGAAGCGGCAGGAGTCGTTCCGCTTCACCGCCTTCTTCCACTCGATGCTGGCGCAGGGCGTCTATCTGCCGCCCTCGGCCTTCGAGTCCTGGTTTGTGTCGGCGGCGCACGACGCCGCCGCGATCGAGCGGATCGCCGCGGCCCTGCCGGCCGCCGCCCGCGCCGCCGCGGAGGCCGCAGCATGAGCGAGATCACGGTCGTCCACCTGATGCGGCACGGCGAGGTGGAGAACCCCAGCGGCGTCCTCTACGGGCGCCTGCCCGGCTACCACCTGTCCGACCTCGGCCGGAAGATGGCCGACCGGGTCGCGGAGCACCTGTCGGGTCGCGACATCACCTATGTGGTGGCCTCCCCGCTGGAGCGCGCCCAGGAGACGGCCGCGCCCATCGCCTCCGTGCTCGGCCTGGACGTCGCGCGTGACGAACGCCTCATCGAGGCGGACAACGTCTTCCAGGGCAAGACCTTCGGCGTCGGCGACGGCGCCCTGCGGCGCCCGGAGAACTGGAAGCACCTGGTGAACCCGTTCCGGCCGAGCTGGGGTGAGCCCTATGCCGACCAGGTCGTGCGGATGACGGGCGCGCTGGAGGCGGCCCGTGACGCGGCGCGCGGCCACGAGGCGGTCTGCGTCAGCCACCAGCTGCCGATCTGGACCGTGCGCAGTTTCGTGGAGCGGCGCCGGCTGTGGCACGACCCGCGCAAGCGGCAGTGCACCCTGGCCAGCCTGACCACGTTCACCTACGAGGACGACAAGATCGTCTCCGTGGGGTACAGCGAGCCCGCCCGCGATCTCGTCCCGGCCCATCTGCTGGCCGGCGCGAAGCCGGTCAAGGGCGGCAGCAAGGGCTTCGGGGCCTAGCCCCGTAGGCGGGCGGCCGGCGCCCCCCCCGGGGCCCCGGCCGCCCGCCCCCACCCCCCTTCGACGGGCCGCGCCGGCCCGTTCACCCTTCGCTCCGGTCCGCAACCGGAGCGCCGCCACCGTGGCCGAATCACTGCGCTTTCCCGGTGAATCCGTCGTGCGACGCAGGACGCCGCCCCTCCGCCATGGCACCCAGTGCGATGAGGCCGACGCACGCACGGGATTGGGGCCGGAATGCGGGAGATCAGCCGGCGCGGAGTGCTGGGTCTGGCGGCCGGGGCCGCCGTGGCGGGCCTGGCCGGATGTGGCAGAGATCACGCCGAGGGCGGTCGCCTGCCGGGCCCGCGGCCCACGGACGCCGCGCGCACGGCCCGCCCGATCGGGGACGGCTCGACCTCCGACACCGGCCCGCAGCCGCACCAGCCGGCCCCGGAGCGGCTGGAGCCGGGGCGGCGCCCCCCGCAGTTCGTGGTGTTCTCCTGGGACGGCGCCGGCGAACTCGACGACGGCCTCTTCTCCCGCTTCCGCAGGGTCGCCGCCGACCACGGCGCGAAGATGACCTTCTTCCTCTCCGGGATCTACCTGCTCCCCGAGTCCAAGAAGCACCTGTACCGGCCCCCGAACAACCCCGTCGGCGCCTCCGCCATCGGCTACCTCTCCGACGCCCATGTGCGCGCCACCCTGGAACAGGTGCGGCTGGCCTGGCTGGAGGGCCATGAGATCGGCACACACTTCAACGGCCACTTCTGCGCCGGCCCCGGCTCCGTGGGGCGCTGGACCCCGGCGGACTGGCGCAGCGAGATCGAGCAGGCGGTCTCGTTCGTGGAGACCTGGCGCACCAACACCGGCTTCGACGACCTGCCCGCCCTGCCCTTCGACTACCGCAGGGAGCTGACCGGCGGCCGCACCCCCTGCCTGCTCGGCCGGGACGGCCTGCTGCCCACCGCCGCGCGGCTCGGCTGGCGGTACGACGCGAGCGCGCCGGGCGGGCTGCAGATGTGGCCGGGCACCTTGCAGGGGATGTGGAACCTGCCGCTGCAGTCGGTGCCCTTCCCGGGGCACTCCTTCGAGGTCCTGTCGATGGACTACAACATGCTCGCCAACCAGTCGGCGAACTCCACCCGCGGCAACCCCGCCAACTACCCGGTGTGGGAGCGGCAGGCGCGGGACGCCTACCTCTCCGGCTTCCTGCGGGCGTACGAGACCAACCGGGCGCCGCTGTTCATCGGCAACCACTTCGAGCGGTGGAACGGCGGCATCTACATGGACGCCGTCGAGGACGCGCTTCGGCGGATCGCCGCGCACGACGACGTACGCCTGGTGTCCTTCCGGCAGTTCGTGGACTGGCTGGACGTCCAGGACCCGGCGGTGCTGGCGAAGCTGCGCACGCTCGGGCCGGGCCGGCCGCCGCCCGGCGGTTGGCGGCGGTTCCTGGCGCAGGAACGTTCCTCCGCACGGGACGGGGGGTCCGTTTCGTCCGATCCGGTCGGGGAAGGCGACCCGCGGGACGGGACGCAGCCGTCTCCGGGGGCCGCCCCGGCCCTCCCCTGAACCACCCGCGAACGGTTCCCGATTGACGACCGGACACCGAAGACCGAAAGGCATCCCATGAGCGCACCGCTGCAGGGCAGGAAGATCGCCTTCCTCGTCGCCGCCGAGGGCGTCGAGCAGATCGAACTGACCAGCCCGTGGCGGGCCGTGCGGGAGGCCGGCGGCACCCCGCGGCTCGTCTCCGGCGTGCACGGCACCGTCCAGGCCTTCGACCACCTGGACAAGGCCGGCACCTTCCCCGTGGACGACACGCTCGAAGAGGTGGCCTCGGTGGACTTCGACGGCCTCGTGCTCCCCGGCGGGGTCGCCAACCCCGACTCCCTGCGCCTGGACCCCGACGCCGTCCGCTTCGCCAAGGACTTCTTCGACGAGGGGCGTCCGGTCGCCGCGATCTGCCACGCGCCCTGGCTGCTGATCGAGGCGGGCGCGGTCCGCGGACGCACCCTCACCTCCTGGCCCAGCCTGTGCACCGACATCACCAACGCGGGCGGCACCTGGCTCGACCAGGAGGTCGTGGTGGACGCCGCCGGCTCCAACGTCCTGGTGACCAGCCGCAGGCCCGACGACCTCAAGGCCTTCGAGGCGGCGTTCGTCGCGGCGTTCGCCGAACACACGCCGGGCCGTGATTAGGCGCCGTTTATACGGGGCATTCGCCGCTTTCGGCAAAGGTGTCGGGGGTGCGTAAGATCGCTCGGGACCACATGCGAAACTTTTCACATGAGTCCTACGCGCGCCTCCCGTCGCCGCTTGCTCCGCGGCGCCGCGGCACTGGCCGGCGCGGCCGCGTTCGCGCTGGCCGCCACGGCCTGCTCGACCTCCACGGCCCCGCAGGGCGGTGGCGGCAAGAACTACGTCGGCGGCACCGGTGAGATCTCCACGATCGAGCAGGGCCACCGCACGGCCGCTCCCGAGCTGAGCGGCAAGACCGTCGACGGCGCGCAGCTCAGCCTCGCCGACTACAAGGGCAAGGTCGTCGTCGTCAACATCTGGGGCTCGTGGTGCCCGCCCTGCCGGGCGGAGGCGCCGCACCTGGCCGAGGTGGCGCGGCAGACGAAGTCGCAGGGCGTGGAGTTCGTCGGGATCAACACCCGTGATCTGCAGACCGCGCAGGCCAAGGCCTTCGAGAAGGAGTTCGACATCCCCTTCCCGAGCCTGTACGACCCGGCCGGCGACCTCCTGCTGCGGTTCCCCAAGGGCAGTGTCAACCCGCAGGCCATCCCCTCCACCCTGATCCTGGACCGGCAGGGGAAGATCGCGGTGCGCGCCCTGAAGGAGCTGAGCGCCGGGGAGTTGCACAAGGCGCTCGACCCGGTGGTCGCGGAGAAGTGACGTGAGCGCACTCGCCGCAGGCGACGTCAACCAGACCGTGCTCAACGGCGCCTTGCTCGCCGCCGTACCGGTCGCGCTGCTCGGGGGCCTGGTCTCCTTCTTCTCGCCCTGTGTGCTGCCGCTCGTCCCCGGCTACCTGTCGTACGTGACCGGTGTCACCGGCAGCGACCTCGCCGAAGCGCGGCGCGGGCGGATGCTCGCCGGGGCCTCGCTGTTCGTCATCGGCTTCACCGCCGTCTTCGTCTCCGGCGGCGCGCTGTTCGGCAACTTCGGCTGGACGCTGCAGGAGCACAAGGCCGTCATCACCAAGGTGCTCGGCGCGCTCACCATCGTCCTCGGACTGGCCTTCATGGGCCTGGTCGGCGGCATCACCCAGCGCGAGTTCCGCTTCCACCGCAGACCGACGATGGGGCTGGCGGGCGCGCCGCTGCTCGGCGTGCTCTTCGGTATCGGCTGGACCCCCTGCATCGGCCCGACGCTGGCCGCCGTCAACGCGCTCGCCTTCAACGAGGCCAGCGCCGGGCGCGGGGCCCTGCTCACCGCCGCCTACTGCGTCGGCCTCGGGCTGCCGTTCATAGTGGCGGCCGTCGCCTTCCGCCGCGCCCTCGGTGCCTTCGGCTGGGTCAAGCGCCACTATGTGTGGGTCATGCGGGCCGGCGGCGCGATGCTTGTCGCGGTCGGCGTCCTGCTCGTCACCGGCGTGTGGGACCACATCGTCTACCAGATGCAGATCTGGTCGACCGGCTTCACCCCAGGGATCTGATCCATGAGCTCCAAAGACACCACCGACGCGGGCACCGACCTCGCGGCCGCCGGCGCCCAGCTGTCCACCGCGCCCGTCGAGGAACTCGGCGAGATCGTGCCGGGCTCCTTCGGCGGCGTGCGCGGGCCGGGCTTCGCCGGCGGCCTGGGCTGGACCCTCCGCGAGGTGTGGGGCTGGCTGCGCTGGACGTGGCGGCAGCTGACCTCGATGCGGGTCGCGCTGGTGCTGCTCTTCCTGCTGTCGCTGGCCGCGATCCCCGGCTCCCTGGTCCCGCAGACCAGCGTCGACGAGGTCAAGGCCCAGGACTTCAAGGACGCGCACACCACGGTGACGCCGCTGTACGAGAAGCTCGGGCTGTTCCATGTCTACAGCTCGGTGTGGTTCTCGGCGATCTACATCCTGCTCTTCGTCTCGCTCGCCGGCTGCATCGTGCCGCGCAGCTGGCAGTTCGTCGGCCAGCTGCGGGCCAAGCCCCCGCTCGCGCCGCGCAACCTCACCCGGCTCCCGGCGTACGCGACCTGGCGCACCGAGACCGGGCCGGACGAGGTGCTCGCGGCAGCTCGGCGGGTCCTGCGCGGCCGGCGGTTCCGGACCCGGGTGACGGACTCCGCGGTCGCCTCGGAGAAGGGCTATCTGCGCGAGGCCGGCAACCTGCTCTTCCACATCGCCCTGTTCGGGCTGCTGATCGCCTTCGCGGTGGGCGGGCTGTTCAAGGCCGAGGGCGGCAAACTGATCGTCGAGGGTGACGGCTTCAACAACACCCTCACCCAGTACGACGACTTCAAGCCCGGCACCTTCTACAACGCCGACGACCTGGCGACCTTCGGCTTCAAGCTGGACGGCTTCGACGCCTCGTACGCCCGCACCGGCCCCGAGAAGGGCACCCCGCGCACCTTCCGCGCCAACATCCACTACTGGACGAGTGTGGACGGCAAGCGGACCCCGTCGGCGATCGAGGTCAACAAGCCGCTGGAGATCGGCGGTTCGAAGGTCTACCTGATCGGCCACGGCTACGCGCCCTCCGTCACCGTCAAGGACGGCAAGGGCAACGTGGTCTTCCAGGGCCCGGTGCCCTTCCTGCCGCAGGACGGCAACCTCACCTCGTCCGGCGTGATCAAGGTGATGGACGCCCGCAACCACGCGGACAAGCGGATCCAGTACGGCTTCAGCGGCCTGTTCACCCCGACCTTCGGGCTGAACGCCACCCAGGGCCCGCACTCCACGTTCCCCGCCCTGGACTACCCGGCGCTCGTCCTCACCGCCTACTACGGGGACCTGGGCGTGGACGCCGGCCTGCCGCAGAACGTGTACCAGCTCGACACGACCAACATGAAGCAGTTCAAGGACGGCAACGGGGAGATCGTCCGCAAGGCCATGAAGGCGGGCGAGACCCTGACCCTGCCGAACGGCGACGGCACGCTCACCTTCGACGGCGTCAAGACCTGGGCCAGCTTCCAGGTCTCCCATCAGGTCGGCAACGGCTGGGCGCTGGTCAGCGCCGTCTCCGCCATCCTCGGCCTGGCCGGATCGCTGTTCATCCAGCGCCGCCGCGTGTGGGTACGGGCGGTGCGCGGCGCGGACGGCGTGACCGTCGTCGAACTCGCCGGGCTCGGCCGCAGCGAGTCGGTGCGGATCGCCGACGAACTCGGCGACCTGGCCGCCGACCTCACGTCCACGGCACCGCTGCTGCCCGCGGCGGACCCGGAATCCTCAGAAGAACCCCTGCCCGATGACGAAGGAGCGCGCGCGTGACCATCGCTGCCGCGGTCAACGAGAACGTCGCCCATATCAGCAACTACCTGATCTACTCGGCGATGGCGGTCTACACGCTGGCCTTCCTCGCCTACATCGCGGAGTGGGTCTTCGGCAGCCGCAGCAAGGTCGCCAGGACCTCCGCCGCGCTCGCCGCCGAACCCGCCGCGGCCCGGCCCGCGGTCACCGTGACCGTCAAGGGCGGCGGCACCACCACCCTCCAGCGGCCCACGGTCGTCACCCGCGCCTCCACCAGCGACCGCGGCTTCGCCGACGGCCCCGGTGCCGCCGGCGGTGACCGGCAGGGGGACACCTACGGCCGGATGGCGATCTCCCTCACCGCCTTGGCCTGGGCGCTGCACGTGGGCGGTGTCGTCGCCCGCGCGGTGTCGGTGCAGCGCGCCCCCTGGGGCAACATGTACGAGTTCTCGACGACCTTCGGCGCCGTCGCGGTCACCGCGTACCTCGTGCTGCTCGCCCTGGGCAAGAAGGTCCGCTGGATCGGGCTCATCCTGACCACCTCGGTCCTCCTCGACCTGGGCCTCGCCGTCTCCGTCCTCTACACCGACAGCGACCAGCTGGTTCCCGCCCTGCACTCCTACTGGCTGTGGATCCACGTCTCCTGCGCGATCATCTCCGGAGCGGTGTTCTACCTGGGCGCGGTCGCCACGCTGCTCTACCTCTTCCGGGACCACTACGAGACCGCGCTCGCGGCCTCGGGCAAGGCCGAGGGCACCTGGGCGGGCATCATGTACCGCCTGCCCACCGCCGCGAGCCTGGACAAGTTCGCGTACCGGGTCAACGCCATGGTCTTCCCGCTGTGGACCTTCACGATCATCGCGGGCGCGATCTGGGCCGAGGCCGCCTGGGGCCGCTACTGGGGCTGGGACCCCAAGGAGACCTGGTCCTTCATCACCTGGGTCGTCTACGCGTGCTACCTGCACGCCCGCGCCACCGCGGGGTGGAAGGGCCGCAAGGCCGCCTACCTGGCGCTGCTCGCCTTCGCGTGCTTCCTGTTCAACTACTACGGCGTGAACATCTTCATCACCGGCAAGCACTCCTACGCCGGCGTCTGAGCCCCCTTCGGGGCTCACTCAGTCCAGGCCGATCGCGTCCAGCTTGGCCCTCAGGTACGTGTGCGAGTCCACCGGCTCGTACGCGACCCGGCCGACGGGCGCGGGCAGCGACGCGACCCGGGTGCCCGGGTCGCACTCGTAGAACCACACCAGCGACATCAGCTCCTCCGCCGGCGCGTCGGCCGGCGGAGGGAGCACGCGGTGCCGCCCGGAACGCCAGCGGTCGCCGGTCCAGCGGGCCATCAGATCGCCGATGTTGACGGTGAACGCGTCCGGGTGCCACGGGGCGTCCTGCCAGCCGCCGGCGTCGGTGTGGACCTGCAGACCGCCCCTGCCCTGCTGGCGGTCGAGCACGGTGACCGTGCCGAAGTCGGTGTGCGGGCCGATCCGGAACTGACCGGGCGCCGGCTCCCCGACGACCTCCCTGCCGGGGTACCAGTTGAGGTTCAGGCCCCAGGTGGGATGTCCGGTGTGCCGGGTGAAGAAGTCCGGCGACGCGTCCAGCGCGGCGGCCAGCAGTTCCAGCAGCCGGTCCGACAGCTCGCGCATCCGCGCCATGTACTCCGTCACCAGCGGCCGCAGCCCGGGGACCTGGGACGGCCAGACGTTGGGCAGGAACCATTCGGCGTCCACGGCCGGGTCTCCGGTGGGTTCCTCGGCCGCGAAGGACCACGACTCCTTGAGGTCCGGCGGGGTCGCGGTGCCCTCCGCGTAGCCGTTGGCCTCCGCGCCCGGTCCCAGCCAGCCGCGGCCGCCGACCCTCACCGCGTACGGCTGCTTGGCGGCGGCGGGCAGCACGAAGAAGCCGCGCGCCGACTCCCGGATGGCGGCGCGCAGCCCCGGATCCACGCCGTGCCCGGTGACCAGCAGGAAGCCCGCGGTGCACAGGGCCTCGTCGACGGTGTGGGCGACGCGGGCGCGGGCGGCGGCGTCGCCGGTGAGCCAGGGGCCGAGGTCGATGGTGGGGATCACGCGCCGATGTCCTCGTTCCACAGCTCGGGGCGGCCCGCGATGAACTCCGTCATCAGGGCGGCGCATTCGGGGTCGTCCAGCAGGACGATCTCCACACCGTGCCCGGCCAGCCAGTCGTGGCCGCCGTGGAAGGTGCGGGCCTCGCCGATGACCACCCGGGAGATCCCGAACTGCCGCACCAGGCCGCTGCAGTACCAGCAGGGCGACAGCGTGGTCACCATGGTCGTGCCGCGGTAGGTGCGCTGCCGCCCGGCCGCGCGGAAGGCCGCCGTCTCGCCGTGCGCCGACGGGTCGCCGTCCTGCACGCGGCGGTTGTGGCCGCGGCCCAGGACCGTGCGGCCGTCCGCCGCGTACAGGGCGGCGCCGATGGGGATGCCGCCCTCCGCGAGGCCGGCGCGGGCCTCGGCGACGGCCGTCGCGAGCATCGCCTGTGCGGTGTCCATGACGGCCAGTGTCCCGCAGGGATCAGCCGCGGGGCGGGGTTTCGTCCTGCGTGCCGCCGGAGCCGTTCTCACGGCGCCGCAGTTCCTCCTCGCGGCGGCGCAGGTCGGCCTCCCAGCTCTTCAGCAACTGCTCGTCCCGCTTGTTCTCCTCGCGGAGCGAGTGGAGGAACTGCGGGTTGTCGTCGGGGGCGACCCACTGCGTGCGGTGGTTGCGGTGCCACTCCGCGGGCGTGCTGCCGCCGTCCGGCGCGGTGCGGTGCTTGCCCGCGACCAGCCAGACGACCGGGCCGACCAGGATCTCGCCGAAGAGCAGGATGATGATGATCCACACGACCTTGGGGAGGCCGCGGACCTGCTCCTCGGGAGTGTTGAGGCAGTCGATGAAGGCGTAGATCATCAACGCCAGCACCAGCAGGAACGGGAGAAGCCGGATCATCGCGGGAATGCCCCCCAGGCAGCGACGGCGGGGCGTGACGGGGCCCCGGTGACGGGTCAAGAGTAGTGCGTACCGGATACTGGACCGCATGGCTTACGACGATCTTCGCTCGCTGCTGAGGGCCCTGGAGAAGGACGGCGACCTCAGACGCGTCACCGCCGAGGTCGACCCGTACCTGGAGGTCGGGGAGATCGTCGACCGGGTGAACAAGGCGGGCGGCCCGGCGCTGCTGTTCGAGAACGTCAAGGGCTCCTCGATGCCCCTGGCGATGAACGTGTACGGCACCGACCGCCGGCTGCTGAAGTCGCTCGGCCTGACGTCCTACGCGGACATCAGCGACCGCATCGGCGGGCTGCTCAAGCCGGAGCTGCCGCACGGCTTCGTCGGGGTGCGCGAGGCGTTCGGCAAGCTCGCCGGGATGACCCACGTCCCGCCGAAGAAGGTGAAGGACGCGCCCGTCCAGGAGGTCGTGCTCACCGGCGACGACGTCGACCTCGACGCGCTGCCCGCGCTGTTCACCTGGCCCGAGGACGGCGGCTCCTTCTTCAACCTCGGCCTGACGCACACCAAGGACCCCGAGAGCGGCGTCCGCAACCTCGGCCTGTACCGGCTGCAGCGGCACGACCGCCGCACCATCGGCATGCACTGGCAGATCCACAAGGACAGCCGCAACCACTACCAGGTGGCCCAGCGGCGCGGCGAGCGGCTGCCGGTCGCCATCGCCTTCGGCTGCCCGCCCGCCGTGACGTACGCCTCGACCGCCCCGCTCCCCGGCGACATCGACGAGTACCTTTTCGCGGGCTTCGTCGGGGGTAAGCGTGTCGAGATGGTCGACTGCAAGACGGTCCCGCTCCAGGTTCCCGCCCATGCCGAGGTGGTCCTGGAGGGCTGGCTGGAGCCCGGGAAGACGCTGCCCGAGGGGCCGTTCGGCGACCACACCGGCTTCTACACCCCGCAGGAGCCCTTCCCCGCGCTGACCATCGACTGCGTGACGATGCGCAAGCGGCCGCTGCTGCAGTCCATCGTGGTCGGCCGGCCGCCGACCGAGGACGGCCCGCTGGGCCGGGCCACCGAGCGCTTCTTCCTGCCGCTGCTGAAGATCATCGTGCCGGACATCGTGGACTACCACCTGCCCGAGGCGGGCGGCTTCCACAACTGCGCGATCATCTCCATCGACAAGAAGTACCCCAAGCACGCCCAGAAGGTGATGCACGCCGTCTGGGGCGCGCACATGATGTCGCTGACCAAGCTGATCGTCGTGGTCGACGCCGACTGCGATGTGCACGACCTGCACGAGGTCGCCTGGCGGGCGCTGGGCAACACCGACTACGCCCGCGACCTGTCGGTCGTCGAAGGTCCCGTGGACCATCTCGACCACGCCTCCTACCAGCAGTTCTGGGGCGGCAAGGCGGGCATCGACGCGACCCGGAAGCTGCCCGAGGAGGGCTACACCCGCGACGGCGGCTGGCCCGAGATGGTGCTCTCCGACCCGGAGACCGCCGCGAAGGTCGACCGCCGGTGGAAGGAGTACGGCCTGTGAGCGCGGAATCCGCGACCCCGGACCTTTTCGGCCCCTCGCCCCGGCCCGACGGCAAAGTCCGCGCGTTCCTGCGGCTGGTGATGATCGAGCACTCGGTCTTCGCGCTGCCCTTCGCCTACATCGCCGCGCTCAGCGCGATGTTCGCGCAGGACCGCACCGTGCACTGGTGGCAGCTCTTCCTGATCACGGTCGCCATGGTGGGTCTGCGCACCTTCGCGATGGCCTGCAACCGGATCATCGACCGCGAGATCGACGCCCGCAATCCGCGCACCGCGGGACGCGAACTGGTCACCGGCACCGTCTCCGTGCGCTCCGCGTGGACCGGCGCGCTGATCGCCGTGGTGTTCTTCCTCGGCGCGGCCGCGCTGCTCAACCCGCTCTGTCTGGCGCTCGCGCCGATCGCGGTGATCCCGATGGTGGTCTACCCGTACGGCAAGCGGTTCACGGACTACCCGCACGCGATCCTCGGACTCGCCCAGGCCATGGGCCCGGTGGGCGCCTGGCTCGCGGTCTCCGGCTCGTGGTCGTGGGACGCGGTCATCCTCGGCCTGGCGGTCGGCGTCTGGATCGGCGGCTTCGACCTGATCTTCGCCTGCCAGGACGTCGCCGCCGACCGCGCCCACGGAGTGCGCTCGGTGCCGGCCCGGTTCGGCATCGACGGCGCGCTGTACGGCGCGCGCGTCAGCCACGTGGTGACCACCGTGCTGCTGGTCTGGTACGGACTGGCCGTCGGCGCCGGCGCCTTCTGGTGGGTCGGCATGCTGATCGTCGGCGGCGCCTTCGTCTACGAGCACAGCATCGTCAAGCCCGGCGACCTCAGCCGGCTCAACCGGGCCTTCTTCACGGTCAACGGCTTCATCGGCATGGCGCTGTTCGTGTGCGCGCTGCTGGACCTGCTGGTCCGGGGGCTCGGCGTCTGAGCGCCGGACCCCCGGGACCCCGGGACTGTCAGACCTGCTCGCCCTGCTCAGACTTGAGGAAGGGCAGCGCGACGAATCGCGGATAGCGCCACCACTGGCCGCTGTTGGCCTTGCCGGCGCCGATGGCGCAGAAGATGATTCCTATCAGCATGTGGATCGCGCACAGCCCGAGCAGACCGAAGCCGGCGATGGGCACGGCGATCGGGCCGCCGTCCTCGCCGTGCCAGATCATCCCACCGATGCCGCCGGCGTAGCCGATGCCGCCCAGCAGGACGGTCACGGCGGCGGTGATGCCGAAGTTCATCGCCTGCGCGGCGTGGTGGCGGATGAACGGGTCGTACTTGTTCTGCTCGTTGCCGCGGATGATCAGCGGCGGGACCCAGCTCAGCGCCCAGCCGAGGCAGCAGACGCTGGAGCCCACGACGATCGTGATCAGGGCGCTCAGGTGCGTCCACATCGCCGGCCCGGTCGGCGGCCGCATCGGCGGCGGGAACGGGAACGGGGGCGGGTAGCCCGGGGCGCCCGCCCAGCCGGGCCCGGGGCCGGGGTGGCCGTACGGCGGGGGCGGCGGGGGGAACGGTCCCGCGCCGGGTCCGGGCGGGGGCGGGCCCTGCGGGGGCCCTTGAGGCGGCCCCTGAGGTGCCGCGTCCTGCGGCGGTATGCCTTCGTGCTTGCTGAAATCGGTCATGCGTGACCGCCCCCCAGTGATCGAGTTTCCCGGGATCCTACGGCCTCATCTGATCAAGCCGTCGGCAGGGCGGTCCCGGAACAGGAACGCGGCCGCCACCCCGCCCGCCAGGCCGAAGAGATGGCCCTGCCAGGACACGCCCTGCGCGGTGGGCAGCACGCCCCACAGGATCGAGCCGTAGACCACCGCGACGACCAGGCCGACCGCGATGTCGATCAGCCGCCGGTCCACGAAGCCGCGCACCAGCAGGTAGCCGAAGAGACCGAAGACCAGCCCGGACGCGCCCGCGGTGTTGGTGTGCGGCGGCGCGACCAGCCAGACGCCCAGGCCGCTGCTCAGGATGATGACGAAGGCCACGCTCAGGAAGCGGCGGGTGCCGCGCAGCGCCGCCAGGAACCCCAGCACCAGCAACGGGACGCTGTTGGCGGCGACATGGTCGAAGCCGAAGTGGATGAAGGCCGCCGGGACGATGTCCCGCAACTCCGCGGGCTCGCGCGGCACGATGCCGAAGGTGTCCAGCGCGTGGCCGGTCATGACGTCGACCGACTCGATCAGCCAGAGCAGCCCCACCCACGTGAGCATGATCGCCCCCGCGGTGCGGGCCCGGACACCCGGGCCCGGCACGGCGCCGCTGCGGGCGCCGTGCCGGGCGTCACCGGCGTCGTGGCCGGCGATGGGTTCGTACGCCACAGGATCCCCCCTCGTGGTTCTCCACCGTCCGTCTGTCCAGCCAGACTTCCCTCACGGTAGACAACGACTCCGGCGTCCGTGGCGGTTCCGCGCCTTACGCGTCCATTCCGCCCATCATGAGCTGCATCACGGCGCCCATGACGTCCTGCGGGTTGAGCGGGGTGGCCCCCGCCGGGGCGGCGACGGTTCCGGCGTCGGAGGCGAAGCCGACGGTCAGCGGCAGCGCGCCGTGGATCTCGTCACCCGTGTCGAACTGGTCGAGGTCGAGGGTGATCCCGGACAGCGCGCCGTCCTTGACGGCGACGTCCAAGGTGACGTCCTTGTCGGGCACCTTCTCCAGGTCGGCGGGCGAGAACCCGTCCGGCAGCTGGTCCGCCACGGGCTCCAGGGCCTTGGCGAGCGCGTCCGCCGTCTTCCCGGCGGGCACGGTGACCTTGACGTGGTCGGCGCCGTCCTTGCTCCCGGCGTCGGCGAACTTCGCGTTGTTCTCCAGCGCCTCGCGCAGTGCCTTGGTGATCCGCGCCTGCGTCTTGGCGTCCAGCGCCGAGGTGTCCGGGAGGGGCGAGCCCGCCGGGCTGTCCTTGGCCATGCTCTTGGAGAACTCCTCGAAGGCCTTGAGGTCCACGGAGACCCACTTGCCGCCGAGCGCGTCCTTCACCGACTTGTACGAGGAGGGCAGGCCGTCGGCCGCGTCGAGGAACTGCTGGAACTCCTTCATGTCGGACTTGTCCTGCTTGGTGCCGAGGTCTTCGGCGATCGACATGAACTGCCGCAGATCCACCCGCAGGTAGGTCTTCTTGCCGGCGAGGCTGCGGACCTCCACCAGGTCCTTGCCCTGGCCGAGCGAGACCCGCAGCGCCACCGAGGCGGCGTCGTTCCCCTTGATGTCCTTCAGCGGCTTGGTGGCGCTCATGGAGAGCGAGACGTCGAGGCCGGCGAGCAGCTTCGCGTCCTCCTGAGTGAAGCCGTCCTCGCCCTTCAGCGCGGACCAGATCTGCTGCTCGCCGCCGTCGAAGCCGACGGACAGCGCGGCGGCCTTCTGCTCGCCGAGCCGGTCCAGCGCCTGCTGGACCTTGGCACCGGCGCTCAGGTTCCCGGCGGTGCCGCACGCGGCGGCGGTGGTGGCGATGAAGGCGGCGCAGCCGGCGGCGGCGATGCCCTTGCGCATGGCGTTGATGGTGTTCTCCCCAACCCCTTGGTCGTTACATGAACACCTCACTGACGCGTGAGCCGGCCGGAAGGTTGTACGAGGGGCCGGATAGGCTCGCCGTATGGACGACAGCGGGCGCGGGACGCCCTGGGTGGTCGGGGTCTCCGGTGCCTCCGGGACGCCGTACGCGGCCGCTGTGATCCGCGCGCTGCTGCAGGCCGGCGAGGCCGTCGACCTGGTGGTCAGCCGGGCCGCGCGGCTCACGGTGCTGGACGAGACCGGGGCGCCGTTCCGCGACGGCCACTGGCGCGAGGACCTGTCGCGCTGGCTGGCCCGCGGCGCCGACGGCACCCCGGACCGCTTCGAGGCCGACCTCACCCGAGTGCGCCATTGGGCCGCCGGGGATCTGGCCGCCGGACCGAGCTCGGGTTCCTACCCCGTCAAGGGCATGCTGATCGTCCCGGCGAGCACCGCCTGCGTGGCCGGGGTGGCGCTGGGGCTCTCCAAGGACCTGCTGCAGCGTGCGGCGAGTGTCACCCTGAAGGAGCGGCGGCGGCTGGTCGTCGCCGTGCGGGAGACCCCGCTCGGCGGGCAGACCCTCCGGCACCTGGTCGCCCTCGACGAGGCGGGCGCCGTGGTGCTGCCCGCGTCACCGGCGTTCTACGCGGGCGCCCGCCACATCCAGGACCTGGTCGACTTCGTCGCCGGGCGGGTGCTGGACGCCGCCGGGGTGCCGCACAAGCTCTACCGCCGCTGGGAGGGGGAGCTGGGAGCCGCGCGGGCTGCCGGGATCGCCGGGACCCTGGAGGCGGATGACGGCGGATGAGGTTCCCGTGGATTGATGCGCAAGGCACATGCCCGCCGATGCCTTAGATTCTTGTCCTGACAGCGCAATCACGGCATGAATGAAGGGGTCCAGTCTGATGGACGCGGTGGACAGGCAGCTCATCCAGGCCCTCCGTGAGAACGGCCGGGCCTCGTACGCCGAGCTGGGCCGGCTGGTGGGCCTGTCAGGCCCCAGCGTCACCGACCGGATCAACCGCCTGGAGCAGGCCGGTGTGATCACCGGCTACCGGGCCACCATCCATCCCGCCGCTCTCGGCCTCGGCGTCACCGCCCTGGTCGGCCTGCAGCTGAGCGACGCCGCGGACCACGAGGACGTGGCCACCCGGCTGCGCGATCTCGACGAGATCGAGGACTGCTGGTTCATCGCCGGAGACGACTCCTACATGCTCAAGGTCCGCGTCCCCGACGTGGACGGCCTGGAGCACACCATCCGCCGTCTGTCCGGCACCAAGGGCGTCGCGCGCACCCGCACCACCATCGTGCTGTCCACGAAGTGGGAGAACCGGGTCGGGGAACTGCCCGAGACCATGTAGGCGTAAGGTCGAGCGGGTTGTCTGCCGGCCGAGGCCGGTCGAGGAAGTGTGGAGGCGAGGCGAGGCATGGACGCTGGGCTCAAGCGGGAGCTGGAGGAGAAGGTCCACGCGGGTGAGCGGCTGACCCGTGAGGACGGCATCGCCCTCTACGAGTCCGACGACCTCGCCTGGCTGGGCGGTCTCGCCCACCACGTGCGGACGCGGAAGAACGGCGACGTCGTCCACTTCAACGTCAACCGCCACCTCAACATGACCAACGTGTGCACGGCCTCCTGCGCCTACTGCTCCTTCCAGCGCAAGCCGGGGGAGAAGGACGCGTACACGATGCGCATCGAGGAGGCCGTGCGGCTCGCCAAGGAGATGGAGGGGGACAACCTCACCGAGCTCCACATCGTCAACGGCCTGCACCCCACCCTTCCGTGGCGCTACTACCCGCGCTCGCTGAAGGCGCTCAAGGAGGCGCTGCCGAACGTCTCCCTGAAGGCGTTCACCGCCACCGAGATCCACCACTTCGAGACGATCTCCGGGCTGAGCGCGAGCGAGATCCTGGACGAGCTGATCGAGGCCGGCCTGGAGTCGCTGACCGGCGGCGGCGCCGAGATCTTCGACTGGGAGGTCCGGCAGCACATCGTCGACCACCGCACCCACTGGGAGGACTGGTCGCGCATCCACCGCCTGGCGCACGAGAAGGGCCTCAAGACCCCGTGCACCATGCTGTACGGGCACATCGAGGAGCCCCGGCACCGGGTGGACCACGTGCTGCGCCTGCGCGAGCTCCAGGACGAGACCGGCGGCTTCCAGGTCTTCATCCCGCTGCGCTACCAGCACGACTTCGTCGACCTGAAGGACGGCAAGATCCGCAACACCCTTCAGGCGCGCACCACCATGGCCTCCGGCGCCGACGCGCTGAAGACCTTCGCGGTCTCCCGGCTGCTCTTCGACAACGTGCCGCACGTGAAGGTGTTCTGGGTCATGCACGGCGTGCAGACCGCGCAGCTGGCGCTGCAGCACGGCGCGGACGACATGGACGGCTCGGTCGTCGAGTACAAGATTACTCACGACGCCGACAACTACGGCACGCCGAACAAGCTCACCCGCGACGACCTGCTGGAGCTCATCACAGACGCGGGCTTCCGCCCGGTCGAGCGCAACACCCGCTACGAGATCATCCGCGAGTACCCGGGCCCGGACGCCGCGCGCCGGGAGTCGCCGCAGCCGATGCGCTTCTGACCCGTACGGCGCTCCGCCCTCCGCGCACCGCGTGGAGGGCAGCGGGTCCCGGGGAGACCGGGGCCCGCGCTTCATATGGATGTCGCCCGGAGTCCGGACCGCCTTCAGACCCCGTCAGTGCGGGTCCCTACAGTTTTCGCCATGGCACTGCGCTTCGCCCTCGACCCCGAGCTCACGACCGATCTGCGGAACCAGCTCGTCACCCTCTGGACGGACGTCACCAACGCCGGTGGCGCCGTCGGCTTCGTGGCCCCCGTCACCGCCGGTGACGTGGCCCCGCAGGCGCAGGCGCGCTGCGAGGCGATATCCGAGGGCCGGGCGCATCTGATCGCCGGATTCGAGGACGGACGCCTGGCCGCGACGGCCTTCCTGACCCTCAACACCCACCGTCTGATGCGGCATTGGGCCTGGCTCTACACCGTCATGGTCGACCCCGCCCAGCAGGGCCGGGGCCAGGGCGCGGAGTTGCTGCGCGAGGCCGAGCGCGCGGCGCGCGACCTCGGCCTGGAGGGGCTGCGGCTCACCTGCCGCAGCGGCATGGGCCTGGACCGCTTCTACGCCTCCGTCGGCTACAAGGAGGTCGGCCGGACGCCCGGGGCGATCCGCGTCGCCGCAGGTGACGACAGGGACGAGCTGACGATGTGGCTCCCGCTGCTCTGAGCGCGGAAGGCGCGTGCTTCACTGGTGGGCGAGTACGTCCGGTACGTCCCGAGGGCCGGACCGCCGAACACACCGAAGGAAGTGGCATCGCCGTGAGCTGGAAGCCGAGTCCCATGCTGCGCTACACCCTGATGCGCCTCGGCCTCTTCGCGGCCTGTTTCCTCGCCATCTGGGGCCTGGTCTACGTCCACGTCCTGCCGGCCGGCCTCGGTGACTCCAACCTGCTGTGGGTCATGCTGCTGGCGCTCGTGATCAGCGCGCCGCTCAGCTTCGTCGTGCTGCGCGGACTGCGCGAGCAGGCCTCCGTGCAGGTCTCCGCCCGGGTGGAGCGCACGCGGGCCAATCTCGCCGCCAGCGCCGCCGTGGAGGACGAGGCGGACGACGCCTCGCGCGCGGCGACCCGCGGCTGACACCGCGGCCGCCGGCCCGGCTCCGCGGAGCGCTTCTCGCGCACGCCTGACCCCTGCCCGCATTCTGTCGGGCGGCGGGCACCGCCGGAAAAGGCAGGAGCCCCGCACACCGCGCGGGGCTCCTTGGGTACTGCTAATCGGGTACTACACGTCTCTCCGCAATTAGGCGGGGACGACGTTCTCCGCCTGCGGGCCCTTCGGGCCCTGGGTGACGTCGAAGGTCACCGCCTGGTTCTCCTCCAGCGAGCGGAAGCCGCTGGCGTTGATCGCGGAGTAGTGGACGAAGACATCGGGGCCGCCGCCGTCCTGGGCGATGAAGCCGAAGCCCTTCTCGGCGTTGAACCACTTGACGGTTCCGGTAGCCATAAGCCCTCCTTGGGCCAAAGGGTTGCCCTGCTCCAGAACCTGCCCTGCTAACCGCAAGAAGTCTGAAAACTACAAAAGCCCGCGGTCACATGCTCCGCAGGCTTTGTACTGCAAGGGAAACCAAACTGCAACTTGCGACGACAGTAGCACGGGGGATCCTCGGCGGGGAAGAGCAACAAGATCCCCATTCACCCGGACCGCCTAAAGATCGAACGCGGGGTGAACCCGTGGCCCCCGGGCGGTGTCCGCGGCGACACCCCGGTGGGCCCCGGCGAAAGATCGCCGGGGCGGGGGTCTAGCCTCCTGATGTGGATAAATCTGCGCCTCTTCCCTCCGCCGGTGGTGAGCGCCGGACCCGGCCTCGCGTCGGGCACATCCAGTTCCTGAATTGCGTACCTCTTTACTGGGGGTTGGCCCGAACGGGTGCCCTGCTGGACCTGGAGCTCACCAAGGACACCCCCGAGAAGCTGAGCGCCCAGCTCGTGTCCGGCGATCTCGACGTCGGCCCGATCACGCTCATGGAGTACCTGCGCCACAGCGACGAGCTCGTCGCCCTCCCGGACATCGCCGTCGGCTGCGACGGCCCCGTCATGTCCTGCGTCATCGTGAGCCAGGTCCCGCTCGGCAGCCTCGACGGCGCCCGGGTCGCCCTGGGTTCCACCAGCCGCACGTCCGTGCGACTCGCGGAGCTGCTGCTCGCCGAGCAGTACAAGGTCGAGCCCGACTACTACACCTGCCCGCCGGACCTGTCGCTGATGATGCAGGAGGCGCAGGCCGCCGTCCTGATCGGGGACGCCGCGCTGCGCGCCTCCCTGCACGACGCGCCGCGGCTCGGCCTGGAGGTCCACGACCTCGGCCTGATGTGGAAGGAGTGGACCGGGCTGCCCTTCGTCTTCGCCGTCTGGGCCGCACGCCGGGACTACCTGGCCGCGCACCCCGAAGCGGTGAGCGAGGTGCACCGGGCCTTCCTCGCCTCCCGCGACCTGAGCATGGAGGAGGTGGCCAAGGTCGCCGAACAGGCCGCCCGCTGGGAGTCCTTCGACGCGGACACGCTGCAGCGCTACTTCACCACGCTGGACTTCTCCCTCGGCCCGGACCAGCTGACCGGGATCGCCGAGTTCGCCCGCCGCGTGGGGTTCCCGCCCCGGGCACGGGTACACCTTCTCTGATTTCACCGGCTTCCCGTAGGTTGCCCGGCGTATCCGGGGAACTCCCGTTGTTCTTCGACCTTCCGCACCGCGAGAGGCGCGCAGATGCAACCCCTGCAGGCGAACGACCCCACGGCGATCGGTCCCTACCGGCTGCTCGGCCGGCTCGGGGCCGGCGGCATGGGCCGGGTCTACCTCGGGCGCAGCCCGGGCGGCCGCACGGTGGCCGTGAAGGTGGTCCGCTCGGAACTCGCGGACGACCTGGAGTTCCGCACCCGCTTCCAGCGCGAGGTGGAGGCGGCGCGCCGGGTCGGCGGCGCCTGGAGCGCCCCGGTGCTCGACGCGGACACCGACTCCCCGGTGCCGTGGGTGGCCACCCGCTATGTCGCGGGACCCGCGCTGTCCGACGCGGTGCGGACCTTCGGGCCGCTGCCGGAGGACGGCGTACGCGCGCTGGGCGCGGGGCTCGCCGAGGCGCTGGAGGAGGTGCACGGGCGGGGCCTGGTGCACCGCGACATCAAGCCGTCCAACGTGCTGCTGTCACTGGACGGCCCGGTGCTCATCGACTTCGGCATCGCCCGCGCCATGGACGCCACCGCCGCGCTCACCAGCAAGGGCGTGGTCGTCGGCTCGCCCGGCTACATGGCGCCCGAGCAGGTCACCGGCCGCCCGACCGGCCCGGCCGCCGACATCTTCGCCCTCGGCGCGGTGATCGTCTTCGCCGCGACCGGACAGGGCCCCTTCCCCGGTGACAGCGCGGCCGTGCTGCTGTACAAGGTCGCCCACGAGGAGCCCGAGCTCGACGGCATGCCCGCCGGGCTGCGCGGTGTCGCCGAGTCCTGTCTGGCCAAGGACCCCGCGGCGCGTCCCACGCCCCGTCAGCTCGGCGCCCTGCTCGCGCCGGAGGGCGGGGCCGCCTCTCTGGTGCGCGGCGGATGGCTGCCCGCGGCGCTGACGGAGCGCCTCGGCCGCCAGGCGGTGGAGCTGCTGGACCTGGAGCCGACGCCACCGCCCGGCGCGCTGGGCAGCGGCAACGGCAATGGCACGGGCAGCAGCACGGGCGGTACGGGCTCCTCGTACGGCTCCCACCCCTCGTACGGCACCTTCGGCCCGCCGCCGCGGCTGACCGAGCCGCACGACGCGGTGCCGTCCTCGTTCGCCGCCACGCCGCCGCCGGTCACCACCCCGGCCGTGTCCCGGCGCGGTGCGGGACGGGCGGCGTCGCTGGCGGGCGCCGGCATCGTGCTGGTCGCGGCGGCGGTGACGCTGGCGCTCGTGCTCCACGACCGCGGCGCGGACGACGACCAGGGCAAGGGCGGCGGGAGTCCGACGCCCTCGCGGTCCGCCACCTCGTCGGGGCCGGAGTCGCCGTCGCACGGCTCGGCGACCCCCTCGGCGCCGCGGCTGGCGGCGCTGCCCGCGGCCTTCGCGGGCACATGGAAGGGCGACACCGTCACCGCCCACGGTGTCCCCGGCTCCTTCGAGATCACGATCACCGAGGGCAAGGTCGGCGCGGTGGTCGGCCGTGACAAGAGCGTGCTGTCGCTGCTGGGGGAGACCTACGACTGCGGCGGGCAGTGGAAGCTCGCCACGTCCACCGAGCGGTGGATCGTCCTGGACACCAGCGGCGGCACCAACCCGCACCCCGGGGTGTGTTCGGACGGCTCCGCCGACGAGCGCTTCACCCTCAACGAGGACGGCTCGCTGCACTACCAGTCGGGCGACTCCCTGGCCGGGAACCCTGAAGGCGACCTCACCAAGCAGGGCGGCTGAACCCCTGGCGTAGGCTGAGCGCGTCCGTCACAACCCCTCGGAAGGGATGCCCGGTGAGCGAGAACGCCGACCTGCAGTCCGTCCTCGACCGTGCCGCCGACGGTGGCCGCATCACCCCCGAGGAGGCGCTCGACCTCTACCGCTCCGCACCCCTGCACGCACTCGGCGCCGCCGCGGACGCGGTGCGCCGCCGTCGCTACGCGGGCGTCGAGCACATCGCGACGTACATCATCGAGCGCAACATCAACTACACCAACGTCTGCGTGACGGCCTGCAAGTTCTGCGCCTTCTACGCCGCGCCCAAGGACACCGCCAAGGGCTGGACCCGCGACCTGGACGACATCCTGCGCCGCTGCGCGGAGACCGTCGAACTCGGCGGCACCCAGATCATGTTCCAGGGCGGCCACCACCCGGACTACGGCGTCGAGTACTACGAGAAGCACTTCAGCGCCATCAAGCAGGCCTTCCCCCAGTTGGTCATCCACTCGCTCGGAGCCTCCGAGGTCGAGCACATGGCCCGGATCTCCAAGGTGTCGGTGGACGAGGCCATCACCCGCATCCACGCGGCCGGCCTGGACTCCTTCGCGGGCGCCGGCGCCGAACTGCTGCCCGCGCGGCCGCGCAAGGTGATCGCCCCTCTCAAGGAGAGCGGCGAGCGCTGGCTGGAGATCATGGAGACCGCGCACAACCTGGGCGTGGAGTCCACCTCCACGATGCTCATGGGCACCGGCGAGACCAACGCCGAGCGCATCGAGCACCTGCGGATGATCCGCGACGTCCAGGACCGTACGGGCGGCTTCCGCGCCTTCATCCCGTACACCTACCAGCCGGAGAACAACCACTTGAAGGGCCGCACGCAGGCCACGCTCTTCGAGTACCTGCGGATCATCGCGATCGCCCGGCTCTTCCTGGACAACGTCGCCCACATCCAGGGCTCCTGGCTCACCACCGGCAAGGAGGTCGGCCAGCTGTCGCTGCACTACGGCGCCGACGACCTCGGCTCGGTGATGCTGGAGGAGAACGTCGTCTCCTCGGCCGGTGCCAAGCACCGCTCGAACCGCATGGAGCTGATCCACCTGATCCGCGCCGCCGGCCGGGTCCCGGCCCAGCGCGCCACCACGTACGAGCACCTGGTGGTCCACGACGACCCGGCGAACGACCCGGTCGACGACCACGTCGTCTCGCACCTGTCGTCGACCGCCATCGAGGGCGGCACGGCGCACCCCGAGCTCAAGCTGATCAGCACCTCCTGACCGGCGCCCGCGGTCCGCGATGCTGACGATCCATGCGGGCGCGGACGGCGCGGCCCTGGTGGTCGACGGCGGCACCATCGCCGCCGTCGGCCCGCTCACCGCGCTGCGCGCGAGCCATCCGGCGGCCCGGGTCAGATCCTGGCCAGGCACGCTGCGGCCCGGCCTGACCCACCAGGGTGCGCTGCCCGAGGCGCCGAGCCCGCGGGAGCGGGTGCACGCGCTGCTGCGCTGCGGTGTGACGGCCGTGGCGGCCGTTCCCGACGACCCCGCGCTGCGCTCCGCGCTGGACCGCAGCGGGCTGCTGCCCGCGCGCCGGGCACCGGAGCCGGCCCCGGGTGCGCGGGCGGACTTCGCCGTCGTCGACGGGAGCGGCGCCTGCCTCGCCACGGTCGTCGGGGGACGGCTGCTGTACCGCAGGGCGTGAGGCGGTCACCCGGCCGCCGTACACCGGTGGCCGGCTGACAGGCCGTCGCTTAGGTTCCGGTCATGCCGGACATATCACTATCCCGCGTCATATCCGGCCGCCTCGCGGCCCCGGTGGTCGCCGTGCTCGCGGCGATCGCCCTCGTGGCCCTTCCCGCGGCCGCCGTCGGCGAGGCGCCCTCAGCGGGGGCGGCGTTGTGCTTCGGCCGCGTGCCGACGATCACCGGCTCCGGCGGCATCCTGGGCACTCCGGGCGACGACGTCATCGTCGGCTCCGCCGGGGCCGACCGCATCGACGGCGGGGGCGGCGACGACCGCATCTGCGCCCTCGCCGGGAACGACCGGGTCAGCGGCGGCCCCGGGAACGACAGCATCGCCACCGGCGCGGGCGACGACCTGGCGGCCGGCGACCTGTTCACCGACAGCGGCGACGCCGTCGGCCAAGGCGACGACCTGCTGATCCTGGGGGAGGGCGACGACCGCGCGGCGGGCGACAACAGCGCCACCGCGGGCGACGCCTTCGGCGGCGGCGCCGACCGCATGGACGGCGGTCCCGGCGACGACCTGATGACCGGCGACTCCGCCGCCGACACCGGCAACGCCTTCGGAGCGGGCGACGACGTCCTGAAGGGCGGGCCCGGCGCGGACCGCCTCGTCGGCGACAGCTTCGCCCTGTTCAACGCCGTCGGCAGTGGCGGGGACGACCTGCTCGACCTCGGCGCCGACGGCGGATTCGCGGTCGTCGGCGACAACTACTCCGTCAGCCAGGGCCGTACCGCGGCGGGTTCCGGCGACGACCGGATCATCGGCGGCGCCGCCGACGAGACCCTGATCGGGGACAACTCCGGCGATCACGTCACCTCGGCGGGCGACGATGTGATCACCGGGCACAGCGGCCGTGACACGGTCTTCGGGGACAACACCAATGTCGCCAGGAACGCAAGCAACGGCACGGCCGGGGGCCGCGACCTGCTCGTGGCCGGTCCCGGTGACGACGTCGTCCGGGCCGGCCCCGGCGAGGACCGGATCGACGGCGGAGCCGACCGCGACGTCTGCGACGGCGAGGCAGGCACCCGCGACCGCGCCGACGACTGCGAGACGTCGCTCGGCATCCCGTGACGGTTCCCCCGGGCCCCTGCGCGGGGCCCGGGGCCGCCGGGTGAACAATGGGGGCGTGACCCGAGCCTCCCTGGACAAGCAGCCGCACGAAGTCGCCGCGATGTTCGACGACGTCGCCGCCAACTACGACCTGACCAACGACGTGCTCTCGCTCGGGCAGGACCGGCGCTGGCGCAAGACCGTCGCGCAGGCCCTGGACGTGCGCCCCGGCGAGCGGGTGCTGGACCTCGGCGCCGGCACGGGCACCTCCTCGCTGCCCTTCGTGCAGGCCGGGGCGAGCGTCGTGCCCTGCGACTTCTCGCTCGGCATGCTGCGCGAGGGCAAGCGCCGGCACCCCTCGCTGCCGCTCACCGCGGGCGACGCGACGCGACTGCCCTTCGCCGACGGGGTCTTCGACGCCGTCACCATCTCCTTCGCGCTGCGCAACGTCCATGACACCGACGCGGCGCTGCGCGAGATGCTGCGCGTCACCCGGCCCGGCGGCCGCGTCGTCATCTGCGAGTTCAGCCACCCCACCTGGGCGCCGTTCCGCACCGTCTACACCGAGTACCTGATGCGGGCACTGCCGCCGGTGGCCCGCGCGGTCAGCAGCAACCCCGACGCGTACGTCTACCTCGCCGAGTCGATCCGCTCCTGGCCCGACCAGCCCGCGCTGGCCGGACGGCTGCAGAAGGCGGGCTGGCGCCAGGTCGCGTGGCGCAACCTGTCGGCCGGGATCGTGGCGCTGCACCGGGCGGTGCACTGACCCGGGGCACCGCCTCATAGACTCTCAACGCCGATGACCCATACCGACGGGAGATCCCGACCGTGACTGACACGACCGTCGCCTCCGAGCGCAGTGCCGATGTGATCGTCGTCGGGGCCGGTCCCGCCGGTTCGACGACCGCGTACTACCTGGCGAAGGCCGGTCTGGACGTCCTGCTGCTGGAGAAGACCGCGTTCCCCCGCGAGAAGGTGTGCGGCGACGGCCTCACCCCGCGGGCGACCAAGCAGCTCGTCGCGATGGGCATCGACATCTCCGAAGAGGCGGGCTGGCTGCGCAACAAGGGCCTGCGCATCATCGGCGGCGGTGTCCGGCTCCAGCTCGACTGGCCGGACCTGGCCTCCTTCCCCGACTACGGACTCGTCCGCAAGCGCGAGGACTTCGACGAACTGCTGGCCCGCCAGGCCGAGAAGGCCGGCGCGCGGCTGTACGAGCGCTGCAACGTCTCCGGTCCGATCCGCGACGAGCGCACCGGCCGCATCACCGGGGTCGAGGCGAAGCTCGGCGAGGAGAAGACCCCGGTCACCTTCCACGCCCCGCTGGTCGTGGCCGCCGACGGCAACTCCACCCGGCTCTCGCTGGGGATGGGCCTGCACCGCCGTGAGGACCGCCCGATGGGCGTCGCGGTGCGCACGTACTTCACCTCGCCCCGCCACGACGACGACTACCTGGAGTCCTGGCTGGAGCTGTGGGACCGGCGCGCCCCCGGCGACCCCCGGCTGCTGCCCGGCTACGGCTGGATCTTCGGCATGGGCGACGGGACGTCCAACGTCGGCCTCGGCGTGCTCAACACCTCCGCCTCCTTCAAGGACCTGGACTGGCGCGAGATCCTCAAGGCCTGGTGCGCGTCCATGCCCGAGGACTGGGGCTACACCCCCGAGAACATGACCGGCCCCATCCGCGGCGCCGCGCTCCCCATGGCCTTCAACCGCCAGCCCCACTACACCCGCGGCCTGCTGCTCGTCGGCGACGCGGGCGGCCTGGTCAACCCGTTCAACGGCGAGGGCATCGCCTACGCGATGGAATCCGGCCGGATCGCCGCCGACGTCATCGTCCAGGCGCACGCGCGCGGCACCGCGGCGCAGCGCGAACTCGCGCTGCACAACTACCCGCGCATCCTGAAGGACACCTACGGCGGCTACTACACGCTCGGCCGGGCCTTCGTGAAGCTGATCGGCAACCCGAAGGTCATGAAGGTGGCGGCGCAGCGCGGACTCAGCCACCCGCTGCTCATGCGCTTCACCCTCAAGCTGCTGGCGAACCTCACCGACCCGTCCGGCGGCGACGCGATGGACCGCGTCATCAACGGCCTGTCGAAGGTGGCCCCGCGGTCGTGACGACGCCGGGCTTCATTGCCCGATGCACATACCATTTCCTTACGTAACCTTCCCTGTCCTCACACTTGATGGGTAGGATGCGTAAGCATGGAGCAGGATTGGTACTCGGTGGAGCAGGTCGCCGAGCGGCTCGGACTGCACGTACGCACCGTGCGCGGCTACATCCGCGACGGGCGGCTGAAGGCCGTGCGCATCGGCAAGCAATACCGCGTCGCGCCGGCCGACCTCGATGTGCTCACCGGGCGGCCGGCCCCCGCGCCGCCGCCACGGCGGGCCGAGGTCTCCGCCATCGTCGAACTCGACGGCATCGGGGCGGCGGCCGCCGACCGCCTGACGACCCTGCTTGCCGCCGGTGCCCGGATGCCGCGCGACAGCGCGGAACCGGTGCGCATCCAGACGGTGTACGACCGGCCGCGGGCCCGGCTCAAGGTCGTCGTCCTGGGCGGGCTCGCGCCCGCGGCGGACATCCTGAGCACCATCGACGGCGTTCTCGGGGCGGAGAACGGCATGTTCCCCGAGACCCCGCTCGACGACCCCGAAGGCGGACCCCGTGACTGACCTGGTGACCGAACGCGCCGGTGTGCCCGTCCTGGTCGCCGGGGAGGACGGCCCGAAGATCGCGGGCCCGCAGGACGCGCTCGACGTGATCGGTGCGGCGTTCTCGCGCGCGGACGTGGTGGCCGTTCCCGTGTCCCGGTTCGACGAGCGTTTCTTCGCGCTGCGTACCGGGGTGGCCGGCGAGATCCTGCAGAAGTTCGTCAACTACCGGCTGCGGCTGGTGGTCGTCGGCGACATCTCCGCCTGGACCGGGGTCAGTACGGCGCTGCGCGACCTGGTGCGCGAGTCCAACCGCGGCGACCAGGTGTGGTTCGTGACCGATCTCGGCGAACTCGACGCCCGGCTGGCTTCGTGACGTTCCGTCAGTAGCGCAGTCGCGGGGGCGGGAGCGGCCCGGCGCCCCCGGTCGCGCGTAACCCGGCGGGGAACGCGGTGTCGAACATGCGAACGCCATTCGGGGCCGGGCGGGGCCGGGTCAGGCCGGGACGGACGCCGCATCTGACATCGATGTCACCTGCTGCGATGGGTCGTTGGGGACGAAAGCCCGAAATGCGTGGTTCGTGATGATGTGCTCATACTTTTGCTCACCCCACCGGGGACACCGTCAACGGGAGGAAGGCACACCATGAACACCTTCACGAAGTCCCTTGCCACTGCTGCCGCTGCCGTTCTGCTTGCTGCGGGCGGAATGACCGCCTCCGCCTCCGCCGCCCCGTCCGGACACGGCTCCGGGCACGGCAAGAAGCTCCACTGCAGCTGGCACAAGGGTTACTGGACGTACCGCCACACCTCCGGACGCGGCGACCACGACGGCCGTGGCGACCGCGACCGCCGCGGCGGGCACGCCGGGTCGTCCCACGGCTCCCTGCGCTGGGAGAAGGTCTGGCACCCCGCCTACAAGGTCTGCGTCCGCCGCTGATCCCCGTCCCCTCCCCGTCCCGGGCCCGGCCTCCGCCATCACGGCGGGGCCGGGCCCGGCCCCGTACGGGCGTGTGCACGCCTTCACGAGCGGAGGTGCCGCGGGGCATGGCGGCACCGTGGACCTGCCGGCCGGTGCGGCGGCGGTCCTCCCGTGGGGACGGGGGTCGCGGACGTCGCGGAATCAGGCCACGCGGACGGCGGAGGTGGGCATGTAATAGGCCATCTTCTGGATCACGACGCCCTTGCTCGGGTTCGCCGCGTCCAGGTACTGGCCGTCGCCGATGTAGACGGCGACGTGGTAAGCGGAACCGACGCCGCCCCAGAACAGCAGGTCGCCCGGCTGGACCTGGCTCACGGGGACCTGGGTGCCGAAGGTCGACTGCGCCTGGGAGGTACGCGGCAGCTCGACACCGATGGTCCGGAACGCGGCCTGGGTGAGGCCGGAGCAGTCGTACGCGCTGGGGCCCGTGGCGCCGTACACGTATGGCTTGCCGACCTGGGCCTTCAGGAAGCCGAGCACGGAGGCGACGCTGCCGCTCGCGGCCGACCTCGACGTCGACGCGACCGAGGGGGCGGAGGCGGGCGTGGCCAGCGCGGTGCGCCCGGCCGAGCGGGACGCGGTGGCGGACTCCCGGGCCTCGGCGGCCTTGGCTGCCGCGGACCTGCGGGCGTCGGCGGCGGCCTTCTTCTTGGCGGCGGCCTTCATCGCCTGGTCACGGGCCTCGTCGCGGGCCGCGTCCAGCTGCTGCTCGACGACGGTCTCGTCGATGGCGGCGGCGGCCTGCGCGGCGCTCGCCTGGGTGGAGAGGGCGGGGATGACCGGGATGCTCCCGGTGGTCGCCGGGTCGGCGGCCGTGGGTTCCGCGTTCGCGGGGGCGGACATTCCGGTGAGTGCGAGCGTTCCGATGACGCCGCCGGCGACTCCAGCGCGGCGCACCCAGTTGGTGCTCTGCGTGGCGCGTCGCCGGCGGCGTATATGCGAGATCTGAAGGGGCATGTGGTCTTGGGTATCAGGCGGAATCGGGTCCGTTCAACAAAAGTGTGATGCGCCACAGTTGGCCTCAACCCAGTGCTATTGTCCCTTTTTCGATCTTCCTTATTCGGGATGAATGGGATATCCAAGTCGATTTCCTCGTGCGTGCGTTCACGTGCCTTCTGTCGCCGTCAGCACGGACTTTCCCGCCTCACCCGGACGGGCGGCGGCGCGCTATCACGCCGCACAGGGGAGCTCCAATTTGCTTTGAGCCGCGATGGCCTGATAGTGGGACACCCCCTCTGGCCAGCGATAACGCGAGCAAATATGACTTCTGGTGATCATTTGAGATACCTGCGTGAGAAGATCACCGCTCATCCGGCCCGACGTTCCTTCGGTGGGTGGCGTAGATCACAAAGTCCGGTGGGAACCCCGTGTCGCAGATCACAGACCGGGAGGCATAGGATGCGGGCAGTTCGGGCTTGTGAACTGCCTCACATAGAGAGGATCTAGGTGGCGTGGCGCACATACCCGGGCACGGTCCGTCATCAGTCACCGTCGACTGGAAGGAGCGGGGACGTGAATGCCTACGCGCCCATCCTCGTGCTGGGCGGCCTCGCGGCCGGCTTCGCGATCTTCTCCGTGGTCATGGCCTCAATTATCGGCCCAAAACGGTATAACAGGGCTAAATTGGAGGCGTATGAGTGCGGCATCGAGCCGACTCCGCATCCGGCCGGTGGTGGCCGTTTCCCGATCAAGTACTACCTGACGGCGATGCTCTTCATCGTCTTCGACATCGAGATCGTCTTCCTCTACCCCTGGGCGGTCTCTTTCGACTCCCTGGGGATCTTCGGGCTCGTCGAGATGCTCCTCTTCGTGCTCACCGTCTTCGTCGCGTACGCCTATGTCTGGCGCCGCGGCGGTCTGGAATGGGACTAGGGGCGGAGAAAAGCCATGGGTATTGAAGAGAAGCTGCCGAGCGGATTCCTGCTGACGTCCGTCGAGACCGCCGCGGGCTGGGTGCGGAAGGCGTCGGTCTTCCCGGCGACCTTCGGTCTGGCCTGCTGCGCCATCGAGATGATGACCACCGGGGCCGGCCGGTACGACCTCGCCCGTTTCGGGATGGAGGTCTTCCGCGGTTCCCCGCGCCAGGCGGACCTGATGATCGTGGCCGGCCGGGTGAGCCAGAAGATGGCCCCCGTCCTGCGGCAGGTCTACGACCAGATGCCGAACCCCAAGTGGGTCATCTCGATGGGCGTCTGCGCATCAAGCGGCGGAATGTTCAACAACTACGCAATTGTGCAGGGTGTCGACCATGTGGTCCCCGTTGACATTTATCTCCCCGGATGTCCGCCCCGTCCCGAAATGCTGATGGACGCCATTCTCAAGCTCCACCACAAGATCCAGCACAGCAAGCTCGGCGTGAACCAGGAACAGGCCGCGCGCGAGGCGGAGGAGGCGGCGCTGAAGGCGCTGCCGACGATTGAGATGAAGGGGCTTCTCCGATGACGGATTCCCCGGACACCCCGAATCCGGACAAGGACGTGCAGGCGAACGGCCTGCCCGGTCAGCGTGGGGACCACGGCGAGGCGATCCGCGTCCAGCACGGCATGTTCGGCGCCAACAACGGCGGCGACACCTCCGGATACGGCCGGCTGGTGCGCACCGTGCGCCTGCCGGGAGCCACGAACCGCCCCTACGGCGGCTGGTTCGACGAGGTCGCCGACGAGCTGGAGGGCGCCCTGGAGGAGCAGGGCCTCGTCCCGGACAACGCGATCGAGAAGGTCGTCGTCGACCGCGGCGAGGTCACCTTCCACGTCGCGCGCGAGCACCTGCCCCGCATCGCCCGGACCCTGCGCGACGACCCCGCGCTGCGCTTCGAGCTCTGCACCGGGGTGAGCGGCGTCCACTTCCCCGAGGACAAGGGCCGCGAGCTGCACGCCGTCTACCACCTGCGCTCGATCACCCACAACCGGCTGATCCGGCTGGAGGTGAGCGTCTCCGACGCCGACCGGCACGTCCCGTCGCTCGTCGAGGTCTACCCGACCAACGACTGGCACGAGCGCGAGACGTACGACTTCTTCGGGATCGTCTTCGACGGCCACCCCGCCCTGACGCGGATCATGATGCCGGACGACTGGCAGGGGCATCCGCAGCGCAAGGACTACCCCCTCGGCGGCATCCCCGTCGAGTACAAGGGCGCCCAGATCCCGGCTCCGGACCAGCGGAGGTCGTACTCGTGAGTACTCATCACGCACCCCAGCAGGCCACGGAGCGGGAGACCACCGAGGGCCGGGTCTTCACGGTCACCGGCGGCGACTGGGACGAACTGGCCGAGACCGTCGGCAAGGCCGACGACGAGCGCATCGTCGTCAACATGGGCCCGCAGCACCCGTCCACCCACGGTGTGCTCCGGCTGATCCTGGAGATCGACGGCGAGACGGTCACCGAGGCCCGCTGCGGCATCGGCTACCTGCACACCGGCATCGAGAAGAACATGGAGTTCCGGACCTGGACCCAGGGGTCCACGTTCGTGACGCGCATGGACTACCTGACGCCGTTCTTCAACGAGACGGCGTACTGCCTGGCGGTGGAGAAGCTGCTCGGCGTCACCGAGGAGGTGCCCGACCGGGCCTCCGTCATCCGCGTGATGCTGATGGAGCTGAACCGCATCTCCTCGCACCTGGTGGCCATCGCCACCGGCGGCATGGAGCTCGGCGCCACCACGATCATGATCTACGGGTTCCGCGACCGCGAGATGATCCTGGACATCTACGAGCTGATCACCGGCCTGCGGATGAACCACGCGTACATCCGCCCCGGCGGCCTCGCCCAGGACCTGCCGCCCGGCGCCGTGGACCAGATCCGCGAGTTCGTGAAGAAGTTCCGCAAGAACCTTCCCGAGTACGACAAGCTCGCCACCGGCAACCCGATCTTCAAGGCCCGCATGCAGGACGTGGGCTACCTGGACCTGGCCGGCTGCATGGCGCTCGGCGCCACCGGCCCGATCCTGCGCTCCACGGGCCTGCCGCACGACCTGCGCAAGACGCAGCCGTACTGCGGTTACGAGAACTACGAGTTCGAGGTGCCGACGGTCGACACCTGCGACTCCTACGGCCGCTTCCTCATCCGCCTGGACGAGATGCGGGAGTCGCTGAAGATCGTCGAGCAGTGCCTGGACCGGCTGCAGCCCGGCCCGGTCATGGTCGCCGACAAGAAGATCGCCTGGCCCGCGCAGCTGGCGCTCGGCCCGGACGGGCTCGGCAACTCGCTGGACCACATCAAGAAGATCATGGGCACCTCCATGGAGGCCCTGATCCACCACTTCAAGCTGGTGACCGAGGGCTTCCGGGTGCCGCCCGGCCAGGCGTACGTCGCCGTCGAGTCGTCCAAGGGCGAACTCGGGGTCCACGTGGTCAGCGACGGGGGCACCCGCCCCTTCCGGGTCCACTTCCGGGACCCGTCCTTCACCAATCTGCAGACCATGGCGGCGATGTGCGAGGGCGGCCAGGTCGCCGACGTCATCGTCGCGGTGGCGTCCATCGACCCCGTGATGGGAGGCGTCGACCGGTGACTGAGGTATCACTCGGCATCCCCGCGATGCCCGCGCCGGACTTCCCGGCCGACGTACGGCAGCGCCTGGAGACGGACGCGCGCGAGATCATCGCGCGCTACCCCGGCAGCCGCAGCGCCCTGCTCCCGCTGCTGCACCTGGTGCAGGCGGAGGAGGGCTATGTCTCCCGCACCGGGGTCCGGTTCTGCGCCGAGACGCTCGGGCTGACCACGGCCGAGGTGACGGCGGTGTCGACCTTCTACACCATGTACCGCCGGGCGCCGTCCGGCGAGTACCAGGTCGGGGTCTGCACCAACACCCTGTGCGCGGTGCTCGGCGGGGACGCGATCTTCGACGAACTCAAGGAGCACCTCGGCGTCGAGAACGGCGGCACCACCGAGGACGGCAAGGTCACGCTGGAGCACATCGAGTGCAACGCGGCCTGCGACTTCGCCCCCGTGGTGATGGTCAACTGGGAGTTCTTCGACAACCAGGACCCGCAGTCGGCCAAGCGGATCGTCGACGACCTGCGGGCCGGCCGGACCGTCGAGCCCACCCGGGGCGCTCCCTTGTGCACATACAAGGAGACGTCCCGGATCCTCGCCGGGTTCCCCGACGAGCGCCCCGGCGCCGTCGAGGCGACCGGCGGCGCGGGACCGGCCTCACTCGCGGGCCTGCGGCTCTCCCGCGGCGAGGCCCTGCCGGGCTCCGGCGGCGGTGTACCGCGGCAGACCTCCGCCCCGCCCGGGGACGAGACGCCGCCGGCGCACGCCAGCTCCCACGACGCCCCGCAGGAGTCCGCGGTCTCCGACCCGGACCACCCCGCCGGGCCCGTCACCGAGCAGCGCACGAATGAAGGCGAGGGGGAGCAGTGACGATGGTTGACTCGGCGGAGAAGGTGCTCGCACCCGTTCTGTCGGCCTTCTGGGACGACCCGCAGTCCTGGACGCTCAACACGTACCGCCGGCATGAGGGGTACGAGGGCCTGCGCAAGGCGCTCGCCATGCCCCCGGACGACGTGATCGCGTTCGTCAAGGACGCGGGTCTGCGCGGCCGCGGCGGCGCCGGCTTCCCCACCGGGATGAAGTGGCAGTTCATCCCGCAGGGCGACGGCAAGCCGCACTACCTCGTCGTCAACGCCGACGAGTCGGAGCCGGGCACCTGCAAGGACATCCCCCTGCTGTTCGCCAACCCGCACTCGCTTATCGAGGGCATGGTGATCGCCTGCCACGCGATCCGCTCCCAGCACGCCTTCATCTACCTGCGCGGCGAGGTCGTCCCCGTGCTGCGGCGGCTGCACCACGCGGTCGCCGAGGCGTACGAGGCGGGCTTCCTCGGCGAGAACATCCTGGGCAGCGGATTCGACCTGGAGCTGACCGTGCACGCCGGCGCCGGCGCGTACATCTGCGGCGAGGAGACGGCGCTCCTGGACTCCCTGGAGGGCCGGCGCGGCCAGCCCCGGCTGCGGCCGCCCTTCCCGGCGGTCGAGGGTTTGTACGCGTGCCCGACGGTGGTCAACAACGTCGAGTCGATCGCCTCGGTGCCCGCGATCCTGAACAAGGGCAAGGAGTGGTTCCGCTCCATGGGCAGCGAGAAGTCCCCGGGCTTCACGCTGTACTCGCTCAGCGGCCACGTCGCCAACCCCGGCCAGTACGAGGCCCCGCTCGGTGTGACCCTGCGTCAGCTGCTCAGCCTGAGCGGCGGGATGCGCCCCGGCCACAAGCTCAAGTTCTGGACCCCGGGCGGTTCCTCGACCCCGATGTTCACCGATGAGCACCTCGACGTCCCGCTGGACTACGAGGGCGTCGGCGCCGCCGGATCGATGCTCGGCACGAAGGCGCTCCAGTGCTTCGACGAGACCACCTGCGTGGTGCGCGCCGTCACCCGCTGGACCGAGTTCTACGCCCACGAGTCCTGCGGCAAGTGCACGCCCTGCCGCGAGGGCACGTACTGGCTGGTCCAGTTGCTGCGCGACATCGAGGCCGGCAAGGGGACCCTCGCCGACCTCGACAAGCTCGCGGACATCGCCGACAACATCAACGGCAAGTCCTTCTGCGCCCTCGGCGACGGAGCGGCCAGCCCGATCTTCTCCTCCCTGAAGTACTTCCGCGACGAGTACGTGGAGCACCTGGAAGGCCGCGGCTGCCCCTTCGACCCCGCCAAGTCCACGGTCTGGGCCGACAAGTCTCACCTGGAGGTGAACGCGTGACCGTCACCACGAACGCCGCTTCCGGAGAGGCTGCGGTGCCGCCCGAGGACCTGGTGTCCGTCACCATCGACGGCATCGAACTGTCCGTGCCCAAGGGCACGCTGGTGATCCGGGCCGCCGAGATGATCGGGATCGAGATCCCGCGCTTCTGCGACCACCCGCTGCTGGACCCGGTGGGCGCCTGCCGGCAGTGCATCGTCGAGGTCGAGGGCCAGCGCAAGCCCATGGCGTCGTGCACGATCACCTGCACGGACGGAATGGTCGTCAGGACCCAGCTCACCTCCGGCGTCGCGGACAAGGCCCAGCGCGGTGTGATGGAGCTGCTGCTCATCAACCATCCGCTGGACTGCCCCGTCTGCGACAAGGGCGGCGAGTGCCCGCTGCAGAACCAGGCGATGTCCGCCGGCCAGGCCGACACCCGCTTCGAGGGACGCAAGCGGACCTACGCCAAGCCCATGCCGATCTCCACCCAGATCCTGCTGGACCGCGAGCGGTGCGTGCTGTGCGCGCGCTGCACCCGCTTCTCCCAGCAGGTCGCGGGCGACCCGATGATCGAGCTGCTGGAGCGCGGCGCGCTGGAGCAGGTCGGCACCGGGGACGGCGATCCCTTCCAGTCGTACTTCTCCGGCAACACCATCCAGATCTGCCCGGTCGGCGCGCTGACCTCTGCGGCCTACCGCTTCCGCTCCCGCCCCTTCGACCTGGTCTCCTCGCCGAGCGTGTGCGAGCACTGCGCGGGCGGCTGCGCCACCCGTACCGACCACCGCCGCGGCAAGGTCATGCGGCGGCTCGCGCAGGACGACCCCGAGGTCAACGAGGAGTGGATCTGCGACAAGGGCCGCTTCGGCTTCCGCTACGCGCAGCGGCCCGAGCGGCTCACCACCCCGCTGGTGCGCAACGCCGACAGCGGTGAGCTGGAGCCGGCGAGCTGGCCGGAGGCGCTGGAGGCGGCGGCCCGCGGGCTCGCCGCGGCCGGCGGCCGCACCGGTGTGCTGCCCGGTGGCCGGCTCACGGTCGAGGACGCGTACGCGTACGCCAAGTTCGCCCGCGTCGCCCTGGACACCAACGACGTCGACTTCCGGGCCCGCGCGCACTCCGCCGAGGAGGCCGACTTCCTGGCCTCCGCCGTGGCGGGTCGCGGGCGGGATCTGACCGGCGACGGCGTGACCTACACGCTGCTGGAGAACGCCCCCGCGGTGCTGCTGGCCGGACTGGAGGCCGAGGAGGAGGCGCCCGGCGTCTTCCTGCGGCTGCGCAAGGCCTGGCGCAAGCACAAGCAGCGGACCTTCGCGCTGGCCCCCTTCGCCACCCGAGGGCTGGAGAAGGCGGGCGGCATCCTGCTGCCCGCCGCGCCCGGCACCGAGACCGAGTGGCTGGACGCGCTCGCGGGCGGTGTGGGCCTGGACACGAGCGGCCGTGCGGCGCACGAGGCGCTGCGTACCGAGGGTGCCGTCGTGCTGGTCGGCGAGCGGCTGGCCGCCGTTCCCGGCGCGCTGACCGCGGTGCTCCGGCTGGCCGAGGCCAGCGGCGCCCGGCTGGCGTGGATCCCGCGCCGGGCCGGTGAGCGCGGCGCCGTCGAGGCGGGCGCCCTGCCGGGGCTGCTGCCCGGCGGCCGTCCGGTCGCCGATCCGCGCGCCCGCGACGAGGTCGCCGCGGTCTGGGGCGTGGCCACGCTCCCGTCCCGCTTCGGCCGCGACACCGCCGCGATCATCGAGGCGGCGGCGGCCGGGGAACTCGGCGCGCTGCTCGTGGGCGGCGTGGAGGTCGCCGACCTGCCCGACCCGGCCAAGGCCCGCGAGGCGCTGGACGCGGTCGGCTTCGTGGTCAGCCTGGAGCAGCGGCCGAGCGAGGTCACCGAGCGGGCGGACGTCGTCCTGCCGGTGGCCGCGGTCGCCGAGAAGGCCGGCACCTTCCTCAACTGGGAGGGCCGGGTACGGCTCTTCGAGACCGCGATCAAGCCGGCCCAGCAGGTCCAGCGCCACCAGTTCCCGGACGCCCGGGTGCTGACGATGCTGGCCGACGCGCTCGACGTCTCCCTCGGCCTCGCCGATGTGAAGGCGGCGCGCGCCGAGCTGACCCGGCTCGCCCCGGTGGACGGCCCGCGCGCCGCCGCACCGCGGGAGACCGGCCGCCCGATCCCCAAGCCGGGCGTCGGCGAGGCCGTCCTCGCCGGTCACCGGCTGCTGCTCGACCAGGGCCTGCTCCAGCAGGGCGACGACGCCCTCGCCGGCACCCGCCACCCGGCGGTCGCCCGCCTGTCGGCGGCCACGGCGGAGGAGATCGGCCTCACCGACGGCGCCGAGGCCGAGATCGCCGGCCCCGCCGGCGCCGTACGGCTCCCGCTGAAGGTGACCGAGATGCCCGACCGCGTCGTGTGGCTGCCGCTGAACTCCGCGGGCGGCGGCCTCGTCTCGGACACCGGTGCCCTGCCCGGCCAGGTCGTCAAGGTGGCCGCGCCCACGAAGGAGGTGGCCCGATGATGACGATGTCCGTCGAGGACCTGTCCATGTTCGGGCGGGACCCGTGGTGGCTGGTCGCCATCAAGGCGGTCTTCTGCTTCGCGTTCCTGATGCTGACCGTGCTGTTCTCCATCGTGTGGGAGCGCAAGGTCGTCGCCTGGATGCAGCTGCGCATCGGCCCCAACCGGCACGGCCCCTGGGGCATGCTCCAGTCGCTCGCCGACGGCGTGAAGCTGATGCTCAAGGAAGACCTGATCGTCAAGAAGGCCGACGCGGTCGTCTACGTGCTGGCCCCGATCGTCGCGGCCATCCCGGCGTTCATGGCGATCGCGGTGATCCCCTTCGGCCCGGCCGACAACGAGGTCTCGATCTTCGGCCACCGTACGCCGATGCAGCTCACCGACCTGCCGATCGGCATCCTGTTCATCCTGGCCACCGCGTCCGTCGGCATCTACGGCATCGTCCTGGCCGGCTGGTCGTCCGGCTCGACGTACCCGCTGCTCGGCGGCCTGCGCTCGTGCGCGCAGATGATCTCGTACGAGATCGCGATGGGCGTCGCCTTTGCGTCGGTGTTCCTCTACTCCGGCTCGATGTCGACCTCGCAGATCGTGGCCCAGCAGCACGACCGCTGGTACATCGTGCTGCTGCCGGTGTCCTTCATCATCTACATCGGCACGATGATCGGCGAGACCAACCGCGCGCCCTTCGACATGCCCGAGTCCGAGGGCGACCTGGTCGGCGGCTTCAACACCGAGTACTCCTCGATCAAGTTCGCGCTCTTCATGCTCGCCGAGTACGTGAACATGGTGACCGTCTCGGCGGTGGCGACCACCCTCTTCCTGGGCGGCTGGCGGGCCCCGTGGCCCATCAGCACCTTCTGGGAGGGCGCCAACCACGGCTGGTGGCCGCTGCTGTGGTTCGTGGTCAAGGTCCAGTTGCTGCTCTTCCTCTTCATCTGGCTGCGCGGCACGCTGCCCCGCGTGCGCTACGACCAGCTGATGAAGCTGGGCTGGAAGGTGCTCATCCCGGTCTCGATGGTGTGGCTGATGCTGGTGGCCACCGTCCGGGCGCTGCGCAACGAGAACTACGACTTCCAGTCGATCGTGCTCTACGTCGGCGGCGCCGTCGTCCTGCTGCTCCTGGTCTCGCTGGCCTTCGACGTCCTGCGGGATCGCGGCGAGAAGGAGAAGGAGGCGGCCGCCGCTGCGGGGCCGCCGGAGCAGTTCGACCCCATGGCGGGCGGGTACCCCGTGCCGCCGCTGCCCGGCCAGGAGCTGCCGCCCGTCCCGCGGCGGCCGTCCCGTGCGGAGCGTCAACTCGTAGGCAAGGAGGCCGACGATGCCTGAGTTCCTGGGCCCGGTCGCGGGCTTCGGCGTGACCTTCAAGGCCATGTTCAAGAAGCGGCTGACCGAGCAGTACCCCGAGGAGAAGAAGCCGACCGCGCCGCGGTTCCACGGCCGCCACCAGCTCAACCGTCACCCGGACGGGCTGGAGAAGTGCGTCGGCTGCGAGCTGTGCGCGTGGGCCTGCCCCGCCGACGCGATCTACGTCGAGGGCGCCGACAACACCGACGAGGAGCGCTACTCGCCTGGTGAGCGCTACGGCCGCGTCTACCAGATCAACTACGCCCGCTGCATCCTGTGCGGGCTGTGCATCGAGGCCTGCCCGACGCGGGCGCTGACGATGACCAACGAGTACGAACTCGCCGACACCAGCCGGGAGTCGCTGATCTTCACCAAGGAGCAGCTGCTCGCGGGCCTGGACGAGGGCATGGTCGAGGCCCCGCACTCGATCTTCCCCGGCATGGACGAGGGCGACTACTACCGCGGCGCGGTGACGCACGCGGCCCCCGGGACCGAGCGCCAGGTCGCGGTCTCCAAGGGCGAGAAGCCCGACGAGAGCGTGCAGGACGAGCCGGAGGGCAACGGAACGGCCGGTGTGCAGGTCCCCACGACGGGCGGCGCCGCTCCGGCCGGGACGGGAGGCGAGGCATGAACGAGCTGACCACGCTGGCGGCCGGGTACACCACCTCCACCGGGGAGGCGGTCCAGTTCTGGGTGCTGGGCACCGTCGCGGTGCTGGGCGCACTCGCGACCGTGCTGATGAAGAAGGCCGTGCACAGCGCACTGTCGCTCGCCGGGACGATGATCGTCCTGGCGGTCTTCTATCTGGCCCAGGGCGCGTACTTCCTCGGTGTCGTGCAGATCGTCGTCTACACCGGCGCGATCATGATGCTCTTCCTCTTCGTCGTCATGCTGGTCGGCATCACCGCCGCCGACTCGCTCAAGGAGACGCTGAAGGGGCAGCGCTGGCTCGCCGCCGCGGCCGGGATCGGCTTCGGCGTCCTGCTGATCGCGGGCATCGCGAGCGCCTCGCTCAAGCAGTTCACCGGGCTCGGCCAGGCCAACGCCGGCGGCAACGTCGAAGGACTGGCCTCGCTGATCTTCACCAAGTACGTGTGGGCCTTCGAGATCACCGGCGCGCTGCTGATCACCGCGGCCGTCGGCGCGATGGTCCTCACCCACCGCGAGCGCACCGAGGCCCGCGCCACCCAGCGCGAACTGGCCGAGCGGCGGGTGCGCGAGGGCAAGCAGCTCCCCCCGCTCCCCGCGCCGGGCGTCTACGCCCGCAACAACGCGGTCGACGTGCCCGGCCTGCTGCCGGACGGCACGGTCTCCGAGCTCAGCGTCAGCCCGACGCTGCGCGGCCGCGGCCAGTACCGCGACGTCTCCGCCGAGGCGGTCGCCAAGGTCGCCGAGCTGGAGCAGCGCACTGAGGAGGCGTCGAAGTGAATCCGGTCAACTACCTGTACCTGGCGGCGCTGCTGTTCACCATCGGCGCGGCCGGGGTGCTGATCCGGCGCAACGCGATCATCGTCTTCATGTGCATCGAGCTGATGCTGAACGCCTCCAACCTCGCGTTCGTCACCTTCTCCCGGATGCACGGCAACCTCGACGGCCAGATCATCGCCTTCTTCACGATGGTCGTCGCCGCTGCGGAGGTGGTCGTGGGCCTCGCGATCATCGTGACGATCTTCCGCTCACGCCACTCGGCCTCGGTCGACGACGCCAGCCTGATGAAGCTCTAAGGGGTAGCGACAGTGGACTACTTGATCGGATGGCTCGTCCTCCTGCCGCTGCTGGGCGCCGGCGTGCTGCTCACCGGCGGCCGGAGGCTGGACCGTACGGGCCACTGGATCGGCACCGTGCTCGCGGCGGCGTCCTTCGCCGTCGCGGCCGTGCTCTTCTTCGACATGCTCGGCCGCAGCGGCGAGCAGCGCGCGCTGCACTCGACCGCCTTCACCTGGATCTCGGTCGGCGGCTTCCACGCCGACGTCGCCTTCCAGCTCGACCAGCTGTCGATGACCTTCGCGCTGCTGATCACCGGTGTGGGCACGCTGATCCACATCTACTCGATCGGCTACATGGAGCACGACGAGCGGCGCCGCCGCTTCTTCGGCTACCTCAACCTCTTCCTCGCGGCGATGCTCCTGCTGGTGCTCGCCGACAACTACCTGCTGCTGTACGTCGGCTGGGAGGGCGTGGGTCTCGCCTCGTACCTGCTGATCGGCTTCTGGCAGCACAAGCCCAGCGCGGCGACGGCGGCCAAGAAGGCGTTCATCGTCAACCGCGTCGGCGACGTCGGCCTGTCGATCGCGATCATGCTGATGTTCACCACCTTCGGCACCTTCACCTTCGAGCCGCTCTTCGGCCAGGTGGACAAGGCGGGCGAGGGGATCCTGACCGGCATCGGCCTGATGCTGCTGCTCGCCGCCTGCGGCAAGTCGGCCCAGGTCCCGCTGCAGTCCTGGCTCGGCGACGCGATGGAGGGCCCGACCCCGGTCTCGGCCCTGATCCACGCGGCGACGATGGTGACCGCGGGCGTCTACCTGATCACCCGCTCCGGCGTGATCTTCAACGCCGCGCCCACCGCCCAGGTGGCCGTGGTCACGGTCGGCGCGGTCACGCTGCTCTTCGGTGCGATCGTCGGTTGCGCGAAGGACGACATCAAGAAGGCGCTGGCCGGCTCCACGATGTCGCAGATCGGCTACATGGTGCTGGCCGCGGGCCTCGGCCCGATCGGCTACGTCTTCGCGATCATGCACCTGGTCACCCACGGCTTCTTCAAGGCGGGGCTCTTCCTCGGCGCCGGATCGGTCATGCACGGCATGAACGACGAGGTGGACATGCGCAAGTACGGCGCCCTGCGGAAGTACATGCCGATCACCTTCGTCACCTTCGGGCTCGGCTACCTGGCCATCATCGGCTTCCCGGGCCTGTCCGGCTTCTTCTCCAAGGACAAGATCATCGAGGCCGCCTTCGCCAAGGGCGGCACCGAGGGCTGGATCCTCGGCGGCGCGGCCCTGCTGGGCGCGGCGATCACCGCGTTCTACATGACCCGCGTGATGCTGATGACCTTCTTCGGCGAGAAGCGCTGGCAGCCGGACGCCGACGGCCATGAGCCGCACCCGCACGAGTCGCCGAAGTCGATGACGATCCCCATGATCGTCCTGGCCTTCGGCTCGGTCTTCGCGGGCTTCCTGTTCAGCTTCAACGAGTCCTTCGTGAAGTGGCTGGAACCCGTCACCGGCCACGCGGAGGGTCACCCGCCGATCGGCGCCGGTGCCATCACCGCCGCCACCCTCGTCGTGATGCTCCTCGGTGTGGCCCTCGCCTGGGCCGTGTACGGGCGCCGCCCGGTCCCGGCCGTCGCCCCGCGCGGCAACCTGCTGACCCGCGCCGCCCGGCGCGACCTGCTCCAGGACGACTTCAACCACGTCGCCCTGGTGCTGCCCGGCGAGTACCTCACCCGCGGCCTGGTCTACGTGGACCACAAGGGTGTGGACGGCGTCGTGAACGGCACCGCGGCCGCCGTCGGCGGCCTCTCCGGCCGGATGCGCCGCCTCCAGAACGGCTATGTGCGCAGCTACGCCGTGTCGATGCTGGCCGGCACCGCGGTGCTGGTGGCGGCGACGCTGCTGATGCGGGGGGTGGCGTGATGCGGCTCCACCGGCCCGGCACGGCAGCCGTACCCGTCCTCCCGGCCGCCCCGCGGCTCCCGCTCATGAGGGGTGTTGTCTGATGTCCTTCCCCCTGCTCACCGTGACCGCCGGGCTCCCGGCGCTCGGGGCGATCGCCACGGCCGCCGTCCCGGCGGCCCGGCGAGGGGCCGCGAAGTGGCTCGCGCTGGGCGTGTCCCTGGCCACGTTCGTGCTCGCCGCGCTCGTGGTCGCCCGCTTCGAGCCGGGCGGCGCGCGCTACCAGCTGACCGAATCACACCCCTGGATCGCCAGCTTCGGCGTCCGCTACGAGCTGGGCGTCGACGGCATCGCGGTCGCGCTCATCGGGCTCACCGCGCTGCTCATCCCCTTCGTCATCGCGGCCGGCTGGCACGACGCCGACCCGCTGGAGGAGAAGAACCCCAACCGCCGCTGGCGGCCGACGCAGGGCTTCTTCGCGCTGATCCTGCTGGTCGAGGCGATGGTGATCATCTCCTTCGAGGCCACCGACGTCTTCCTCTTCTACATCTTCTTCGAGGCCATGCTCATCCCGATGTACTTCCTCATCGGCGGCTTCGGGGACCGTGCACACGAGCACGGCGAGGAGGAGGCGGCCCGTCAGCGCTCGTACGCGGCCGTGAAGTTCCTGCTCTACAACCTGGTCGGCGGGCTCATCATGCTGGCCGCCGTCATCGGGCTGTACGCGGTCACCGCCGACCAGCTCGGCCAGGGCACCTTCTCCCTCCAGGAGATCCTGAACGCGCGGGCGGCGGGCAAGCTGGACATGTCCGCCACCGCCGAACGCGCCCTGTTCCTCGGCTTCTTCTTCGCCTTCGCCGTCAAGGCCCCGCTGTGGCCGCTGCACACCTGGCTGCCCAACGCGATGGGGGAGTCCACGGCGCCGGTCGCCGTGCTCATCACCGCGGTCGTCGACAAGGTCGGCACCTTCGCGATGCTCCGCTTCTGCCTCCAGCTCTTCCCGGAGGCCAGCAAGTGGGCGACGCCGGTCATCCTCGTGCTGGCGGTGATCAGCATCATCTACGGCGCCCTGCTCGCCATCGGCCAGCGGGACATCAAGCGGCTGGTCGCCTACGCGTCGATCTCGCACTTCGGCTTCATCGTCCTCGGCATCTTCGCGATGACCACCCAGGGGCAGAGCGGGTCGACGCTCTACATGGTCAACCACGGCATCTCCACGGCCGCGTTGATGCTGGTCGCGGGCTTCCTGATCTCCCGGCGCGGCTCCCGGCTCATCTCCGCCTACGGCGGGGTGCAGAAGGTCGCCCCGGTGCTGGCCGGCACCTTCCTGATCGGCGGCCTGGCCACCCTCTCGCTGCCAGGGCTCGCGCCCTTCGTCAGCGAATTCCTCGTCCTGGTCGGCACGTTCAGCCGCTACCCGGCGCTCGGCATCATCGCCACCGTCGGCATCGTGCTCGCCGCGCTGTACGTCCTCGTCCTCTACCAGCGGACGATGACCGGCCCGGTGAAGGCCGGGGTCGAGGGCATGCCCGACCTCAAGGTCCGCGAGATCGCCGTGGTGGCCCCGCTGATCCTGCTGCTGGTGTTCCTGGGCGTCTACCCCAAGCCGGTGACCGACATCGTCAACCCGGCGGTCCAGCAGACGCTGTCCGACGTGCACAAGACCGACCCCAAGCCGGCGCTGGAGGCCTCCAAGTGAGCAGCACAGTTGCTGTCCACAGCCTGTGGACAACGGCGGCCCCGCTCGCCGCCGACAAGATCACCGCGCCGAAGATCGAGTACGCCCAGCTGGCGCCGGTCCTGATCGTGTTCGGCGTCGCCGTCCTCGGCATCCTCGTCGAGGCGTTCCTGCCGCGCCGGGCGCGCTACACCGCCCAGGTGGGCCTCGCCGTCGTCGGCATGGCCGCCGCCTTCGCCGCGGTCGTGGCGCTCGCGGCGGGCGGTTACGCGACCACCAAGGCGCACATCGCGGCCATGGGGGCCGTCGCCGTCGACGGCCCCGCGCTCTTCCTGCAGGGCACCATCCTGCTGGTGGGCCTGGTCGGGGTGTTCACCTTCGCCGAGCGCCGCCTCGACCCCAAGGCGCACGGCCGGCACGTGGACTCCTTCGCCGCGCAGGGCTCCGCCGTGCCCGGCAGCGACCAGGAGAAGGACGCCGTCCGGGCGGGCTTCACCACCACCGAGGTCTTCCCGCTGCTGCTGTTCGCCGTCGGCGGCATGCTGGTCTTCCCGGCCGCCAACGACCTGCTGACGCTCTTCGTGGCGCTGGAGGTCTTCTCCCTGCCGCTGTACCTGCTCTGCGCCCTGGCGCGGCGTCGGCGCGTGATGTCGCAGGAGGCCGCGGTCAAGTACTTCCTGCTGGGCGCCTTCTCCTCCGCCTTCCTGCTGTTCGGCATCGCCCTGCTGTACGGCTACGCGGGCACGGTCTCGTACTCCGGCATCGCCTCGGTCGTGGACGGCACCGCCAAGCTCACCCCGGCGCTCGCCGGCTCCTCGGGCAACGACGCGCTGCTGCTGATCGGCTCCGCGCTCGTCGGCATGGGCCTGCTGTTCAAGGTCGGCGCCGTGCCCTTCCACATGTGGACGCCGGACGTCTACGAGGGCGCCCCGACCCCGGTGACCGGCTTCATGGCCGCGGCCACCAAGGTCGCCGCCTTCGGCGCGCTGCTGCGCCTGCTCTACGTCGTCCTGCCCGAACTGCGGTGGGACTGGCGGCCGGTGCTGTGGGGCGTCGCGATCCTCACGATGCTGGTCGGCGCGATCGTGGCCGTCACCCAGACGGACGTGAAGCGCCTGCTGGCGTACTCCTCCATCGCCCACGCGGGGTTCATCCTGGCCGGTGTCATCTCGACCTCGAAGGAGGGCGTCTCGTCGGTGCTCTTCTACCTGGCGGCCTACTCCTTCGTCACGCTGGGCGCCTTCGCCGTCGTCACGCTGGTGCGCGACGCGGGCGGCGAGGCCACCCACCTGTCGCGCTGGGCGGGCCTGGGACGGCGGTCGCCGCTGGTCGCGGCCGTCTTCGCGGTCTTCCTGCTGGCGTTCGCGGGCATCCCGCTCACGTCCGGCTTCGCGGGTAAGTTCGCGGTCTTCAAGGCCGCCGCGCAGGGCGGCGCGATGCCGCTGGTCATCGTGGGTGTCCTGTCGTCGGCGATCGCGGCGTTCTTCTACATCCGCGTCATCGTGCTGATGTTCTTCAGCGAGCCCAAGGCGGACGGCCCCTCGGTCGCGGTGCCGTCGCCGCTCACGTCGACCGCGATCGCCATCGGCGTCGCCGTCACGGTGGTGCTGGGTGTGGCGCCCCAGTACTTCCTGGATCTGGCCAACCAGGCGGGCACGTTCATCCGCTGACCCCGTACCGCCCCAGCGCGCCCCGGAGCCCCGCAGGCTCCGGGGCGCGTCGGCGTGTGCGGGGTCAGCGGTGGTCACGGGGGTCTCCGCGGCCTCGGCGCGCCCTCCGGGCCGGTCCGCGCCGCACCGCCGTGACCTGGGGCGCGGCGGCGAGCGGCGGCGTTTCGGGCGTTGTCTAAAGAGTTCGCAATGTCCGGAAAAGTCTTGCCGACGCGGTCAATTCGGGCTTAGCTTCCTTTCAGGTCATGGTCGGGGTGGGCCGATGGAACCGTGACCATTGGGGGGATTACGTGGTGAGGTCCGCGTTAGCGATCAATCCTGCCGTGCCGGGGCTGATCGTGAAGATCGGCAACTATCCGCTGCACCACGGCGGGGTGGGGGCGATACGGAGTCTGGGGAGACTCGGCGTCCCCATGTACGCCATCACCGAGGACCGGCGGACGCCTGCCGCCGCCTCGCGGTATCTGCGCGACCGTTTCGTCTGGCCGACCACCGGACTGGAGCCCGCGGAGCGGCTGGTCGAGGGGTTGCGCCGGATCGGCCGCCGGATCGGGCGCCCGACGGTGCTCATCCCGACCGACGAGGAGGCGGCCGTACTCATCGCCGAGCACGGCGACGAGCTCTCGGAATTCTTCCTGTTCCCGCGCACCGAGGACCCGGGGCTGTCCCGGCGGCTGGCGAGCAAGCAGGGGCTGCACGAGCTGTGCGTGCAGTACGGCGTGCCGTCGCCGCAGGCGGCTTTCCCGGACTCCTACGAGGACGTGGAGAAGTTCGCGGCCACCGCCCGCTTCCCCGTCGTCGCCAAGAACCGGGAGGCCTTCGTACGGCGGCGAGCACCCGCCGTACCGGGCACGACCCGGATCGAGGGGCCGCGGGAACTGCTGGAACTGGCCCGCGGCTGGGGCCCGAAGCCCGGCGTCATCCTGCAGGAGTACCTGCCGCGCGAGGAGGCCGAGGACTGGATCGTGCACGCCTACTTCGGGGCGGGCGCGGCCGAGCCGGTGCTGTTCACCGGGGTCAAGGTCCGTTCCTGGCCGCCGCACGCCGGGATGACCGCCTGCGCGTACGTCGTCGCCAACCCCGAACTCGCGGCTCTCGCCGCCCAGTTCTGCAAGAGCGTCGGCTTCCAGGGGATCGCCGACCTGGACTGGCGCTACGACCGCCGCGACGGGCGCTACAAACTGCTGGACTTCAACCCGCGCATGGGCGCCCAGTTCCGGCTCTTCGAGTCGGCGGCCGGGATCGACGTCGTCCGGGCCCAGCACCTGGACCTCACCGGCCGGGAGATCCCGCGTGCCGGCCAACTGGAGGGCCGCCGCTTCGTCGTGGAGAACATCGACCTGCCCGCGCTGCTCGCCTACCGGCGCAGCGGCTACACCACACCCCACGCACCCGCCCGCGCCAGCGGCACGGAGCTGGCGTGGCTGGCCGCCGACGACATGAAGCCCTTCGTCACGATGCTGGCCCGCTTCGTCCGCCCGGGCGCGCGCCACCTGATGCAGATGTACCGGTCACGACGTCGAACCGCGATGCGAGAGGACCCCTCATGACGACGCCCGTAGCCGTGATCGGAGCCGGGCCGTACGGCCTGTCCATCGCCTCCCACCTGCGTGAACGCGGTGTGGCCGTACGCACCTTCGGTGATCCGATGGTCAGCTGGCGGGAGAACATGCCGGCCGGCATGGTCCTGAAGTCCACGCCGGCCGCCTCCGACATCTCCACCACGCGGGAGGGGCACACGCTGCCCGACTTCTGCCGGGAGATGGGGGAGCGGCCACTGGTCACCGACTGGGACCTGATCCCCTCGGAGACCTTCGTCCGCTACGGGCAGTGGTTCCAGCAGCAGCTGGTGCCGGACCTGGAGCAGGTGCGCGTCGTGTCCGTCGACCGGCGGCCGGGCGGCGGCTTCGACCTCAAGCTGGACTCCGGCGAGCAGTTCCAGGCGCGGGCCGTCGTCGTCGCCAGCGGTCTGCTCGGCTTCGCGCACACCCCCGACCTGCTGCGAGGCCTGGCCCCGGACGGGCCCTCGGCCGGCGGGCCGGTCTCGCACAGCTCCCAGCACACCGACCTCGGCCGGTTCGCCGGGCGGGAGGTGACCGTCGTCGGCGCGGGCCAGTCCGCCCTGGAGAGTGCCGCGCTGCTCGCCGAGGCGGGCGCGACCGTGCGCCTGCTGGCCCGCGGGCGGAACGCGGTCGGCTTCGGCGATCCGCCTAACCGCCAGCCGCGGCTGCGGCCCGAGTCGCCCTTCGGGCGGGCCTGGTCGCTGTACGCCTTCTCCTACCACGCCCAGTACTTCCGCCCGCTGCCCACGTCGCTGCGGCTGTACCTCGTGCGGCGCGTCCTGGGGCCGCTGGGGGCGTGGTGGCTGCGGGAGCGCTTCGAGGGGAAGGTCACGGTCAGCCAGGGGCACGCGCTGCGCAGCGGCCGCCTCGACGGGGAGGGCAAGGTCGTGCTGTCCACCGCGGCACCCGGCGGGCGTGCCGCCGAGTTCGCGGCCGACCACGTCATCGCCGCCACCGGCTACCGCGTGGACCTGGACGCCCTGGACTTCCTCGGTCCGGAGCTGCGCGCCGCGCTGGCCCGCACGGGAGGCTCCCCGCGCCTGGGTGCCGACTTCTCCTCCTCGGTGCCGGGGCTGTACTTCACGGGGCTGCCGGCGGCGGCCACCTTCGGGCCGGTGCTGCGCTTCGTGTGCGGTACGGAGTGGGCCTCGCCGCGACTGGCCCGGGCGGTGACGGCGGCGTACGGGCGCCCGTAGTCCGTGTGACGGCTCCGGGCCGGGGCGGAGGCCGCGACGCCCCGACCCCGGCCCGGAGCCGTCCCGAGGCGTGACAGGGCCCGTTTCACGCCATGTCCGGGTCAATGTCACGGGCCCTCTCAACCGTTCGGCCGGGCACCCGGCGTTCCGGGGTACCCCTTCGGTCGCGCGGCGCGCCGTCTTCGTCGCCCTGAACACCGGGGCCCCGCACCGCTGGTGCCGGTGCGGCCGGCCGGCGTCCCGGCCCTCGTGGGCGCGGCCTCGAGGAGCGTCCCTCATCCAGGTGGCCCAGCGCGCCGGGCCGTTCACCGCGAGCGTCCGCGGATGACGCGGCTGCGCAGGCCCACGGCTTGAACGCGGCCCGGACCGCCGCTTCGTGCCCTCTCACGTGCACCGAGGAGCATTGCTCCGGCCGGCGCCGCATCAGGCATGCCCGCCGCCTCGCCGGGGAAGGCGCCACAGGAGCGACGGCACCGGCGGGAGCCCGTCGGCCGTGGCTTCGCGGCGGGTACCGCGCTGGGCCCGGCGACCCGAACAGCCGGGCAAAACCGGCCGTAGTGGCCCGAGGGGGCCATGCCCTCGCAGTGATCGAGAGGCGACCGGTTACGCTGCCGGTGTAGTACAGCGCCACGCCACACGCCGCAGAAGCGATCTCAGCGACAGGAGAATCCCAGGTGACGACCGTCGTCGGGCCCTTCGGGCTGAGTGTCATGGACGAGGGACTCGAGGCCGATGTCCGGGCCGGGCTGTCGGCCGTGGAGGCAGGCATCCTCGAGGCGACCAAGAGCGATGTGCCCTTCATCACAGAGGCGGCGCGGCATTTGGTGCACGCCGGCGGAAAGCGGTTCCGGCCACTGCTGGCGATGCTGGCCGCGCAGTTCGGCGACCCGCACGCGCCGAAGATCGTTCCGGCGGCGGTGGTGGTCGAGCTCACCCACCTGGCGACGCTCTACCACGACGACGTCATGGACGAGGCCGCGGTGCGGCGCGGTGTGCCGAGCGCCAACGCCCGCTGGGACAACTCGGTTGCCGTACTCACCGGCGACTTTCTGTTCGCCAAGGCCTCGCACATACTGGCCGACCTCGGGCCGGAGGCCGTACGCATCCAGGCCGAGGCCTTCGAGCGGCTGGTCACCGGACAGATCCTGGAGACCGTCGGCCCGCGCGACGGGCGTGACCCCATCGAGCACTACATGGAAGTCATCGCGGGCAAGACCAGCTCCCTGATCGCCGTCTCGTGCCGCTTCGGCGCGATGATGTCGGGCGCGGGCGAGGCAGTGGTCGACATCCTCAGCCAGTACGGGGAGCGCGTCGGCACCGCCTTCCAGCTCGCCGACGACGTTCTGGACATCGCCAGCGACTCGCACGAGTCCGGCAAGACCCCGGGCACGGACCTGCGCGAGGGCGTGGCGACCCTGCCGGTGCTGCATCTGCGTGCGGCCGTGGCCAAGGCCGACGGTTTCGCTTCGGCTGACGACCGCCGGCTGTGCGAACTGCTTGACGGGGACCTGACGGACGACCTCCGGCACGCCGAGGCGCTCACCCTGATGCGCGCCCACCCCGCACTCCAGCAGGCCCGCCGGGACACCGTCCGGTACGCGGACGAGGCGCGGGCGCTGCTGGCCCCGCTGCCGGACTGCGCCGCCAAGCGGGCCCTGGAGGGGCTCTGCGACGCGGTCGTGCACCGCGCGGGCTGATCCGCGCCGGTTCCCGTTCGGACGCGGTGGGCCGCGCCACGCCCTGAGCCCTTGTCAGGGGCCTCATCCCTGAGGTGTACGCCGAGTTGATCCCGGCGGGCGATGTGCTCGACCGGCCGGATTGATGGGATAAGAGGCACCACCACACGGCGGATCGGGTGACAATGGCCCAAGAGGTGGACGAGTGCGACGCTGACGGGAACCCGCCGTGGACAACGGAGGTAGGGACGTAATGGCACCGATCCAGCCCTTGGACGACGACCGGGAACGCCGGCGCCGGACCAAGGCGATACGTTACGCGGTACCGGTCCTGGCGGCCGGCGCCGCCGCGGCCACCATCGGCCTCGTACCGGCGCTCGCGAGTGCGGGCAGCCCGGAGCTGCCGAAGATCACCGCCGAGGAGCTGATCGCCAAGATCGCGGCCTCGGACACCCAGACGGTCTCCGGCTCGGTCCGGATCACCACCGACTTCGGGCTCCCGTCCTTCCTGGCCGGGGGCAGCGGCTCCGCCGGTCCCTTCGGCGGCGGCGGACGCGGCGAGAGCCCCGGCGGGGACGACGGCTCCTCCGCCGCTCCACAGGAGAAGCTGACGCAGCTCCTGGCCGGCTCCCACACGCTGCACATCGCGGCCGACGGCCCCGGCAGGCAGAAGGTCTCCATCGTGGAGGACGCCGCCGAGTACAGCCTGATCCACAACGGTGACGAGGTCTGGGCCTACGACAGCGCCACCAACTCGGCCTACCACCTCACCGATGTGCCGCAGGAGCAGGGCGCCGGCAAGGACAAGGGCGAGCGCAAGCTGCCCGAGGGCTGGCCCACCAGCCCGCAGGGGGCGGCCAAGCAGCTCCTCGACGCGGTGGACGACACCACCTCGGTCTCGGTGGACGGCACGGCGCGGGTCGCGGGCCGCAGCGCCTACCAGCTGGTCGTCACGCCCAAGGCCGCGGACTCGACGGTCGGCTCCGTCCGGATCGCGGTCGACTCCGCCACCGGCGTGCCCCTGAAGTTCACGCTGGCGCCCAAGGGCGGCGGCAAGGCCATCGTCGATGTCGCCTTCACCAAGGTGGACTTCGCCAAGCCCTCGGCCGCCACCTTCGACTTCACCCCGCCCAAGGGCGCCAAGGTGACGACGGAGAAGGCGGGCGAGCACGCCACGGACGGCGCGCGCGGCACCCACCCGGCGCCCGGCGAGTTCTCCGGGCTCGACGAGCTCGGCGGCGTGGGCGTCCTCGGCAAGGGCTGGGACTCGATCGCGGAGCTCCAGCTGCCGAAGGACGCGCTGAACCAGGGGACCCCGGAGGCCAAGGGCCAGGGCTTCGACGGTCCGTCGCTGCTCAGCTCCTTCGGCAAGGACGTCAAGGGCGACTTCGGCACCGGCACGGTCGTCGGCACCCGCCTGGTCAATGCCCTGATCACCGACAGCGGCAAGGTCTACGTGGGCACCGTGAACCAGGACGCCCTGATCAAGGCCGCCAACGCCGGGGCCAGGTAGGTCCCTTCCGGCGAGCAGAGGAACGAGCGAGGGAGCGCCGATGGGGGAGTTGTCCGCCGACGCCCGTGAGGACGCGATCTCCACGAGCGGACTCACCAAGCGGTACCGCGGTGGACAACTCGCCGTCGACGGGCTCGACCTGACCGTTCCGCGTGGCAGCGTGTTCGGCTTCCTGGGGCCCAACGGCTCCGGGAAGACGACCACGATCCGCATGCTGATGGGCCTCATCGAGCCGACCTCCGGCACGGCGCGGGTCCTGGGCGAGCCCATGCCCCGCGCCGTGCGGGGCGTGCTGCCCCGGGTCGGCGCGCTGATCGAGGGCCCCGCCCTGTACGGCTTCCTGTCCGGCCGGGACAACCTGCTGCGTTTCGACTCCGCCGATCCGACCGCCGACCCCCGCACACGCGGGGCCCGGGTGGGTGAGGCTTTGGAGCGCGTCGGGCTGTCCGCGGCGGCGGGCAAGAAGGCGCGCGCGTACTCACTCGGGATGAAGCAGCGGCTCGGACTGGCCGCGGCCCTGCTGCGGCCGCGCGAGCTGCTGGTGCTGGACGAGCCGACCAACGGCCTGGACCCGCAGGGCATGCGGGAGATCAGGTCCCTGGTCCGCGAACTGGCGGCGGACGGCACCACGGTATTTCTCTCCTCTCATCTCCTCGACGAGATCGAACAGGTCTGCACGCACGCCGCCGTAATGTCCCGCGGCCGGCTGCTCACCCAGGGCCCGGTCGAGGCACTGTCCTCGGGCGGCCGGCTGGTGGTCACCACGCCCGACCCCGCCGACGCCGTACGCGTCCTCAAGGAGCAGGGCGTGACCGGCCTCGCCGCCGACGGCGACCGGGTCACCGGCGAGCTGCCGGGCGAGCCGGGGGCGCTGCCGGATCTCGCCGACCTCAACGCGGCGCTGGTCGGGGCCGGTGTACGGGTGCGCGGCTTCGGCCTCGAACGCGCCTCACTGGAGGACGCGTTCGTCGCCCTGACGGGAGAGGGATTCGATGTCGCAGGCTGACACCGCCGCCGGGACCGCGACGGAGGGGACCCCACGTCGGCCGCTGTGGTCGCTCGGACTGCTCCGCAACGAACTGGTCACCGTGCTGCGCCGCTGGCGCACCCTCGCCCTGCTGGCGGTCCTGGCCGGGGTGCCGGTCCTCATCGGCATCGCCGTGAAGATCGAGACCGGCGACGGCGGGAGCGCGGGAGGCGGTGGCGGCGGTCCCGCCTTCATCGCGCTGATCACCAACAACGGCCTGTTCCTGGTCTTCACCTCGCTCGCGGCGACGCTGCCGTTCTTCCTCCCGATGGCGATCGGGGTCATCGCGGGCGACGCCATCGCAAGCGAGGCCAACGCCGGCACCCTGCGCTACCTGCTGGTCGCCCCGGCCGGGCGCACCCGGCTCCTGGTCTCCAAATACGCCTCCGTTCTCGCCTTCTGCGTGCTGGCGACCCTGGTCGTGGCGGCCTCGGCCCTGATCACCGGCGCGCTGCTGTTCCCGCTCGGGGACGTGACGCTGCTGTCCGGCACGAGCATCTCCTTCTCCGAGGGACTGCTGCGTGCGCTGCTGGTCGCCCTGGCCGTCGCCGCGTCCCTCACCGGGATCGCGGCGCTCGGCCTGTTCATCTCCACGCTCACCAACAGCGGCATCGCCGCCATGGCGACCACCGTCGGCCTGCTGATCACCGTGCAGATCGTGGACACGATCCCCCAGCTGCACGCGATCCAGCCCTACCTCTTCCCCCACTACTGGCTGAGCTTCGCCGACCTCGTCCGCGACCCGGTCTACTGGGACGACCTGCGCCGCAACTTCGAGCTCCAGGCCCTGTACGTCGCCGTGTTCGGCTCCGCGGCCTGGGCCCGCTTCGCCGCCCGCGACGTCACGGCCTGACGCGGCGGACGGCCTCGGCCCGGCGCGGTCAGGCGAAGAAGGTCTTCGCCCGGCCCAGCGCCGCGGTGTCCCCCAGCACGTCCGCCGGCCGCGTCCCGTGGCCGAGCAGCGCCCCGCCCCACCGCATCCCCGCGTACGCCGCCGTGTGGCGCAGCGTGCCCACCAGGGGCGCCGCCGTCGCAGGATCCTGGCCGCCGAGCACGGTCACCGACCACAGGGTCTTGCCGCGCATCCGCTCCAGGAAGTCCAGCCCCGGCACGCGCATCCAGCCCGACCAGTGGTCGAGGTAGAGCTTGGTGCCGGTCGAGACGGTGTACCAGTGCAGCGGTGACACGATCACCAGGTCGGTCGCCCGCAACGTGGCGTCGAGCAGCGTCGCGGCGTGCCCGGTCGGTGCCGGATAGCTCCCGTCCCCGTCGTGCCGGTGGTCCTCGAAGAGCGGCAGCGGCAGATCCCTCAGCCGCAGCCACCGCTGGTCCACCGAGGAAGGCAGCTGCTCGGCGGCGCGCCTTGCCAGCGTCTCGGTGTTCCCGTCGGCGCGAGTGCTCCCCACCAGGAACAGGAACGTGCGCTCTGTCTCCGACAACCCGTCATCTCCTTGCGTATGCATAAGTTGCGTACGCATGGAGACTTTTTCACCGCGGCCGTCCCGCCGTCAAGGCGGGTCGCCTCGCCGGACTACTCGACGTCGAACTCATTGCCCTCCGGGTCGGCCATCGTCACCCACTCCCCGGAGGGCTCGCTTATCCGCCGCAGCGCCGTCGCGCCCAGCCCCTCCAGTCGCGCGACCTCCGCCTCCAGCAGCCCCGGTCCCGGATGGAGGTCGAGATGCAGCCGGTTCTTCACCGTCTTGGCCTCGGGCACGCGCTGGAAGAGGATGCGCCGCCCCAGCCCCATGCCGCTCTCCTTGTCGTACGGATCCTCGGGGTGGCGCACCGCCGCGAGATCCCGCCAGGCCCTTCGGTCGCCGGATTCCGTGAGCAGATCCGGGGTCACCGCGCCGGCCCCCAGTAGTCGCTCGATCAGCCCGCTGTGGTCCTCGGCCTCGTAGTCGAGTGCCGCCGCCCAGAAGGCGGCCTGTGCGTGCGGATCGGCCGCGTCGATCACGAGTTTCCAGTGAACCGCCATGATTCGCTCCCCTGTTCGATCTGGAACCAGTTTTATGGGTTCCCCGGCGGGGTGCGCAATGGGGCAGGTCCTTCATTCACCCGAAGGAGTTGACTTGCCCGGAGCCGCGACTCGCTGACGGCGCAGGCGGCGCGGGCCGTGCAAGCGGCGAAGGCCGTGCGGGCCCGTGCCTGCGGCACCGCTCAGCCTGTGACGGCCCCGCGCGGAGCGGGCCCGTCGGCCGGCGCGGCGGCGTCGCGCAGCGTGATCCGTCCCCGGTGTGCCGCGCGCAGCGCGTCCCAGGTGAGCAGGGCGAGAGCCAGCCACACGAGGCCGAAGCCCGCCCAGCGCTCGGCCGGCATCTCCTCGTGGAACCAGAACAGGCCGAGCAGGAACTGGAAGACCGGTGCGAGGTACTGCAGCAGCCCGAGCATGCTCAGCGGGATGCGGATCGCGGAGGCGCCGAAGAAGATCAGCGGCACGGCGGTCACGATCCCGCAGAGCGCCAGCAGGGCGGCGTGGCCCGCCCCGTGCGAGCCGAAGGTGGCGTCGCCCCGGCCGCCCAGCCACAGCAGGAAGCCCATCGCGGGCAGGAACTGCATGGCGGTCTCCGCGGCCAGCGACTCCAGCCCGCCCATGCCGACCTTCTTCTTCACGAAGCCGTACGTGGCGAAGGAGCAGGCCAGTGTCAGGGCGATCCACGGCAGCCGGCCGTAGCCGAGGGTCAGCACCAGCACGGCCGCGGCGCCGATGCCGACCGCCGCCCACTGCGCCGGCCGCAGCCGCTCGTGCAGCACGAGGACGCCGAGCCCGATGGTGACCAGGGGGTTGATGAAGTAGCCGAGCGAGGTCTCGACGACGTGGCCGCTGTTGACGCCCCAGATGTACAGGCCCCAGTTAACCGAGATGACCGCCGCCGCCACGGCCAGCAGGGCTAGCTTGCGCGGCTGCCGCAGCAGCTCGGGTATCCACGCCCAGCGGCGCGTCACGAGCAGGATCAGCGATACGACGGCCAGTGACCAGACCATCCGGTGGGCGAGGATCTCGCCCGCGCCCGCGGGCTCCAGGAGCGGCCAGTAGAGGGGGAAGAGCCCCCACAGGCCGTAGGCGGCGAATCCGTACAGCAGTCCCGCGCGCTGTTCGCTCACTCGATTCCTCCCCGGGGCGCCGTCCGACTGCTGCGAAGGTAGCGCGGGGGGAGTTCATTCGTCATCTGCGTATCGCATGACGGTCATGACAGGCGGATGGCGGCGGTGGCGGTCCGGTGAAGCGCGGGCCCCGCGGCCGGAGGGGAATCCGCCGCGGGGCCCGCGCGCTCTCGGGACGGGCCCCGGCGGGGCCCGCCACCCTCTACCCGTCAGCCCTTGAGCGCCTCCGCGATCGTGTCCGCGAGCGGCGTGGTCGGGCGGCCGATGAGCCGGCTCAGGTCGCCACTGCCGCCCTCCAGCAGGCCGGGGGCGATGCCGTGGGCGTCGCAGTCGGCGAAGATCGCGGCGACCGGCGCGGGCAGGCCGGCGCCGACGAGGACCTCAGCGAACGCCGCCTCGGGCAGGTCGGTGTAGGTGACCGTGCGGCCGGACTGCCGGGACAGTTCCGCCGCGTACTCGGCCAGCGTCCAGGCGTGGTCGCCGCTGAGCTCGTAGGTCTTGTTCTCGTGGCCCTCGCCGGTCAGGACGGCGGCAGCCGCGGCGGCGAAGTCGCGGCGGGGCGCGGTGCCCACCCGGCCCTCGCCCGCGCTGCCGACGACGCCGTGCTCCAGCTGGACGGGGATCTGGGCGGTGTAGTTCTCGGTGTACCAGCCGTTGCGCAGCAGGGTGTAGGTCAGTCCGGAGTCGAGCAGCGCCTGCTCGGTGGCCTTGTGCTCGTCGCCGAGCGTGAAGTCGGCGGCCGGGCCGCCCAGGATGCCGGTGTAGACCAGGCGCGCGACGCCCGCCTTCTTGGCGGCGTCGATCACGGCCGCGTGCTGCGCGACGCGCTGCCCGACCTCGCTGCCGGAGATCAGCAGGACGACGTCGCCCTCCTGGAAGGCGCCCTTGAGGGTGTCGGGAGCGCTGTAGTCGGCGACCCGCAGCTCCACACCGCGCGCGGCGATGTCCGACGCCTTCTCCGCGTCGCGCACGACGGCCACGACCCGGTCGGCCGGGACCCCGGCTCCGGCCAGCAGCTCGTCGATGACGAGGCGGCCCAGATGTCCGGTGGCTCCGGTGACGACGATGCTCATGAGGGGTTCACTCCAGTCGGGCGAGTCCAATTAAGTGCGGATGCGGGACTAACCCTAGGTGGGGTACTAACTCTGGGAAAGTACCCACTTCTGGGTAAGGTAGTGGCATGGACGTAAGGGAAGAGCTCGCCGCCGTGCTGGGGACGCCGGATGTGAACGCCCGCAACTGCCCCTCGCGCGTGATCCTCGAACACGTCACCAGCCGGTGGGGTGTTCTCGTGCTGGCCGCGCTGATCGACGGCACCCGTCGCTTCAGCGAGCTGCGGCGCACCGTCGGGGGCGTCAGCGAGAAGATGCTCGCGCAGACCCTGCAGACCCTGGAGCGGGACGGCTTCGTGCGCCGCCAGGCGTACCCGGTGATCCCGCCGCGCGTCGAGTACTCCCTCACCCCGCTCGGCAAGGAGGCCGCCGACCAGGTCTGGGGCCTGGCCCGATGGGCGGAGAGCCGCACCGAGCAGGTCGCGGAGGCCCGCGAGGCGTACGACGGGGCCCGCGAGGCATACGAAGGGGCCCGGGCCTGATCGACAGGCCCGGGCCCCGGAAGAGGGCGGGAACGGCGCGTCAGCCGACGACCGTCCAGGTGTCGCCGCCGGCGAGCAGCGAGGACAGGTCGCCCTTGCCGTGCTGCTCGACGGAGCGCTCCAGCTGCTCCGACATCAGGTCGTCGTAGACCGGTCTGACGACGCTGCGCAGCACCCCGATCGGCGTGTGGTGCAGCGTGTCGGGGTCGGCGAGGCGGGACAGGGCGAAGGCGGTGGTGGGCGACGCCGCGTGCGCGTCGTGCACCAGGATCTCGTCCTGGTTGGCCTCGGTGACCTCCACGACCTTCAGGTCCCCCGTGGCCCGGTCGCGCACGACGCCCTTGGCGCCGTCGGCGCCGAACCGCACGGGCTGACCGTGTTCCAGGCGGATCACCGCTTCCTCGGCCGTGGCGCGGTCCTTGAGCGCATCGAAGGCGCCGTCGTTGAAGATGTTGCAGTTCTGGTAGATCTCCACGATCGCGGTGCCCGGGTGCGCCGCCGCCGCGCGCAGCACGCTCGTGAGGTGCTTGCGGTCGGAGTCGATGGTGCGGGCGACGAAGGAGGCCTCCGCGCCGAGCGCCAGCGACACCGGGTTGAACGGCGCGTCCAGCGAGCCCATGGGCGTGGACTTGGTGATCTTCCCCAGCTCGGACGTCGGGCTGTACTGCCCCTTGGTGAGCCCGTAGATCCGGTTGTTGAAGAGCAGGATCTTCAGGTTCACATTGCGCCGCAACGCGTGGATCAGGTGGTTGCCGCCGATCGACAGCCCGTCGCCGTCACCGGTGACCACCCACACCGACAGGTCGCGCCGCGAGGCGGCGAGCCCGGTCGCGATGGCCGGGGCGCGGCCGTGGATGGAGTGCATCCCGTAGGTGTTCATGTAGTACGGGAAGCGGGAGGAGCAGCCGATCCCGGAGACGAAGACGATGTTCTCCCTGGCCAGGCCCAGTTCGGGCATGAAGCCCTGTACGGCGGCGAGGATGGCGTAGTCGCCGCATCCGGGGCACCAGCGCACTTCCTGGTCCGACTTGAAGTCCCGCATGGACTGCTTGGCGTCGGCCTTGGGGACCAGGGACAGCGCCGGGAGCCCCGGGGCCGGATGGTCGACGGCAGGAGCCTCAGACATCTGCGCTCTCCTCCTGGATGGCGGCAGCGAGTTGCTCGGCCTTGAAGGGCAGGCCGGTGACCTGGGTGTGGGAGCGGGCGTCGACCAGGTACTTCGCCCGCAACAGGTGGGCGAGCTGGCCGAGGTTCATCTCCGGCACCACCACCTTGTCGTAACGCTTCAGGACCTCACCGAGATTCCCCGGGAAGGGGTTCAGATGGCGCAGATGGACCTGTGCGACCGCGCCCCCTGCGCTCCTGATGCGCCGTACGGCCGCCGTGATCGGCCCGTACGTCGAGCCCCAGCCGATGACCAGGGTGCGCGCGGCGCCGCCGGGGTCGTCCACGGTCACGTCCGGCACCTTGATGCCGTCGATCTTGGCCTGCCGGGTGCGCACCATGTGGTCGTGGTTGGCCGGGTCGTACGAGATGTGGCCCGTGCCGTCCTGCTTCTCGATGCCGCCGATCCGGTGCTCCAGCCCGGGTGTGCCCGGCACCGCCCAGGGACGGGCCAGAGTCTCGGGATCGCGCTGGTAGGGCCAGAACTCCTCGGTGCCGTCCTCGGCCACGTGGTTGCGCGTGGTGGCGAACTGCACCCGCAGGTCCGGAAGTTCGTCCAGCTCAGGGACGCGCCAGGGCTCGGAGCCGTTGGCCAGGTAGCCGTCGGAGAGCAGCAGGACCGGCGTCCGGTACGTCAGCGCGATCCGGGCCGCCTCCAGCGCGGCGTCGAAGCAGTCGCCCGGGGTGCGGGGCGCCACGATGGGCACCGGCGCCTCGCCGTTGCGGCCGTACATCGCCTGCAGCAGATCGGCCTGCTCGGTCTTGGTCGGCAGACCGGTCGACGGCCCGCCGCGCTGGATGTCGATCACCAGCAGCGGCAGTTCCAGCGACACCGCCAGGCCGATCGTCTCCGACTTCAGCGCCACACCGGGGCCGGAGGTCGTGGTGACGGCCAGCGAGCCGCCGAAGGCCGCGCCGAGCGCCGCGCCGATGCCGGCGATCTCGTCCTCGGCCTGGAAGGTGCGCACGCCGAAGTTCTTGTGCTTGCTCAGCTCGTGCAGGATGTCCGAGGCCGGGGTGATCGGGTACGAGCCCAGGAAGAGCGGCAGGTCGGCTTGGCGGCTCGCGGCGACCAGGCCGTAGGACAGGGCCAGGTTCCCGGAGATGTTGCGGTAGGTGCCGGCCGGGAAGGCCTGTTCCGCGGGGGCCACCTCGTAGCTGACGGCGAAGTCCTCGGTGGTCTCGCCGAAGTTCCAGCCGGCGCGGAAGGCGGCGACGTTCGCCTCGGCGAGGTCGGGCTTCTTCGCGAACTTCTTGCGCAGGAAGTCCTCGGTGCCCTCGGTGGGCCGGTGGTACATCCAGGAGAGCAGTCCGAGCGCGAACATGTTCTTGCTGCGCTCGGCCTCCTTGCGGCTCAGCGGGAAGTCCTTGAGGGCTTCCACCGTCAAGGTGGTCAGCGGCACCGGGTGCACCGCGTAGGCCGACAGGGAGTCGTCCTCCAGGGGCGAGACGGCGTAGCCGACCTTCGTCATCGCGCGGGTGGTGAATTCGTCGGTGTTGACGATGATCTCGGCGCCGCGCGGCAGGTCGCCGATGTTCGCCTTCAGCGCCGCCGGGTTCATCGCGACCAGCACGTTCGGGGCGTCGCCCGGGGTGAGGATGTCGTGGTCGGCGAAGTGCAGCTGGAAGCTCGAGACGCCCGGCAGGGTGCCTGCGGGTGCCCGGATCTCGGCGGGGAAGTTCGGCAGCGTCGAAAGATCGTTGCCGAACGACGCCGTTTCCGAGGTGAACCGATCTCCCGTGAGCTGCATGCCGTCGCCGGAGTCCCCTGCGAAACGGATGACGACCCGGTCGAGTTTCCTGGTTTCCTTGGCCGGTTTCCGCTGCTCACCCAGAACGGGATGGTCGGTGCCTGACGCGCTGCTGACCTGGCTGGTCACTGAATCGGACCTCCTTCGAGGCGGCGGCACACGGCCGGAGCCGTGACCTTTTGTCCCACGCGCCATCGTACGTGGGTAAGGGTCGCCTTCCCGGGTGTTCCCACAGGGTGGGACCGCGCGGGACACGAAGGCCCCACGCGCGGGGACGCCTGCCGTCCTCCCCGCAGTTCCGTGTGCCCGCGACCGAATCTGACAATATGTCAGAAGGCTACGATTTCAGGTACGTCAGCACGGCCAGCACACGCCGGTGGTCCCCGACGCTGGGTGCCAGCCCCAGCTTCAGGAAGATGTTGCTCACGTGCTTCTCCACCGCGCCGTCGCTGACCACGAGCTGCTTGGCGATCGCGGAGTTCGTCCGCCCCTCGGCCATCAGTCCCAGCACCTCGCGCTCCCGCGGCGTCAGCCCCGTCAGCACGTCCTGCTTGCGGCTGCGGCCCAGCAGCTGGGCCACCACCTCCGGGTCCAGCGCGGTCCCGCCCGCGGCCACCCGGACCACGGCGTCGACAAACTCCCGCACGTCGGCCACCCGGTCCTTGAGCAGGTAGCCGACCCCGCGGCTGCTGCCCGCCAGCAGCTCGGTGGCGTACTGCTCCTCCACGTACTGCGACAGCACGAGCACACCCAGCCCCGGGTGGTCGCGGCGCAGCCGGACCGCCGCGCGCACGCCCTCGTCGGTGTGGGTGGGCGGCATGCGCACGTCGGCGACGACGACATCGGGCACGGCGTCCTCGGCCGCGAGCTCCGTGATCACCTTCAGCAGCGCCTCGGCGTCCCCCACCCCCGCCACGACCTCGTGCCCCCGGTCGGTCAGCAGCCGGGTCAGCCCCTCCCGCAGCAGCACCGAATCCTCGGCGATGACCACGCGCACCCTGTCCTCCACGCTTCCGGCCCCCAGGTCGACGTCGACGTGTCCCTCCCCAGCATTCCAGCTTCCGGCGGAAGGCACACGGCCTTGCCGCGCCGGGGAGGGCGGGGGACCGGCTCGTCGGTCAGGTGCGCCAGGGCAGTTCCGCCGCGATGGTCGTCGGACCGCCGGCCGGGGAGTCCACGGCCAGCACGCCGTCCACCGCGCCCAGCCGCTCGGCGAGCCCGGCCAGGCCCGAGCCGGCGGCGGTGCTCGCGCCGCCGCGGCCGTTGTCGACGACGTGGATCATCAGCCGGTCGCCGGAGCGCCACAGGTCGAGGGTCGCCCGCGAGGCCCCGCTGTGCTTGCTGATGTTCTGGAGCAGTTCGGAGACGGTGAAGTACGCGATGCCCTCGATCGCGGGCACCGGGCGGGCCGGCAGGTCGACGCTCACCTGGACCGGCACGGTGCAGCGTGCGGCCAGTGAGGACAGGGCCGCGTCCAGGCCGCGGTCGGTCAGGACCGCCGGGTGGATGCCGCGGGCCAGGTCGCGCAGCTCCTGGAGGGCGAGCTTCACCTCGCCGTGCGCCTCCTCGACCATGGTCGCGGCGGCCTCCGGGTCCTCGTGGAGCTTCTCCTTGGCCAGGCCCAGGTCCATGGCCAGGGCCACCAGCCGGGCCTGCGCGCCGTCGTGCAGATCCCGTTCGATGCGCCGCAGGTCGGCGGCGGCGGTGTCCACCACGGTGCCCCGGTCGGACTCCAGCTCGGTGACCCGGCTGGCCAGCCGGGACGGGCCGAGCAGCCCGGTGACCAGCCCGCGGTCGACGTACGCCATGCCGCGGATCAGCCACGGCGTGGCCAGCACCAGCAGCAGCCCCACCGCGGAGGTGGCCGCCAGCTCGAAGGGGGAGTCCAGGTACCAGCCGCGGCCGTGCCCGTCCCCGTACAGCTGCAGACCCGGCTGGTCGGTGTACGCCGGGAAGACCCACCGCCACAGCGGGTAGGTGAGCATGCCCCACCCGTAGGTGAAGAAGGAGATCGCCACGGTGAAGGTGAAGACGCCCCACGGGAAGTGCACGAAGCAGTAGAGGACGTGCCGCCAGGACGTGCCGTTGGTGAGCTGGCCGCCCAGCCACGCCATGAAGCCCTGCCCCGGCTTCCGGCGCAGGGGCGCCGGCTCGGCCACGTCCAGGTGCAGGCACTTGCGGGCCCGCTCGCGCTCCACCATGCCGAGGCCGCGGCAGCCGGCCAGCGCCAGCGCCAGGACCGGCAGGCCGAGGAAGGTCACCAGCAGACCGGCGCCCAGGGACAGCATCGTCACCGCGAAGGTGAAGCCGATGATGCCCATCGGCAGGTTGAGCACCAGGTAGAGGAGTTCGCGCCAGGTGCGGGCCTCGATCGGCGCTCGCAACGCCGCGGGCAACCGGTGCTCTCGCGGCTCCGGGAAACCGTATGCCATGGTCACGTCCGTCCCTTTCTCCCTGTGCCTGTGGTGCCCTCGTGCCACTGTTCCGTGCACGCTTCCAGCCTCGCCGCCGCGGGCGCTCCGGCCCATGGTGCGGATCGGCCTCTTCGGCCTGGGGAAAACCCCACCCCGGCCCCCGGACCGCCGGCCGGGCCCGCGGTCAGTCGCGGTCGCGCCACGGCAGCTCGGCCGTCACCGTCGTGGGTCCGCCCTGGGGGGAGTCGATGACCAGCAGGCCGTCCACGGAGCCCAGCCGCTCGGTGAGCCCGGCCAGGCCGCTGCCCCTCGCGGTGCTCGCGCCGCCCCGGCCGTCGTCCCGCACTTGGATCATCAGGCGCCCGTCGGACCGCCACAGCTCCACCGCGGCATGGTCCGCCCCGCTGTGCTTGCTGATGTTCTGGAGCAGTTCGGAGACGGTGAAGTACGCGATGCCCTCGATGGCGGGCGCCGGCCGGGCCGGCAGGTCGACGCTCACCTGGACCGGCACGGTGCAGCGTGCGGCCACGGAGGACAGGGCCGCGTCCAGGCCGCGGTCGGTCAGGACCGCCGGGTGGATGCCGCGGGCCAGGTCGCGCAGCTCCTGGAGGGCGAGCTTCACCTCGCCGTGGGCGTCGCCGACCATCCTGGCCGCCGCCTCCGGGTCCTCCTGCAGCTTCTCCTTGGCCAGACCGAGGTCCATGGCCAGGGCCACCAGCCGGGCCTGCGCCCCGTCGTGCAGATCCCGTTCGATGCGCCGCAGGTCGGCGGCGGCGGTGTCCACCACGGTGCCCCGGTCGGACTCCAGCTCGGCGATCCGCCGCTCCAGCTCGTCCGAGGGCGACAGCAGGGCGCGCACCATCGCCCGGTCCGCGTTCGCCAGCCCCCGGGCGATGAACGGCAGCACCGGCCACGCCACGAACAGCGACGTCAGGACGATGGTGAAGGTGGCGATGCCCCACGGCAGCCGGGCGAGGAAGTACAGCGCGTGCCGCCATGCCACCGGGTCCTTCAACGACGTCCACAGCCAGGGGAAGAAGCCCATCCGCCCAGGCCGCAGCGGACGCGGCTCGTCCACCGCCACCCCGAGCATCCCGCGCGCCCGCTTCCGTTCCAGCCACCCCAGCAGCCGGCACCCGGCCAGCCCCAGCGCCAGCAGCGGCAGGCCGACCACCGTGACCGACAGGCCGATGCCGAGGGACAGCACGACGACGACATAGACGAAGCCCACGAGATCGACCGCCAGGTTCGTCAGGAGATACGCGATCTCCTTCCACGTCACCGGGTCGAAGGCGAGCCGCGCCGGTGGGAGCGGGGCGTCCCCGCGCTGGGAGTTGGTGGTCATGGGGCCAAGCCTGCCGGTGGGCGGGGGGCTGCCGCCATGGGGTGCGCCTGCCGGGACAAGGTGGGGTTATCCGTACCCCGCCCAGGCGGGGTGGCTGCGACGCCTGGAGCAGGGCCTAGACTCCGTTCGTACAGATCGCTTAAAGATCCGCCGGGATCACTGGACAACGCGCGAACGACGAGAGAACGAGGGGCGGACGGACGTGGACTACTTCCACGGCTACTCGGTCGTCGGCCTGGTCGCGGTGCTCGGGGTGCTCTTCGTGGCCGTGGCCTTCGGGGCCGGCCGTCTGCTGCGGCCGGTCGTGCCCACGCAGGAGAAGATGCTCACGTACGAGTGCGGCGTCGACCCGGTCGGCGAGGGCTGGGCGCACACCCAGATCCGCTACTACGTCTACTCCTTCCTCTATGTGATCTTCGCGGTCGACGCGGTCTTCCTCTTCCCGTGGGCGACGGTCTACGCGGCCCCGGGATACGGCGGCGCGACGCTGGTGGAGATGTTCGTCTTCCTCGGCTTCCTCGCCGTCGGCCTGCTCTACGCATGGAAGAAGGGGGTCCTGGAATGGACGTGACCGCCCCCGAGCCCCAGTACCTGCCTGAGCCGCGCAGGCTCGGCACGCTGGCCCGCCTCGCACCCGAACCCATGAAGGTGGTCCTCAACTGGGGCCGCCGCTACAGCCTGTGGGTCTTCAACTTCGGGCTCGCCTGCTGCGCCATCGAGTTCATCGCCGCCTCCATGGCCCGGCACGACTTCATCCGGCTCGGCGTGATCCCCTTCGCGCCCGGTCCGCGCCAGGCCGACCTCATGATCGTCTCGGGCACGGTGACCGACAAGATGGCGCCCGCCGTCAAGCGCCTGTACGAGCAGATGCCCGAGCCCAAGTACGTGATCTCCTTCGGCGCCTGCTCCAACTGCGGCGGGCCCTACTGGGACTCGTACGCCGTCACCAAGGGCGTCGACCAGATCATCCCCGTCGACGTCTATGTGCCCGGCTGCCCGCCGCGCCCCGAAGCGCTGCTGCAGGGCATCCTCAAGCTCCAGGAGAAGATCGCCCGCGAGTCGCTGAGTGAGCGGTACGGCGAGGGCGGCGCCCCGCAGGTGTCCGCCGGCGCGCTGCGCAGCGGCCTGGTGCAGGCACCGCCGCCGCCAGGGGAGGCCGCGAAGTGACCACCCCCTTCGACCGGCTGTCCGACCCGGCGGCCGTCACCGAGGTCTTCGGCCCGGAGGCCACGGCGGAGGAGGCGTACGGCCTGCTCACCGTGGACGTGCCCGCCGGCGCGTGGACCGGCGCCCTCCAGGCCGCCCGCGACGTGCTCGGCTGCACCTTCTTCGACTGGCTCAGCGCCGTCGACGAGCCCGGCACCGGCTTCCAGGTCTGCGCCCACGTCGTGGCCCCGGCCGTCGGTTCCGTGCGGCGGCTGCTGATCCGCACGACCGTCCCGCACGACGCGCCGGCGCTGCCGACCGCCACCGGGGTCTACGCCGGCGCCGCCTGGCACGAGCGCGAGACCCACGAGATGTTCGGCATCGGCTTCACCGGCCACCCGCACCTGGCGCCGCTGCTGCTGCCCGACGGCTTCGAGGGGCACCCGCTGCGCAAGGACTTCGTCCTGGCGGCGCGGGTCGCGAAGGCGTGGCCGGGGGCGAAGGAGCCGGGAGAGCCAGAGCATGGGGGGCCCAAGCGGCGCCAGATGCTGCCTCCGGGCGTGCCCGACCCCAACGACTGGGGCCCGCTGAAGGGCCAGCTCCCGCCTGCCCCGGCGCGTCCCGCCCGTACCTCGCGCGCGGCCGGTGCCGGAGCCGCCGCCGCGGGGGAGCGCCCCGCCCGGCGCGCCCGCAGCGTCACGGAGGGCTCCGCCAGCCAGGCCGCGACCACGGACGCCGCCGCCCCGCCCGGCCCCGCCAGCCAGGCCGCGACCACGGACGCCGCCGCCCCGCCCGGCCCCGCCCGGCGTTCCCGCAGCGTCTCGGAGGGCTCGGTCAGTCAGACGGCCGCCGACGCCCCCGCCGCGCCGCGCAAGCGCACCCCGGACGCCCCCTGGGAGGTCCCCCAGGACACCCCGGCACCCGCGCCCGCCGCGCCGGCGCCCCCGCCCGCGGAACCGGAGGGCAGCGGCGACAACGGCAATGGCAACGACGGCGAGAACGGCAACGACGGCGACAAGGCAGAAGGAGGCGGCACCCCATGAGCGACGTACTCGACGTCATCCTGCGGCTGCTCGCCGTCCTCGTCGTCTTCCTCGTGCTGCCTCTCGTCGTCGGTCAGACCGAGCACAAGGTGATGGCCCACATGCAGGGCCGCCTCGGCCCGATGTATGCGGGCGGGTTCCACGGCTGGGCGCAACTCGTCGCCGACGGCGTGAAGTTCGCGCAGAAGGAGGACGTGGTCCCGGCCGACGCCGACCGCAAGGTCTTCCAACTGGCTCCGGCCGTCGCGCTGCTGCCCTACCTCCTCGTCCTCGCCGCGATCCCGCTCGGCCCGAACGGCCTCGTCGGCCAGACCATCGACGCCGGCCTGTTCTTCGTGCTGGCCGTGATGGGCGTCGGCGTCCTCGGCTCGCTCATGGCGGGCTGGGCCTCGGCCAACAAGTTCTCCCTGCTCGGCGGCCTGCGGACCGCCGCGCAGCTGATGTCGTACGAACTGCCAATGCTGCTGGCCGCCGCGTCCGTCGCGATGGCCGCCGGGACGCTCTCGCTGCCCGGCATCGTGGAGGCGTACCAGTGGTGGTGGACGCCGTGGCAGCTGATCGGCGCCGTCGTCTTCTTCACCGCGGGCCTGGCGGAGCTGCAGCGGCCGCCGTTCGACATGCCGGTGGCCGACTCGGAGATCATCTTCGGCGCCTACACCGAGTACACGGGTCTGCGCTTCGCGCTGTTCCTGCTCGCCGAGTACGCGGGCATCGTCGTGCTGTGCGGGCTGACCGCCGTCCTGTTCCTTGGCGGCTGGCACGGCCCGTGGTCCGACAGCCTCGGCTGGCTGTGGACGCTGGTCAAGACCGGCCTGCTGGCCTTCGTCGTCATCTGGCTCCGGGTCACCTACCCCCGCATGCGCGAGGACCAGCTGCAGCGCTTCGCCTGGACCTTCCTCATCCCGCTCGCCCTCGCCCAGATCGCGCTCACCGGCGTGGTGAAGGTGGTGACCTCCTGATGGGCATCCCCGGTTCCGGCCTCGCCAAGGGCCTGGCCGTCACCCTCCGCACGATGACGCGGCGCTCGCACACCGCGCAGTACCCCGAGGCACAGCCCGAACTCCCGCCGCGCAGCCGCGGCGTGATCGCGCTGTTCGAGGAGAACTGCACGGTCTGCATGCTCTGCGCGCGCGAGTGCCCCGACTGGTGCATCTACATCGACTCCCACAAGGAGACGATGCCGGCCGCCGCGCCCGGCGGCCGCGAGCGCAGCCGCAATGTGCTGGACCGTTTCGCCATCGACTTCTCGCTCTGCATGTACTGCGGCATCTGCATCGAGGTGTGCCCCTTCGACGCGCTGTTCTGGTCGCCGGAGTTCGAGTACGCGGAGACCGACATCCTCGACCTCACCCACGAGCGCGACAAGCTGCGCGAGTGGATGTGGACGGTGCCCGCCCCGCCGCCGCTCGACCCCGCCGCCGAGGAGCCCAAGGAGCTCGGCGCGGCGCGCAAGGCCGCCGAGAAGGCCGCGGCCGCCGCCGCGCAGCAGGCGGAGGGCGACGCGTGAACCTCGTCGCAGCGGCCCACCCGGGCTTCCTGTCCCCGACGGGCGTGGAGATCGTCTTCGTCCTCGTCGGCGTCGCGACCCTCGCCGCGGCCGTGGTCAGCGTCACCACCAAGCACCTGGTGCACGCCGCCCTGTGGCTGGTGGTCGCGCTCGGCGGGGTCGCCGTCGAATACCTCCTGCTCACCGCGGAGTTCATCGCCTGGGTGCAGGTGCTGATCTACGTCGGCTCCGTCGTCGTCCTCGTCCTGTTCGGCCTGATGCTCACCAAGGCGCCCATCGGCCCCTCCCCGGACGCCGATTCGGGCAACCGGATCGCCGCCCTGGCCGTCGGGATCGCGTCCGCGGGCACGCTGGTGTGGCTGGTCGTCGACGCCTTCCGGGCCACCTGGATCGACGTGGACCACGGAGTGCAGGGCTCCACCAAGATCACCGGGCAGATCCTCTTCCGGCACTGGGTGCTGCCGTTCGAGGCGCTGTCCGTGCTCCTGCTGGCCGCGTTGGTCGGTGCCATCGTCCTGTCCCGCAAGCAGTCCCGTCAGCAGCCCGGGGAGCGCTGATGCATCTCGCCTATCCGGCCGTCCTGGCCGTCCTCCTCTTCTGCGTCGGCCTGTACGGGGTCCTCGCCCGGCGCAACGCGATCCTCGTCCTGATGTCGGTCGAGCTGATGCTGAACGCGGTCAACCTCAATCTGGTCGCCTTCGACGTGTGGCTGCGCGACACCCTGCACGCGGGGCAGGCGCTGACGCTCTTCGTCATCGTCATCGCCGCCGCCGAGATCGGCATCGGGCTCGCCATCGTCCTGCTCGTGTACCGCAACCGGGGCACCTCGGACATCGACCGGCTCACCGAACTCGCCTCCGGCGACGGCGAGGACGATGGAGGCGTGTCCACTGCAGCTTCCGAGAATCCCGAGAGCCCCGAGAAGCCCGAGCAGAACGCCGAGGCCGCCGCGTGACCCTGACGACCCTCGCCGTCCTCGTCCCCCTTCTCCCCTTCCTCGGCGCCGCCGGCGCCCTGCTGCTCGGCCGCACCGCGCCCGGCTTCGTCCGGCCGCTGGCCGTCCTGCCGACCGCGACCGCCTTCGTGCTCGCCGTGATCGTCGCCGTCCGCCAGGGCAGCGGCGCGGCCACCGACGCGGCCACCCGGCTGACGCCGACCGGCTCGGTGCCCATCGACCTCGCCCTGCACCTCGACGGCTTCGCCGTGCTCATCGCCGTGCTCGTCGGCCTTGTCGCGACCTGCGTGCAGCTGTACTCCACCGCGTACCTGCGCGACGACCCGCGCTACGCCTCCTACTCCGCGCTGGTCTCCCTCTTCACCGCCGCCATGTTCCTGGTCGTCTACACCGGCGACCTGATGGTGCTGCTGGTGGGCTGGGAGATCATGGGCATCTGCTCCTACTTCCTGGTCGGCCACTACTGGGAGACCGAGGTGGCCCGTGCCGCCTCCCTCAAGGCGTTCCTGGTCACCAAGCTCGGCGACGTCCCCTTCCTGATCGGCGTCTTCGCGCTGGCCGCCGACGCCGGCACGTTCCGGATCAACGGCATCCTCACGGCGGCCACCCACGGCGGCCTCGCCCACCCGACCGTGATCGGCCTGCTGCTGCTCGCCGGTGTGGCGGGCAAGTCCGCGCAGTTCCCGCTGCACACCTGGCTGCCGGACGCCATGGCCGGCCCCACGCCGGTGTCGGCGCTGATCCACGCGGCCACGATGGTCGCCGCCGGCATCTACCTCGTCGCCCGGCTGCTGCCGGTCTTCGAGGCGTCCGCCGCGGTGCTCGCGGTGCTCGCGGTGATGGCCGCCGTGACCATGGTCGGCTCGGGACTCGCGGCGTTCGCCCAGGACGACATCAAGCGCGTCCTGGCGTACTCCACGATCGGCCAGCTGGGCTACATGGCCGGTGCCCTCGCCGTCGGCGACCGCAGCGCCGCCGTCTTCCACCTCCTGTCGCACGGCGCCTTCAAGGCCCTGCTCTTCCTCGCCGCGGGCGTGGTCATCCACGCGGCGGGCACCAACTCGCTCGCCGCGATGTCCCGCATGGGCGACGTCGGCAAGCGCGCGCCGGACGCCATGTGGACGATGGGCATCGCCCTGGCGGCCCTGGCCGCGATCCCCCCCTTCTCCGGCTTCTTCTCCAAGGAGTCCGTGCTGCGTGCCGCCGAGCACGCCTCCTCCGGCCACGCCGAGCACGTCCCGGCGGCGGTCGGCTGGCTGGTCCTGATCGCCGCCCTGGTCACCGCCGTACTGACCGCTGGCTACGCCACCCGGCTCTTCCTCCTGGCCTTCCGCGGCCATGGCGCGGCCGCCCCCGAGGCCCACGGCAAGGAACCGGCCGTCATGAACGCCGTGCTGTGGGTGCTGGCCGTCCCCACCCTGGCCTTCGGCGCGGTCTCCCTGGTGCCCTCCCTCCTCGACCTCCCCGCCTGGTTCGACGGCAACGCACTCGCCCCGACCCTGGTGACCTCGATCCTCGGCGTCGGCCTCGCCCTCGTCGGCGTGCTCGCCACCTACGGCGCCTGGCAGGCCGTGTCCGCCCGCCGCCGTGCGCCGCTCGGCGCGGTCGTGACCGCCGAGGCCGCCGAGGAGGAGCCCGCCCTCACCGAGGCCGCCGCGCTCCAGACGCACGAACAGGTCTACGGGGACGTCGCCGCCGCGCACGACCCCGCCGACCCCGGACGCCTCCTGCTCGGCCCGCTCTTCGGCCCCGCCTCGCACGGCTTCCGCCTCGACGCCGTCTACTCGGCGCTGTTCGTCCGCCCCGTGCTCGCCGCGTCGGGCCTCGTGCGCTTCCTCGACCGGGAGGTCGTGGAGACGTACGTGCGCGGCGCGGGCGGCCTGCCCCGGCTGCTCGGCGCGGTCGTGCGCCGCACCCAGACGGGCAATGTGCAGACCTATGTCAGCGTGCTGCTGGCCGGCTCCGTGATCCTCGCCGTCCTCGTCGCCGTCGGAGCGTGAGCCGTGAACGACACCGTCCTCCAGTACGTCCTCGCGGCCGTCGTCGTCCTGCCGCTGCTCGGCGCGGTCGGCGCCCTGCTGCCGCCCCCGCCCGGCCTCAAGGGCAAGGACCCCGACCAGGCCCTGCTGCGCCACGGTGTGACCGTCACCGGTGCGGTGTTCGCCCTCACCGTCGTCCTGGCCGCCGGTTTCGACCACGGCCGGCCCGCGACGATGCAGGCCACCACCGACATCAACTGGATCCCGGCGCTCGGCATCCACCTCCACCTCGGTGTCGACGGCATCAGCCTCCCCCTTCTCGTCCTGACCGCGCTGCTGACCTTCCTCTGCGCGCTCTACAGCTACTTCAAGATGCCCGCGGGCCCGTCCCCGAAGGCCTTCGTCGCGCTCCTGCTGGTCCTGGAGTCGGGCACGCTGGCGACGTTCGCCGTGCTCGACCTGGTGCTCTTCTTCCTGGCCTTCGAGACGGTCCTCATCCCGATGTACTTCCTCATCGCCCGCTGGGGCGGCGAGAACCGGGAGAAGTCCGCCCTCCGCTTCATCCTCTACACACTGCTCGGCTCCGTGGTCATGCTGCTCGGCCTGCTCCTCATCGGGGTGAAGGCCGGCACTTTCGACATGGTGGCACTCGCCACTGACAGTGGCCCCGGAGCTGCGCTCAGTCACTCCACGCAGCTGATCGCCGTCCTCGCCATCGGCATCGGCCTCGCCGTGAAGGCCCCGATGTGGCCGCTGCACAGCTGGCTCCCCGACGCCCACACCGCGGCCCCCACGGTCGGCTCGGTGCTGCTCGCGGGCGTCCTGCTGAAGATGGGCACGTACGGCTTCGTGCGGATCCTCCTGCCGATCGCCCCCGACGGCATGCGGACCTTCGCGCCCTACCTGGCCGCCTTCGCCGTCGTCGGGATCATCTACGGATCGCTGGCCTGCCTGGCCCTGGCCCGCAGCGGCGCCGGCGGCGACCTCAAGCGCCTGATCGCCTACAGCTCCGTCGGCCACATGGGCTTCGTGCTGCTGGGCATCGCCACGCTGACCCCGACCGGCGTCAACGGCGCGCTCTTCGCCAACATCGCCCACGGCCTGATCACGGGCCTGCTCTTCTTCCTGGTCGGCGCGCTGAAGGACCGCTACGGCACCACCGACCTGGACGGCCTGGCCGGCCGGACCGGCGCGGCGCTCTACGGCCGCGCCCCCCGCATGGGCGGCCTGCTCGCCTTCGCCGCCGTCGCCTCCCTCGGCCTGCCGGGACTGGCCGGCTTCTGGGGCGAGATGCTCGCCATGTTCGGCGCCTTCAAGCCCGCCGCGGGCCTGGACCGGGGCGCGTACCTGACGTTCACCGCGATCGCCGCGTTCGGGACCCTGCTGACCGCCGCCTACCTCCTGGTCGTCGTGCGGCGCGTCTGCATGGGCGACCGCGACACCTACACCGGCGCCCCGGCCCTCGCCGACGTCCGGGGCTACGAGTTCGCGGCCTGGACCCCGCTGGTCGCCCTCACCGTCCTGGCCGGCCTGTGGCCCGCCGTCCTGCTCGGCCTGACCGACCCGGCCGTGCGCTCCCTGCTCGGAGGCAGCTGATGAGCCCCCTCGCCACCTCCGTCATCCAGTCCGTCGACTGGGCGGCGATCGCGCCGCCCGCCATCGCCGCGGCGGCCGCGCTGGTCGTGCTCGTGGCCGATCTGTTCCTGCCCGAGGGCCGCAAGCGGGTGCTCGCCTGGATCACCGTCGGCGGCCTCGTCCTGGCCGGGCTCAGCCTGCTGCCGCTGCTGGACGGCGACCGCACCACCTTCTGCCTCGTCGGCAGCCCGCGCGAGTGCTCCTACGTCGCCGACCACTTCACCCTGGTGGTCCAGCTGCTGGTGCTGGCCGGGGCGCTGGTCGCCGCCCTGCTCTCCGTCCACTTGATGGACCGGATGCCGGCCGGCGAGTTCTGGTTCCTGCTGCTGTCCTCGGCCTCCGGCGCCGCGCTGCTGCCCGCCTCCCGCGACCTGGCGACCCTCGTCATCGCGCTGGAGGTCACCACGCTGCCGTCCTTCGCGCTCGTGGGCCTGCGCCGCGGCGACCGGCTGTCGGGCGAGGCGGCCCTGAAGTTCTTCCTCACCTCCGTCGCCGCGACCGCGGTCACCCTCCTGGGCGTCAGCTTCGTCTACGCCGCGACCGGCACCCTCCACCTGAGCGCCATCGCCCGGGGCCTGGACGCGGTCGACCCGCGCCTGGACACCCTCGCCGCCGCGGGCGCCGCCCTCACCGTCGTCGGCTTCGCCTTCAAGCTCGCGGTGGCCCCCTTCCACTTCTGGGTGCCCGACACCTACACCGGCGCCCCCCTGCCCGTCGCCGGCTATCTGTCCGTCGTCGGCAAGGCGGCCGGTTTCTCCGGCCTCATCCTGGTGACGGTCGTCGCCTTCGAGCCGTACGCGCACGTGTGGGGCCCGGTCGTCGCGGTCCTGGCCGCGCTCACCATGACCGTCGGCAATGTCGCCGCCCTGCGCCAGCCCCCCGGCCAGTCGCGCAGCGCGGTGCGCCTGCTGGCCTGGTCCTCGATCGGCCAGGCTGGCTATCTCCTGGTGCCGATCGCCGCCGCCGCGTACGCAGACCCGCAGCGCCAGGTCGGCATCACCCTGGCGTACGCCCTGATGTACGGCGCCGTGAACCTCGGCGCCTTCGGGGTCGCCGCCCTCGTCGGCCGCACCGCGCCCGGCAACCGGCTCACCGACTATCGCGGCCTGTACGCCCGCCACCCGTTCGCGGCGCTCGCCATGGCCTTCTTCCTGCTCTGCCTGGCCGGCCTGCCGCCGGGCGTCATCGGCCTCTTCGCCAAGGTCGCCGTCTTCTCCTCGGCGGTCGACGCGGGCCTGGGCTGGCTGGCCGCCGTCATGGCCGTCAACGTCGTCATCGCCCTGGTGTACTACCTGCGCTGGACGGCCCTGCTCTTCACCCGCGCCGAGGCTCCTGCCGCCGGCGGGGCGGCCGCCGAGCGCATCCGGACTCCCGCGCCCCTGATGACCGCCATCGCGCTCACCGCCGTCGTCGGGATCGCCCTGTCGGGCGCGCCGCAGCTCGTCTTGCGCTTCGCGTCCGGCGCGCTGCTTTGAGCACCCTGTGAAAAGCGCACAAGGGAACTAACGTCCCCCCGGTGGCGTTGGCCCTTACAGGAGGTTCTCCTAGGAAAACGGAGAAAACGTCTTCCTGTTGCACATCTTGGAGGGTGACCGTGCACCGCCGGCACAACGGGCTGAAGACCGCCGCGCTCCTCGGCGGACTGTCGGCACTCATCCTGATCATCGGCAGTTTCTTCGGCCGCACCGGACTGATCGTCGCGCTCGTCATCGCGCTCGGCACCAATGCGTACGCCTACTGGAACAGTGACAAGCTCGCCCTGCGGGCGATGCGCGCGCGACCGGTGAGCGAGTTCGAGGCCCCGGCCCTGTACCGGATGGTCCGCGAGCTCTCCACCGCCGCCCGGCAGCCGATGCCCCGGCTCTACATCTCCCCGACCGAGGCGCCCAACGCCTTCGCCACCGGCCGCAACCCGCGCAACGCCGCGGTGTGCTGCACCGAGGGCATCCTGCGCATCCTGGACGAGCGCGAACTGCGCGGCGTCATCGGCCACGAGCTCAGCCACGTCTACAACCGCGACATCCTCATCTCCTCGGTCGCCGGCGCCCTGGCCTCCGTCGTGATGTTCCTTGTCAACTTCGCCTGGCTGATCCCCATCGGCCGCTCCGACGACGACGAGGGCCCCGGCCTGCTCGGCATGCTGCTGATGATGATCCTGGGCCCGCTCGCCGCGTCCCTCATCCAGCTCGCCGTCAGCCGCTCCCGCGAGTACGAGGCCGACGCTTCCGGCGCCCGCCTCACCGGCGACCCGCTCGCCCTGGCCTCCGCCCTGCGCAAACTGGACGCGGGCACCAAGCGCCTGCCGCTGCCGCCCGAGCCGCGGCTGGAGACCACCAGCCACCTGATGATCGCCAATCCGTTCCGCCCCGGTGACGCGTCCAAGCTCTTCTCGACCCACCCCCCGATGGCCGAGCGCATCGCCCGGCTGGAGGAGATGGCCGGCCACCGCCGCTGAGGGCCGGTCACCGATCCCTCGCGGGCATCGCCCGCGCTCCCGTGGGAGGCTGACAGCATGAAGCCGATCAACCTCGTCCTCAACGTCGTGTGGCTGATCATCTGGGGGCTGTGGATGGCCATCGGCTACGCCCTGCTCGGCCTGCTGATGTTCATCTTCATCATCACCATTCCGTGGGGCATCGCCTCGCTGCGCATCGCCAACTACGTGCTGTGGCCCTTCGGCCGCACCACGGTGGAGCGCCGGGACGCGGGTGTCGCCTCGACCGTCGGCAACATCATCTGGCTGATCTTCGCGGGCATCTGGCTCGCCATCGGCCATGTCGTCGCCGGGGTCGGCTTCTGCCTGACGATCATCGGCATCCCCTTCGGCATCGCCAACTTCAAGATGGTGCCGATCTCCCTGGTGCCGCTCGGCCGCGAGATCGTCCCCGTCGAGCAGTAAGACGCAGTAAGGCGCACAGGTCCGGGCCGGGCCGGGGCAGGGCTCAGCCGGGCTCGATGTTGTGGTTGAGCCGGAAGACGTTGTCCGGGTCGTACTCGGTCTTCACCCGGGCGAGGCGGCTCAGATGGTGCGTGCCGAAACCGGCGATGACCCGCCCAGCGCCCTCGTCGCCGATGAAGTTGAGGTAGACGGCGCCGATGGACCACGGCTTCACGTCCTCGCGCACGTCGCGGGCCCACTGCCGCGCCCGCCCGTCGTCCGCGGGACTCTCCCACAGGCCGAAGGGGTGGGCGACCCAGGCCGCACTGCGCCAGGGCAGCGGGTAGTCGTCCGGGCCGTGCGCCATGGCGCCGCCGCAGGGAAAGAGGACCTGCTGCGAGGGGGAGGGGACGACCATCGCGCGGGCCCGGGCACAGAAGCGCTCCACGGCCTCGTCCGGCAGCCCTTCCAGGTATTCCGCCGACCAGTGGTTGCGGTAGCCCGGCGGGTCGTCGAACATGCTCTGCAGTTCCGCGTACGGCAGCTCCGCGATCATCGTGGCCTCGGGGGAGAGCGCCAGCAGCGGCGCGATCAGCTCCCGCGCCGGCTCCTCCTGGCCGATGTACGTCACCAGGACGGCGGCCACCATGGTGCCCACCAGGTGCGGCGGGACGAAGTCCTCCGGCGGCGCCGTCACATAGAGCATGCCGCCGCCGACCTCCTGCGGCGCCGACTCCATGAAGTCCCGGTACGTACGCAGCACTTCCGGCCCCGCGTCCGGCGGCCACAGCAGCAGGGCCGCGGTCATCCGCGGCACCGGGTGCAGCCGCAGCGTCAGCGAGGTGGCGACGCCGAAGTTGCCGCCGCCACCATGCAGAGCCCAGAACAGCTCGGGGTTCTCGTCCGCGGCGGCGCGCACCATGGTGCCGTCCGCGGTGACGAGTTCGGCCTCCTCCAGGTTGTCGCAGGCGAGCCCGAACCTGCGCTCCAGCCACCCCGAACCGCCGCCCAGGGTGAAGCCGCCCACCCCTGTCGTCGACACCCGGCCGCCGGTGGTGGCCAGGTCGTACGGCTGGGTCGCGCGGTCCAGATGGCTCATGAGGGAGCCGCCGCCGACCCGTGCCGTACGCGCCCGGGGATCGACCACCACCGCGTGCATCCGCCGCAGGTCGACCACCAGGCCGCCGTCGGTCAGGGACGTGCCGGCGACACTGTGCCCGCCACCGCGCACGGCGATCTCCAGTTCACGCTCCCGCGCGAGGCGGATCGCCGACGCCACGTCCCCGGCCGACGCGCAGAGCGCGATGACCGCCGGACGCCGGTCGATCATCGCGTTGAAGACGGTGCGGTGCTCGTCGTACGCCGGATCGTCAGGAGTGACGATCTCGCCGTCGAAGCCGGAGCGCAGAGCCTCCAGTGCCGTGAGGTCGAGGACCCGGAGTGCCATGCGTGCCCCTCTCTCCTCCTCCACGGTAGGACGGGGGTGCGGCCGCGGCACGTCGGGCAGGAAAGGCCCCGGAGGCCGCCGGAAGCCCTAGGCGGAGAGCCCGGCCGCCAGCGTGGCCCCCAGCTCCCAGCACGCCTCCAGATCGGCCTTGGAGGGCTCGCCGGTGACGGTGACCTCGGCCGCCGCCTGTTCCCACCCCAGGCCCGTGGTGATCGACCGGATCCCGCGCACGGTCCCCGTGACGTCGCTCCCGCCGTGCACCCAGTAACCGAAGGGGCGGCCGCGCGTGGCGTCCAGGCACGGGTAGTAGACCTGGTCGAAGAAGTGCTTGAGCGCCCCCGACATGTAGCCGAGGTTCGCCGTCGTGCCGAGCAGATAGCCGTCCGCCTCCAGCACGTCGGAGGCGGACGCGGACAGCGCCGGCCGCCGTACGACGTCCACTCCCTCGACCTCGTCCGTCGTCGCGCCCGAGACGACCGCCTCGAACATCGCCTGCAGGTTGGGCGAGGGCGTGTGATGGACGATCAGGAGCGTGGCCACCTCAGCCGACCACGGCCGGGGCGGCGGGGATGCTGTCCATGAAGGAGCTGACGGAGAACACGGCGTTGCCGGGGCCGGCCGGACCGTACCCGGGAGGCGAGGAAAGGCCGAACTCCTCAAGCGTCGCGCGGTACACGTCCAGCAGCCGGATGTGGTACTCCAGCGGCGCACCCTCGGGGTTGGCCTTGCCGAGCGGCGTCGTCGGCTCGGGGCACCAGGTGGTGAAGCGCGGCGTGATGCCCCGCGACATGAAGAAGCGCAGGCCCTCGGCGGTGGAGTCGATCGCCTCGCCGACACTGGTGAAGCCGAACGGTTCCGCCATCTCCACGCCCGCCACGAAGTTCGGGATCACATTGCGCGGGCCGAAGATCTCGGCGGAGTCCAGGATGCGGCGGTGCCACTCGTCGCGGCCGACGTGCTGCTCCTTGCCGGGGCAGTACAGCTCGAACAGCCGGCGGTCCCACACCTCGTAGTTGGGGTGGTAGATCTGCACGCCGTAGTCCTTGAAGCGCTGCACGTCCTCCTTGGGCAGCGCCTGGGCGACGACCTTGCCGATCCAGCGACCGGGGAAGCGCTCCTCGATGGCCTTGGCGTAGTGGCCGTAGAAGTCGGCCTCGTCGCGGCCCGCCACCTTGCCGGTGATCGCGCCGCCGGTGAGGGTGTACGCCGTGGAGGTCTTCGCCGTGTCGTACTTGTCGATGATCTCCAGCGCCTCCAGCACCTCCTCGACCGGCTTCACGCCCGTATAGGGACGGCCGGCCGCCTTGTGCTGGCGCCAGTTGTGGTTGATGTCGCAGTACTGGCACTCCGCCTTGGCGCCGAAGTACTGGCAGACGCGGAAGACCGTCAGGTAGACGAGATAGCCCCACTGGATCGTCGGCGCGACCTCCATCACCGACTTCCCGTTCTCCAGGGTGTGCCGGTAGTAGTCCGGCATCGGCGGCAGGCCCACGTCCGCGATGCGCACCCCGTCCAGGTACAGCCCGAGCACCCCGCGGCCACCGGCCTGCACGCGGTACGGCGAGGCCGGGTTGACGCGGACCGACACCACGGTGCGGCGCAGGTCGTACGGGCCGCCGGTGAGCACGATCTCCTCCGGCGGGCGGTTGAGGGCGGCGGCGCCCAGCTCCGGCAGCGTGCGGTGGTCGAAGGAGAAGATGAAGTACGACTTCGGTTTCACGTCGCCGTCGTCGCCACCGCTGAGCGCGGAATCGTCGAACGCGATCCCGCCGCGCAACAGGTCCTCCTTGATGACCGCTTCGCGTGGCACGTGCGGGAAGCGGCTCATCAGGTCTTCCACCACAGCGGTGCGGTTCTGCATTGCCCGGCTCCATCCTCGAGACGACTGCCCGGGTCCCACATGGGGGGTGGGCCCGAGGAGACCTTCAACGAACGACCCTACGCATGCCGGGGCGGTTTCCGATGTCGGCCCTCCCCTTCGCCTTGTGCCGCATCGGCGGTGAAACCCATCCGAACCCACCCGCGTCGGCCCGCCCGGCGCCCCCGCGGACCTGTGGGCCTACGACAAAGGTCCCGGCCGCCTCCTCCGGCCGGGACCTCGGCGTGCCCGCGGTCAGCGGTAGTTCACGAACTGCAGCGCGAAGTCCAGGTCCTTGCCCTTGAGCAGCGCGATGACCTCCTGCAGGTCGTCCCGGCTCTTGGAGCTCACCCGCAGCTCGTCGCCCTGCACCTGCGCCTTGACGCCCTTCGGCCCCTCATCACGGATGATCTTGGCGACCTTCTTCGCGTTGTCCTGCGAGATGCCCTCCTCGATCGACGCGAAGATCTTGTACTCCTTGCCGGACAGCTGGGGCTCGCCCGTGTCCAGCGCCTTCAGCGAGATCCCCCGCTTGACCAGCTTCGTCTCGAAGACGTCGAGGATCGCCTTGACCCTCTCCTCCGAGTTGGCCTGCATCACGATCTTGTCCCCGGACCACGCGATCGAAGCGCCGACGTTCTTGAAGTCGTAGCGCTGCGAGATCTCCTTCGCGGCCTGGTTGAGGGCGTTGTCGACCTCCTGCCGCTCGACCTTCGAGACGATGTCGAAACTGGAGTCGGCCATCTTCTGTTGGCTCCTTGGCTCTGATCCGTCAGGTCCGCGACCCACCACCGGGCCGCTCCCGCAAGCCTAGCCATCCGACCCGCCGGAGGCGCTGATCAATAGGGTGGCGGAGCACCCCCGCGCATCGGGTATTGTTTACGACGTCGCCACGGGGACCACGCAAAACGGCCCCTGGAGACACTTCCCAGGCGGTGTGCCCGAGTGGCCAATGGGAGCGGACTGTAAATCCGTCGGCTTAGCCTACCCAGGTTCGAATCCTGGCGCCGCCACAGTGGAAACACAGCCTCTGAGCTGCGGAAACGCAGAGCGGGGGCTGTTCTTTTTATTTCGCGGGCGCGGGCCGCTGTCTCGCTCCGTCCTGTTCTCACGCGTTCTGGGCCGAACCGCTGGATCAGCCACGGCCGACGCGGTGCCGCGCGCGGGCCGGCGGTGTGTGCGCTGGCCTGGGAGCCGTCGCCGTTGGCTTCCGTGCGCTGCAACCCGTTTCGCTGACGGCGCCGCGGCCTCAACGCTATGCATGTCGCGTGCAGTCGGGCTGTCGCGGACGGATGGGGCTGAGGAGTTGACCGGGATGACATCGACATCACTGGCCGAGCTGATCGTGGACAGTGTCGCGCCGCGGCATCCGGTGGTCTCGCCGGACGGCCGCGCGGTCGCTTACGCGGCGAGCACGATCGGCATCCGGGAGCGTCCGGTCGGCACCCTGTGGGTGGCGGCCGTCGACGGGGGCTCGGCGCCCGTGCGGTTGACGGACGGCACGGCCTGGTGCGGCGCACCCCGGTGGGCGCCGGATTCGGCGTCGCTGTTCTTCACCTCGCGCGGGCAGCTGCACCGCATACCCGTCGAGGGCGGGGAGGCGGAGGCCCTGACGTCATGGCGGGGCGGCATCGCCGGCCAGTTGCCGCTGGCCGACGGACGTACGGTCGCCGTGATCGCGGAGGACGAGCCGGACGCGGAGGACGAACGCAAGGAGGCCGAGGGGGATGACGCCGTGGTGTGGGGCGAGCGGATGCCCTGCGCGCGCCTGCGGCTGCTCGATCTCGGCAGTGGCGAACTGCGCGTGGTGGACGGACTGGGCGGCCGGCATGTCGTGCAGATGGCGCAGAGGCCGGACGGCGGCCCGCTGGCGGTGGTCAGCTGGTCGAGCCCGGACATCGACCCCGGGGTGCTCACCGTCGAGCTGCACGTGGTGGACCCCACGACGGGGGCGGTGCACGACCTCGGCCCTGCCGGGCTGGATGCGCGGGCGCCGGCCTGGTGGACCGCCGACGACGGCTGGCACCTGGCCTACGTGACGATCACCCCTCCCGGCACCGTGGGCGGCCGCGCGGTCATGGACGTCGCCGTTCCCGAGTCCGGCCCCGCCGCGGAGCACCGCAATCTGACGGCGGACATGGCCGTCTGCCCGACCGAACTGGTGCAGGGCGTCGACGGCCCGCCCTGGGCGCTGTTCGCCGACGGCCTGGACACCGCGCTGTTCCGGCTGGATCCCCGCGACCGGCGGTTCCGGCGGCTGTTCACCAGGCAGGGCATGGTCCACGCGCTCAGCGTGAGCGCATCAGGTGGGACGATCGCCGTGCTGGCGGGCACGGCGCGCGAGCCGAAGGACGTTCACGCCGGGCCTCCCGGGGGGCCGTTGGCCCGGATCAGCGACACCAGGCCGCAGCTGCGCGACGTCGCGTGGGCGAGTCAGGAACGGCTGTCCTACAAGGCGTCCGACGGCCTGAACCTGGACGACTGCTGCTCCTGCCGCCCGGCCGGGGCCGCGAGGACGGGCCGTTCCCGCTCGTCACGCTCGTGCACGGCGGCCCGTACGCGCGCTACGCCGACGAGTTCCAGTTCCACATCGACCTGCCTCCGGGGCAGTGGCTCGCGACCGCCGGGTACGCCGTCTTCCTGCCCAACCCGCGCGGCGGCGAGGGCCACGGGCACGCCTTCGCGGCGATGGTGGCGGGGGCGGCCGGCGGCGCGGAGTGGACGGACATCACCGAGGGGATCGACCTGCTGATCACGGAGGGCGTAGCCGACCCGGACCGGCTCGGGATCGGTGGCTGGAGCCACGGCGGATACATGGCGGCGTGGGCGGTGGCGCAGACCGACCGCTTCAAGGCCGCGGTGATGGGTGCCGGGGTCAGCGACTGGGGCATGCTGGCCGCGACCGGCGAATGGGGACCCGCCAACGAGTCCGGCGTCAGCGGCAGCGTCGGCTGGGAAGGGCCCGGTCCGCACCCGCATGACCGGGTCAGCCCGGTCTCGTACGCCTCGGGAATCCGCACCCCGGTGCTGATCCTGCACGGGGAGGACGACACCAACGTGCCCGTCGGCCAGGCCGTCCTCTTCCATCGCGCACTGCGCCACTTCGGTGTCGAGCACGAGTTCGTCACCTACCCGCGCGAAGGCCACGTGATCGGCGAACGCGCCCACCAGCTCGACCTGCTACGGCGCACCGTGCGTGGTTCGACCGCTTGCTCGGCGGTCTTGGTGCTCCCGGCGGACCCGGCGGACCGGCCTGACGCTGCCCCCTCAGTGCCAGTAGGTGTCGTGGCTGAGCCGGCGGTCGTGGGCGTCGTACTGGTCGACCGCCGCGATCGTCTGTCCGTCCCGGATGGGGGCCGCCCAAGCGCGGTAACCGGTGCCGGGGACGGTGACCACGGGGGCCTTGGCCTGGCTGCCGTCGGAGAGACGGAGCAGGCCGTAGGCGACCTCGGGGCCGGGGTTGGAGACCATCAGGCGGGTGCCGGTGGTGCCCTTGTCGTGCAGGCCCCACAGGCCGGTACTTCCGCTGCCGTCGGGGTCGTGGGTGCCGGTGACGGGCTGGCAGTCGCTCCAGGGGCCGCCTTGGCGGTCGATGCGCACGCCGGCGATGTACATGCGCTGGCAGAGCAGGGCGTTGCCGGACGCGGTGGTGCCGCCGGGGGAGGCGGGCAGGGTGTAGCCCTTGGGCAGGGCGCGGTGGAACTCCAGTGCCACGGACCAGGATTGACCGTCCGTCGTGCCGTCGGCGACGCGGACGGTGACCGTGTCGGGCGTGCCGGTTGTCGCGGTGGCGGTGGGGCTCGCCGAAGGGGAGGCCGTGTGCGCCGGGCCGACGGAGGGGCGCTGACCGAGGAACGGGAGCGTCAAGGCGGCGGTGAGTACGCACACGGCTCCGGCGACCGCGCCGGCGGCCGCGGCGCGGCGGCGCCTCCGGTGGGTGCGCGCGACGGTCAGGATCCGCTCGACGGGTGGCAGGGACGAGGGGTAGGCGTCGCGTGACCGGGCGAAGGCGGCGCGCAGCCGGTCTTCCTGCTCGGGGTCGGGAGTCATCGTGCCTCTAGGGGACGGCCGGACGGGCGGGTGTGGGCGAGCCTCGCGTCAGTGCGCAGTTTGGCCAGGGCCCTGGACGCCTGGCTCTTCACGGTGCCGACCGAGCAGCCGAGGACGTCGGCCACTTCCTCGGCGGACAGGTCCTCGCAGTAGCGCAGCACCACGACCGCCCGCTGTCGTTCGGGCAGTGCGGACAGCAGCCGGGCCAGGGCGTCGTTCCCTTCCACGCCGCCGACACCCGCCCCGTCGTCCGGGACGGGGCGGGTGTCGGGCACGGAGGCGAAAAGGAGATGGGCGATCCTGCGGCGGCGGTGCCGGCTGCGGTTGGTGTTGACCAGCGCCCGCCGCACGTACTGCTCGGCCGACTCGGGCCGCAGCCGGCGCCAGTGCGGGTACACCCGTGCCAACGTCGTCTGCACCAGGTCCTCCGCCTCGTGGAAGTCGCCGGTGAGCAGATACGCGGTGTGGGTCAGGGATCGCCAGCGGGCGGCGACGAAGCGGGAGAACTCCGCGTCCGGTCCGCTGCCCGCGGCGGCCCTGCTGTCTGGCTGCACGGCAGGAGATGCCCGTCCTTTTCCTCGGTGATCAGTGCCAGAAGGTGTCGTGGCTGAGCCGGTGGCCGTGGGCGTCGTACTGGTCGACCGCGTCGATCGTCTGCCCGTCGGCTATGGGCGCGGCCCATGCGCGGTAGTCGGTGCCGGGCACGGTGACGGTGTTCGCCCGCACCCGTGTGCCGTCGGAGAGGAAGAGCACGCCGTAGGCGACCTCGGGGCCGGGGTTGGAGACCATCAGCCGGGTGCCGGTGGTGCCCTTGTCCTGCAGGCCCCACAAACCCATGCCCCCGCTGCCCTGGGGGTCGTGGGCCCCGGTGACGGGCTGGCAGTCGCTCCACGGGCCGCCCTGGTGGTCCATGCGCACCTTGCCGATGTACATGCGCTGGCAGAGCAGGGCGTCGCCGGACGCGGTGGTGCCGTTGGGGGAGGTGGGCAGGGTGTAGCCCTTGGGCAGGGTGCGATAGAACTCCAGTGACACGGACCAGCGGTGACCGTCCACCCGGCCCTTGCCGATCAGCTGGGTGACGACCCGCGGCGCCTGCTTGTGGGCGGCGGCGGTGGACGCGGGCGCGGCGGCCCGGTGGACGGCCGGGCTTGAGGCGGCCGGGCCCGACGCGGCCGGGCCCGGCGGGGCCGCGATCGCGGAGGCGCCGAACGAGACCGCGCCGATCGCGGCCGCCGCGGCCGCCACGACAGCGGTCACGCCCGTCTTCCGTGAAAAACCAAGAGCCATGGGGAGTTTCTCCTTGCAGCCGGAGCCCGGCACCGCGCCGGGCGGTCCTCGACGGCCGGCGCGCTGGGCCCGCGCGCCGGCCTGCGGCACCCACCGGATGCGGTGGGCGCCGTAGGGACGTCCGTACGTAGGTACTCCCGAATGTGCGTGGAGGGTTGCACGCCCCGCACGACAAAAGATAAGTCCGCCGGTTCCGCGTGGAGTCGAGGCCGAGGACTCATCCGCGAGGCGCGAGCCTGACGGACCGTCCCCCGGGGGAACGTCCGTCCGCGGCGCGCGCCTACGCCCGCAGCGAGGGGTCGCCGGTCGGGTCGGCGTAGAGGAGGCCGAGCAGGCCCTCGCGGTGGAGGTCGGCGATGGGGCCAAGGAGATCGGGGTGGCGGAGCAGAGGGGCCGCACTGTGGTCGCGGGGGCTGGGGACCGTCAGGCGGCGGGCGTCGCCCACGTCGCCGGAGCCGCCCGCGCCGTGATGGGTCGCCGCCAGGCAGGCCGCCGCGGTCGCGGCGAGCTCCACGTCGGCCAGCAGGCAGGCGGCCCAGCTGACGACGGTCTCGTCCACCCAGGTGCGCCAGACGTGGTCGTCGTCCGCCGGCGGCTGGACGTCTGCGCCGGTGACGGCGTCCAGCCGGCCGGAACCGCCGGGGCCGAGCATAGTGAGCAGTTCGGCGTCGAGCGTGGTGGGGTAGCGGAGGGCGGCGGCGATGGTGGCCGCCTGCCATGCCTGGGCCTCGGCCAAGGCGTGGTTGAGCGGGCCGGCCGCCGGCGGGAACGCCGAGAGCAGCCAGCGCGTGGCGGCGGTGATGAATGGCGAGAGATCAGTGGGCATCGTGAACCGTCCTTCACCGGGAACTTCCGAGGATGCCCCGGCCTTCAGGCCGGGGAGGAATCGGACCCCTGCGGAGCAGGGAAGGGAACGGGGCTTCGCCGTCAGGGCGAAAGACCGCCCACACGGTCGGGTAAGCTGATCGCTGTGCGTTGCGAGAACCAAGCAGCGCGTACACCGTGCTGATCGAGAGCCAAGACAGCACATGCACCTCCTGGATGTGCTTCATCAAACCGGGCTGGTCTCCACCCGGCTGGTGCTGATCGTGTAAGAGCTGACGGACCGCAAGTCTCCAGCCCACGTGAGCCAGGAATCTCCCTGCTTCAGCTGGGGGAGGAGTCAAAGGTGCCCGCCGTGGTCCTCTGCCGGCGCGTCATCGCGGTCGCGAGCACTGGCACGCCCTCGAGGGGCGCGCCTGGCAGGCCAGAGTAGGTCGGTATCCGGGGTGCCGACAGGACGTGGCTCACAGCCGGCCGTCGCCTCCTCCGGCCGGCCGGAGGCCCGTATCCCTCCTTGGCGCGGCATTTCGGGCACTTCGCCCGTACGGGAGCCGCCTCCGGCGCACCAGCGGCGTGGCGAAGGTCACCGCGTCGGTGCCGCCGCGCGGGCCACCGGAGTACGTCGAGGCCCCGCCGGGCGGCGCGGAAAAGGCCCTCCATGCGCACACCCGGGAAATCGCGCTCTTGAGCAGGAAGGCATGCGCCAGGTGGCGAACAGGCCCGGCGCGTTCCCCTCCGCTGAGGCCCGGGAGATCACGCCGCCGGGTAGCGGCGGCGGCGCCAGGTCCAGAAGACCGCCGCGGCCAGCGCGGCCCAGCCGGTGAGCACCAGGAACGGGAAGGCGTACTGGTGGCCGTAGAAGTAGATGGCGTTGTGCTGGGCGTTGACCGACGCCCCGGGCGGGAGCCAGCGCCCGACGGCCCCCAGCGGCTGGGGCAGGAGCGGCCACGACACCGCGCCGCCGGAGGAGGGGTTGCCCAGCAGGACCATCAGCGCCCAGGTCGGCAGGATCGCCCAGCGGCCGCAGAGGATGTGGAACATCGTGAAGACCAGGGCCGAGGTCACCATCGTCATGGACAGGATGCCCCAGGACTCCCAGAACGGCAGGCGCAGCACGTGCAGGCCCCAGTCCACGACGGCGCAGATCGCGAAGCCGCCGAGCACCGAGTAGGCCAGGATCGCCGCCAACCGCTCCAGCGGCCTCAGATCCGGCGCGTGGACGGTGAGTTGCCCGGCCCCGACGAAGCCGATGATGACGGCGGCCAGGGAGATGTAGAAGATCGCCAGCCCCTGCGGGTCGCCGGGTTGCAGCGGCTTGAGGCTGGTGAGGGTGAGCGGTACGCGGGCCTGCGCGGCGGCCGCGGGCGCGGCGGCGGCCAGGACCCGGGCCACCGAGGCTCCGGCGGCCGGCACGAGTTCGAGGGCGACGCCCTTGCCGCCGGGTCCGGCCTGCAGCACGGCGAAGACGTGCTGCTGTTCCACCGCCTCGACGGCCGCGGCGCGCGTGGCGAAAGGCCGCTCCTCCAGCTGTGTGCTCAGCCCGGCGTCCAGGCCCGAGGCGAAGGTCCGCACCGCGGGCGACTCGTTCACGACCGCGATCGGCACGCGGTGCGGCGTGGGATGCGCCATGGCGAAGCTGTACGAGCCGGCGAACAGCCCGGCCATGGCGGCCAGGATCGGGACGAGGACGAGGGCCGGCCGGAACCGCGAATGGGCGAACTCGCTCAGCTTGTTCATTCGCGCATCGCATCCTCCGCGAATCCGGCCGCTCCTTGTCGCACCCCGGATGCCAGGTGTACGCCACGCCGGCCCGGCGGGAATTCCTCTCCCGCGAAGGGATGCGAAAGGCTGTCGTGAGTCAAATTACGTCCCGGATTCCCCGGTCGCCACTGCGGCCACAGGCGCCACGAGGCGCCGGGACCCGTACGCCCTAGCGTCGGGGCCCGCCCTGCGCGGCCCGGTCCCCGGCGCGCCCGGACCACTGGAGGAGGAAGCGCAGTGCCTCGTACGACGGTGAGTCCGGCCGGGCGGTGTACGCCACCAGGAGCTGGTCGGGCGCGGTCGCGACGGACAGCTGCTGGACGTCCAGGGTGAGCCGGCCCACCACCGGGTGGTGGTAGGTCTTGGTGAGCTGCCGGGGCCCGCGTACCCGGTGGGTGTCCCACCAGGTGCGGAAGTCCGGGTCGCGTGCGGTGAGTTCGCCCACCAGCGCGGCCAGGGCCGGGTCGTCGGGGTGCCGGCCGGCCTCCATGCGCAGGACCGCGACGCAGTCCCGGGCCGCGCGCGGCCAGTCCGTGTACAGGGCGCGGTAGGCCTCGTCGAGGAAGGTCATCCGGATCAGGTTGCGTTCGTCCGGCGGCACCGCGGCGAAGTCGGTCAGCAGGGCGGTCGCGGCGGCGTTCCAGGCCAGTACGTCCTGGCGGCGCCCGAGGACCAGCGCGGGCACGTCGCGCATGCCGTCGAGCACCTGGAGCAGCTGCGGGTCGACCGCCTGCCCGGCGGGCGGCCGCGCCGGGGCCGCCGGCGCGACGTCGGCGACCTCGAAGAGGTACGCGCGCTCGTCCGGGGCGAGCCGGAGGGCGTCCGCGAGCGCGTCGAGGACGGAACGGGACACCCGCCGGGTGCGGCCCTGCTCCAGCCGTACGACGTAGTCGATGCTCACGTGCGCGAGGTGGGCCAGCTCCTCCCGCCGCAGGCCCGGCACACGGCGCAGCCTGCCGTCGTCCGGCAGGCCCGCGCGCCGCGGGTCCAGGGCGGCGCGCCGGGCGCGCAGGAAATCGCCGAGCTCGTTCCCGCCGGACGTGTCACCACGGTGCTCCATGACTCCAGTGTCCGGCCGGGACCCGCCACGTGCCTGGTACCGGTCTGCACAGGCACGGCCCTCCCTGGCACCGCGCCCCCGGCGGCACGACGGTGGGGTCCCGGAGGCGCCCACGACCGGCGTGGGCGTCCCGGCGGAAGGCGGACACCATGAGCACCACGGCGGAACGAACGACGATCACACTCGGCGGCGACCTGCCCGTCGGCCGCATCGGCTACGGCGCGATGCGGCTCACCGGCCCGGGCCTGTGGGGGCCGTACCCCGACCACGACGGCGGGGTCGCGCTGCTGCGGCAGGTGGTCGAGGCCGGCGTGACCCTGATCGACACGGCCGACGTCTACGGACCCCACACCAACGAGGAGCTGATCCGCGAGGCCCTGCACCCCTACCGTGACGGGCTCGCGATCGCGACCAAGGGCGGCTTCGTCCGCGGCGGCCGCGACCTGTCGACGATCAGTGCCGTCGGCAACGCCGACTACCTGCGGCAGTGCGTGCACACCAGCGCCCGGCGGCTCGGGGTGGAGCGGATCGACCTGTACTACCTGCACAGCGGGTGGGCGCGGGACACGTCCTTCGAGGAGCAGGTCGGCACCCTCGCCGCGCTCCGCCGTGAGGGCCTGATCCGGCACATCGGGCTCTCGAACGTGACTCCCGCCCAGCTGGCCGCGGCGCGCGAGATCGCCCCGATCGCCGCCGTCACGGCCCACTTCAACGTGGCCGCCCGCGGCGAGGCAGCCCTGCTGGAGGCGACCGAGGCGGCCGGCGCGGTCTTCGTCCCGTGGCAGCCGGTCTCGCTCACGCCGCCGGGGGCGGCGACGGACACCGGCGCCCCGGCGGCGCTGCGCGCGGTGCTCGGCCCCGTCGCCGCCCGTCACGGGGCGACCGTCCCGCAGGTCGCCCTCGCCTGGCTGCTCGCCCGCTCGTCCGCGGTGCTGCCGATCCCCGCCACCACGAGCATCGGCCACCTGCGGGAGAACCTGGCCGCGCGGGATCTCGTGCTGACGCCGGAGGAGATCGGGGCGATCACCGCCCTCGTCCCGGAGCGCGCGGACGAGGGAGCCTAGAGCTCGTCGTGCAGCTCGCGGGCCCGGTCGGTGATCAGGGAGAGCGTGCGCTGGGTGACGGCCAGGTCGGCGGGGTCGAGGTGGCCGTGGATGCGGTCGGTGACCTCGGCCAGGGCGTCGGTGATCTCCGCGTGGAGGGCGGCGCCCCGGGGGGTGGGGGAGAGGCCGCCGGAGGCGTTCGCGGTGGCGAGCCCGGCGTCGGTGAGGCGGTCGGCGAGGGTGCTCAGGGTCTCGGGGGTCTCGGGGGTCTCAGGGGCGAAGGCGCGGCTCTCGGTCAGGACCCGCTCGAAGTCGGAGCGGCCGAGTGCCTCGCCGCGGGTGGCCAGGGTGCGCAGCCCGGCCCACTGGCCGAAGTCGAGTCCGTGCTTCTGGAGGAGCACGTCGAGCACGGCGCGGGTGGAGTAGTGGGCGCTGCCGATGTCCTGGCCGGTGAGCGGGGAGGGAGTACGGATCACGGGGGTGCTCCTGATCCTTTCGCCGGTGCCGAGAAGGGTGTGCAGGGCGTTCGTGAGTTCGGCGGTGGGCGCCGCGCCGAGTCCGCCGAGGGGCGCGGTCAGTTCCTCGTGGAGCTCGCGTACGACGGCGACGGCGTGAGCTGGACCGCGCGCGAGTCGTACGGGTGGGCGTCGCGGCGTACGAGGCCGGCGGCCTCCAGGGTGCGGGCGAGCTTGGACACGAAGATCGCCTCCAGGCCCGTGTGGTCGGCGAGCTCGCGCTGGCTGGGCCGGCGGCCGCCGCGGGTCATGCCGTACAGCGACGCCAGCAGCGAGTACTGCGCGCGGGTGAGGCCGAGCGGACCGACCGCGCGGTCGACCGCGGCGCGCCGCGGCGCGGCTCACTGGGTCGTCAGCCCGAAGATCGTGATGAGCAGTGCCCAGCACAGCAGCACGGCGCCCACGCCGATCAGCTGCACGCGCATCGTCCGGGAGCGGCTCGGCGTCAGCCAGAAGGCCAGGGCGCGGTTGACCAGCGGCATGAGGAACCAGGTCAGGATCGCGACGCTCAGGCAGTTGCTGAGGAACAGGCCGACATAGCCGGGCAGCTTCACGTCGTCGAAGGCGTGACCGACAGTCAGGTTCAGCACCGTGACGGTCGGATAGAGCGCGAGGACCACCGACATGGCCTGCTTCCAATTGGGCGGGACCTCCTCGCCGGCCCGTTCCCCGAACCGGAACCATCCGCTGAAGGCGGAGGGAACCTTGCGCACATCGTACGCGGTGAAGTAATTCCCGCCCTCTTTCAGGAGCTTTGCCCGCTCGTCCGAATCCAGCCACTCGTCGAGATGCCCGCGTGTGTCGAACCGGAACATGGCCACCCAGCGGTCCTGTACGCCCTCGACCGGCTGGAAGAGTTCCGAACCCCGAAATCCGGGGAATTTCTCCTGGGCTTTCAGGACCCGGCTCTGCCAATGGAGGAAATCCTTCTCGCGGCCACGCCTGACCTCGTGCGAGACGACCGCGGTGACCGTGTCCTGCCGCACGGAGGCGCCGCCCCTCAGCACCTCCTGGGCCTGCGGTCCTTCGAAGAAGGGCGCCCCCTCCGTCAGCAGTGACCTGCGGCGTTCGCTGTCGAGCCACGAGGTCAACTGGTCGAGGCTGCCGAAGCGGAACACCACGACCCACTCGTTGGAGGCTTCGGTTCCCGGCGGATAAACCTCCGTTCCCTCGAAACCGTCGAAGGTCTCGGCCGCCCGGGTCATTTTTTCCTGCCAGCGCTGGTAATCGTGGTCGCAGCCGGCCCGCACTTTCTGGGAGACCACGACCGTCGCACTGCCGCCCGAGGCGTCGCGGCTTGCAGGAGGACCCATAGGGAGTAGTCTAGTTCACAAGGGACTTAAGGGAAAACGGTGCGAAAAAGCCGTGCAGTACGACGGCGGAATTCCGTGGAGCTTGACGGGCCCGGAGGTGTACGACATGGGAGACAAGGAATTTCTCGCCGAAGCCGTGCGCCTGGCGACGGAGTCGGTGGAGAACGGCTGGGGCGGCCCCTTCGGAGCCGTCATCACCCGCGACGGGCAGGTCGTGGCCCGTGGACAGAACCGGGTGCTCCTGACCGGTGACCCCACGGCCCACGCCGAAGTGGAGAGCATCCGCAAGGCGGTGGCCACGCTCAACCCGAAAGCGCCCTCCATCACGGAGGAGCACGCCAACGAGAGCACGCTGGCGTACGTGAAGCGCCCCGAGGGATCGCCCGATCCGGTCCCCGAACGCGCCCGCATGCTGCAGGGACACTCCATCTACATCAGCGGCGCGCCCTGCCCGATGTGCATGAGCGCGATCTACTGGTCGCGGATCGACGCCGTCTACTACAGCTGCGACCTCAAGGCCACCCGCGAGATCGGCTTCGACGACGCCTATCAGTACGAGGACTTCACCAAGCCGCTCGAAGACCGGCGCATCGAGATCCGCCAGATCCACCCCGAGATGGGCGCCACCGCCTACCAGGCATGGATGGACAAGGCGGACCGGCACGCCTATTGACGGTGAGTCACCTTCGCGGCCTCGGGCCGGCACCTTGAGGGGGTGCCGGCCCGAAGGCCGTTCTGCGCGGTGTCAGCCCTGCGGGGGTGCGGAACGGGCGGTGTCGAAGTCGTCGAGATCGTCCAGGCCCGTGTCGGCCCGGCCGTTGTCCGGGGGCCTCTCGTCGCGGGCGTTCTGCTCGCCGCCCTGCCGCTGGGGACCGTTGTCGTTCCAGCCGATGTCCGGGCGGCCGCCTTGCTCGCGGCCGCCTTGCTCGTTCCGGCCGTTCTGTTCGCGCCCGCCCGGCGCGGCGTCGTTCCTGCCGCCACCGCCACCGCCACCGCCACCGCCACCGCCGTACGGGCGCTCGCCCAGGGTCGGGCGGGCCGGCGGGAGTTCGTACTTGATGGCCAGTGTCTCCGTCGTGCCCGTCGCGCCGGCGCCGATCCCCCCGAGGGGGTAGAGGCAGATGCCCTGCGACGTCTTGGGGCACGCCGCGGAAGCGACCGCCAGGAGGGAGCGGGCGGTCCGCAGCGGGGGCAGGGTCGACCAGGTGCCGGCCACCGGGCTGTAAGCCTGGACGGTGTCCAGGAGGCGACGCGTCATGCCCACCCTCTCGGAGCCGCCGAAGAGGTACAGACACCGGCCGCGCAGCCCGTCGGAGCAGGGCGCCGGTGCGACGGCGAAACTGTCGCGGGCTGTGGGCAGCGACGTCAGTTCGATCCAGGCGTTGGTGACGGGGCTGTAGACCTCCACCGTCCGCAGGCTCGTCCCGGCGTCGTCCATCCCGCCGAGCGCGTACACACACAGTCCCCGCAGCCCCGGCGCCTCAGGGCACGGCGCGGAGGCAACGGCGAGCCTGGTGCGCGGCGTGGGCAACTCGGGCAGCTTGGCCCAGGTGTTGGTCGCCGGGCTGTAGGCCTCCACCGTGTTCACCGCACGGTCCGTGCTTGTCCAGCCGCCGACGGTGTACAGGCAGGCGCCGCGCAGGCCGTACCCCTCGGGGCAGGGCGCCGGGGCCGCGCCCAGGTCCCTGCGGGGGGTGGGCAGGTCGGGGATGTCGAACCACGCGTTGGCGGCAGGGTTGTAGGCCTCCACGGCGCCCACGACACCACCCCTGTCGAAGCCGCCGATGGCGTACACGCAGGTCTTCTTCTTCACGGCCTCCGGGCATGGAGCCGCCTTGCCCGCCAGTCCCGCGCGCGGCGTGGGCAGCGGGGCCAGGGTGACCCAGGCGTTGGTGGCGGGGCTGTACGCCTCGTGCGTGCGCGTCAGCGCGCCCGCGCCGACGCCTCCGAAGGCGTACACGCAGGTCTGCCGCAGCCCCGGAGGGCAGGGCGCGGGTGCGGCGGCGAGGCCTACGCGCAGGGTCTGCGGCGAGGGGATGGTCAGCCACACGCCTTCCGCCGTCGCGCCGGTGGGCACCAGCGCGAGGAGCGGAGCCAGGACCAGCCCGGCGAGCCCGGCCAGCCGCCGGCGGTGCCTGAGGGGGCCGGCCGGGGCGGCCGCGGACCCGGGCCCTGACCCGGGCCCGGACCGTCGGATGCGCCTCATGGATTACCTCTTCCATGGCGGGGCGCGGCTGTTGCCGCGCCCCCAAAGGGAGTTGTGGGGTACGTGCTCAAGCAGAGGGAACAGAAGGACGTGCCAAAGTGCGCTGGGATGTGGGCAGTCGGCCCGCTCATCCGCGAGGTCCTGCGGAGCCGTTGGGACCGCCGGAGAAGTTCCCCCCGTCCTGGTCGCGGGGCCCGCCGGGACGCTCCGGGCCGCGCTCGACCGCGAAGGCCTCTGTCGCTCCGCCCGCCGCGGTGGGGGAGTCGGGCGACCCGGCGACGACGTACACGCACGGGCTCGTGGACTCCTTGGGGCAGGGCGCCACCGTGCCGGCCGTCCGCCGGTGCGGGGTGGGTGTCTCCGGCAGGGTGATCCAGGCGCCGGTGACGGGGCTGTACGCGTGGACGAGGCGTAGTGCGCCCGAGCCGCCGGCGACGTACACGCAACCACCCGGCAGTCCGTTCGGGCAGGGCGCCGCGACCACGGCGGGGCGGTCGCCGTGCGAGACCGGGAGCGGGCGGAGCGTCACCCATGCGTTCGTGACCGGGCTGTAGACCTCCACCGAGCCGTCGCCGGTGCCGTCGATCGCGTACACGCAGCCGCCACGCAGGCCCAGTCCGGGAGGACAGGGGGCGCCCACGGCGCCGAGGTCGGCGCGGGCAACGGTCAGGTGCTGGAGAGTCACCCAGGTATCGGTGGCGGGGCTGTACGCCTCCACTGTGTGGAGGGCGGCGCCGACCGAGTCCCGGCCACCGATCGCGTACACGCACGTGCCGCGCAGGCCGAACCCGGGAGGGCAGGGCGCCTTCGCCGCGGCGAGGTTCCTACGGGCGGTGGGCAGGTTCTGCAGGGTGGCCCAGGCGCCGGTGGCGGGGCTGTACGCCTCCACGGTCGGCACCGACGTGGGGGTGGCGACCGTGCCGATGGCCCCGCCGATCGCGTACACGCACCCGTCCTGGAGTCCGCCGGGACAGGGCGCTCCGCGACCCGCGAGGCCGTCGCGCGGCGTGGGCAGCGGGGGGAGGGTGGCCCAGGCGTTGGTGGCCGGGCTGTAGGCCTCGAACTCGTTCCGGAGGGCGCCGTCGGAGGCGCGCCCACCGAACACGTACACGCACGCCTGCTTCAGTCCGCCCGGGCACGGCGCGGTCGCCGCCGCGTGGCCCAAACGGGCGGTGGGAAGAGAAGGGAGCGTCAGCCATACGCCCTGGGCGGTCGCCCCCGTGGCGCTCAGCGCCAGCAGGGGCGCGAGCGCCATGACGGCCAGCCGCCTCCAGCGGTGGCGGCGGCCCGTGCGGGATATGCCGGGCGGAGTGTCGTCCTGACCCGATCGTTCAATACGCCTCATCGGACACCTCTTTCGTGGCATGCCGCAGCGTTTCGCTACGACCGAAATGAGACTGATGAGGCCATTCAAGAGGCCGTCACAGGTGGTCGCTCACTGTGACGGCCAAATGAATGAAGTGACGTTCAGTTGCCGGCGACGTCCTTGACCGCGACCGGCACCGGGGTGTGACCCCCGATCAGTTCCAGCGTGAGACCGGCCGTCGACGGGGTGTCCAGGAGTTCGGCCAGGACCGCGGCGACGTCGTCGCGGGTCACCGAGGCGTGACCGGTCGACGCGGCGAGCCGTACCCGGCCGGTGCCGGGGTCGGTGGTGAGCAGGCCGGGGCGCAGGACGGTCCAGTCGAGGGCGGTGCGGTGCCGCAGATCCGCGTCGGCGGCGCCCTTGGCCTTCAGGTAGGCGGCGAAGGTGTCGTCGGTGCCCGGCCGCGGATCGGAGTCGACCCCCATGGACGACACCATCAGATACCGGCGCACGCCCGCGCGTTCGGCCGCGTCCGCGAAGAGCACCGCGGCGTCCCGGTCGACGGTCGCCTTGCGGGCGAGGCCGCTGCCCGGTCCCGCGCCCGCGGCGAAGACGGCCGCGTCGGCGCCCTGCAGGACGCCCGCGACCTCGTCGACGGAGGCCGACTCCAGGTCCAGGACGACCGGCTCCGCGCCGGCCTCTCTCAGGGCCGCGGCCTGTTCGGGCTTGCGGATGATGCCCGCCACCTCGTCACCGCGCCCGGCGAGCAGCCGCTCCAGCCGCAGCGCGATCTGTCCATGTCCACCAGCGATCACAGTGCGCATGCAACCGACCGTACGCCCGCCGGACGGCTCATGCCGGATCACGGCGGCTCCTCGACTGACGTGGCAGGTCGAGGGCGAGCGTGTCGGTGAACTCGCGGACGGCACTGGTGCGCGAGACCACCCTGCCCCGGTGGATCACGACCCGGCTGTACGCCAGCGACAGCGCGCTCTCCAGCCGGTCGGCGCGTACCGCCATCAGCTCCGCGGGGAAGCCGGCCTCGACCCGCACCTCGGGCAGGCCCATGACGGCGCGGGCCTCACGGCTGATCGCGTCGTAGGCCTCCGCGGGGGAGCACTCGCCGTGCGACGCCAGCAGGAACGCGGCCTCCAGGGGGTCGCCGCGGCCCACCGGATTGGCGAGATCGCGCAGTGCCCCGCTGCCCGCGGCGACGCGCACCCCGGCCGCGCGCAGCGCGCGCACCGGGGCGGTGGTGCCCCGGCGCACGGACTCCATGGCGCCGCAGCCGCCCTGCGGCAGGGCGGTCAGCGAGACCCCGGCGGCGGCGAGTTGCCCGGCGAGCCGGGCGACGGTGTCGGCGGGTTGCAGGGACAGGCCCCCGCACGGCCCGAGGGTGACCCCGGGACGCAGGCCGCCGGCCATGGCGGCGAGCCGGGAGAGCCGGGCGGGGTCGGCGGCGTCGGTGTGCAGGTCGACCGGGAGGCCGAACTCCGCGGCGACGCCGAGCACCGCCTCCGCGAAGCCGGAGGGGTCGGGGTCCAGGTCCGGGCAGCCGCCCACCACGCCCGCCCCCATCTTCAGCGCGTCGTGGAGCATCGCGAGGCTGTCCGCGCCCGCGGCGCCGGTGAGCACCCGGGGCACGGCGACGGCCTGCACCTCGACCAGCCCGCGCAGGGCGCGCCGGGCCTGGAGGACGGCCTCTACCGCGCGCAGCCCCTGCACGTCGCCGATCCGCGCGTGCGCCCGCACCGCGGTCACACCGTGGCCGAGCTGGAGGAGGGCCGCCTCGGTCACGCGGCGCTGGACCTCCTCGCCGTCGTACGAGGGCGGCCCGGCGCAGTCGGCGGTCAGGGCCGTGTCGAGGTGGGCGTGCGGCTCGGCGGGAGCGGGCAGCAGCAGGTAGCCGGCGAGGTCGACACGGGGTGTCTGCCCGTCGCCGGTGAGGCTGCCCGCGGTGCCGACGGCCTCGATCCGCGGCCCGGCCAGGCGCACGTCGACCGTCCGGCCGTCGGCGAGGCGGCCCCCGCAGAGCAGGAGTGCGGGCGCCGGGGCGGACTCTCCGCGGAGCGGGTCGGCGGGCGGTTGCGGCTGGCTGTCGGTCATCGCGCTCCTCGGGGCCGGAGGCAAGATCACGCGGATCCGAGCCTAGGGGGCGGTGCCCGATCCGTCCGGGAAGAGCGAATAGTCGTACTGGTGCCGTCAAGTGACGTACGGGACCGGGCGGGTGGCGCGCGGCCGCCGCCCGAGGGACGTGGCCCGTGCCCACTAGATACGGATTTCACCTTCGGCGGCTGACCGTGTAATGTCTTCCTCGCTCGCCCCAATAGCTCAGTCGGCAGAGCGTCTCCATGGTAAGGAGAAGGTCTACGGTTCGATTCCGTATTGGGGCTCTGATGATCAGGTGACCCGCCTCCGGGCGGGTGATCTCCTCATCGAAGCGGCGTAGCTCAGTCGGTAGAGCAAGCGGCTCATAATCGCTGTGTCACCGGTTCAAGTCCGGTCGCCGCTACTTTGCGTAGCCGATTGTGGGATCGGTCCCTTAATCGGCTACTCTTTCCGTGTTCGAAACCTTATTACCGTTCGTCAAGGAGCACTCACGTGGCCGCCACCGACGTCCGCCCGAAGATCACGCTGGCCTGCGTGGAGTGCAAGGAGCGGAACTACATCACCAAGAAGAACCGGCGCAACGACCCGGACCGTCTTGAGATGAAGAAGCACTGCCCGCGCTGCAACGCGCACACCGCGCACCGCGAGACGCGCTGACACAGGCCGTAGTAAGACCGACGAGGCCGTCCCTGTACTTCAGGGGCGGCCTCGCGGCGTTGTTGGACCGAGAACCACCACAGCTCCAGGAGGTGCCGATGGCGCTGGACCAGTCCTTCGTGGGGCGGACCTATCCCCCCACCGCCCCGTACGAGGTCGGCCGGGAGAAGATCCGCGAGTTCGCCGAGGCGATCGGCGACCCGAACCCGGTCTACCTCGATCCCGAGGCGGCCAAGGCGCTCGGGCATTCCGATGTGATCGCTCCGCCGACCTTCGCCTTCGTGATGACGTTCAAGGCCTCGATGCAGGTCATCCTCGACCCGGAGCTGGGGCTGGACTACGGGCGGGTCGTCCACGGTGACCAGCGCTTCGAGTACACCCGCCCGGTGCGGGCCGGTGACCGGCTCTCGGTGACGGTCGCGATCGACGCGATCAAGTCGCTGGCGGGCAACGATGTCATCGACGTCCGTGGCGAGGCTCACGACGAGAGCGGCGAGCACGTGGTGACGGCGCTGACGAAACTGGTGGCGCGCGCACCGGAGGGTGAGTGAACTGATGACGGCGAAGATCTCCTACGACGAGGTCGAGGTCGGCACCGAACTGCCGGCGCGGTCGTTCCCCGTGAACCGCGACACACTCGTGCGGTACGCGGGCGCTTCGGGCGACTTCAACCCGATCCACTGGAACGAGCGGTTCGCCAAAGAGGTGGGCCTGCCGGACGTCATCGCGCACGGCATGTTCACCATGGCCTCGGCGATCCGCGTGGTGACCGACTGGGCGGGCGACCCGGGCGCGGTCGTCGACTACGGGGTGCGCTTCACCAAGCCGGTCGTGGTGCCGGACGGTGACGAGGGTGCGCTCATCGAGGTCAGCGCGAAGGTCGCGGCCAAGCTGGACGACGGGGAGCGCACGGTGCGTGTCGACCTGACGGCCGTCAGCGCCGGGCAGAAGGTGCTGGGCATGTCACGCGCGGTGGTCCGGCTGGCATAGCCGGGCGCGGCACCCGTGCAAGGGGGGGGGGGGGGGCGCGGGCATCCGCCACCCCCCCCAGGAAACGCTGGTGGTGTTATAGGTATAATAACAACAGTCCCCCGGCCCGAATGTGCTGGTG
>NZ_JBHXSO010000016.1:0-147204 GCF_042714775.1 Streptomyces sp. NPDC058691 | reverse complement strand
CCAACACCGTCGCTCTGCGGAAGCAGCGGCTCTATCCGCGACCACGCCGAGTCCGTTATCTCTCCTCGCCCCACCACAAGATCAATTATGAGACATGACCTAGGCGGCCCGGCCCTGAAAGCCCCGCTCACGAGCACCCGGATACAGGCTGATTCGCTCCTGTGGGTAGTCTCGGCGCCCGAAGCAACCATTCGTCCGCATCGCCACCGGGGAGGCCGTCACGCCCAGCGCCCTCGATCTGCAGCGGTCGAAGCCCCCACAGGCTCAGCAACCCGAGCGGGAATAGCGCAGGAGCGACCGATGAAGGTTGGCGCTGCGAGAGAAGGTCGGCCGGCTTTGGCCTGCGGCATCATCGGGTTCTTCCTCATCAACGTCGTGGCGTCCCGCCACTCCATACCGTGCACCACAGAAGGGTGACCCTGCGGGTCGCCCGCGCACTCTCCACGCACAAAGACCTTCGGTGATCTCCCCACTGCGAGATCCGGGCGAACCGATTTACTGGGAAGGACAAGGCATGGCCAGAGTCGAACGGGCAGCACGTCCGTCACGACCCTCAGACCGATCAGTGGTCGGACAGGCAGCCGCCACGGGGAACGGTGTCCTGTGACCCTGGCGGACACGGCCCTGATACATGCCGGCCCAAGCGATACAGCCCCTGCAGCAGCGCCGCAGCGGAGAGGCGAGGCGAAGCAAAGCCGTGGCGGGCAGCGCCTGCACATACTGGACGGACTGCGGCTGCTGGCCGCGCTGTCGGTTTTGTTCTTCCACTACCTCTCACGCGGGTCGGAAGCCTCCGACGCCTGGGGACAGCCGAGCCGCGAGGTCCTGCCGGCTTGGACCCCGTTCTCGGACTACGGATGGCTGGGTGTGGAGTTCTTCTTCCTCATCAGCGGATTCGTAATCTGCATGAGCGCCTGGGGCCGCAGTCTGGGGCAGTTCTTCCGCTCCCGGATCACCCGGCTCTACCCCGCCTACTGGGCAGCCATCGTGCTGATCAGCGCCGCGGCGACGACCTTCCCCGTCTTGGCGGACCGCCCCGACATCCACCGGATCCTGCTGAACCTCACGATGCTCCATGAGCCGCTCGGCACGCCGGCTGTGAGCGGTGTCTTCTGGAGCCTCTGGGTCGAACTGCGCTTCTACCTGCTCTTCGCCCTTGTCGTCTGGAAGGGGGTCACCTACCGCAGCACCGTCGCCTTCTGCTGCCTGTGGACCCTCGCCACCGTGATCACCCACGCCGCCAATGACACGCTGCTCAACAGCCTGCTGATACCGAAGTATTCGGCCTACTTCATCGCCGGCATCGGCTTCTACCTGATACACCGCTTCGGCTCCCATGCAATGGCCTGGGGGATCGTCGGCGTCTCCTGGCTCATCGCCCAGGAGACGGTGCTCACGGAGACCGAACGCTTCAGCAAGCTGATCCACGCCGATCTCTCCGGCGGTGTGGCCTCCGCCGTGGTCACGATGTGCTTCGCCGTCATGGCCGGAGTCGCCCTCGGCTGGTTCAAGCACCTCAACTGGCGCTGGCTGACCTTCGCGGGCACCTTGACCTACCCCCTGTACCTGGTGCACGAGAGCATCGGCCATTTGGTCATCTACGGTCTGCACGACCATCTGAACCCCACCGCGACCGTCGCGACGACCGCGAGTGCGATGCTGGTACTCGCCTGGTCGCTCCACGTCCTCGCCGAGAAGCCGCTCGCCCGCCGCCTCAAGCGCACCTTGGGCAGCCCTTTCCCCGCCAGTGGTACCCGCCGTCACCCGGTGCCGCAACCGCCCTCGTGAAGGACTGGTACTTGGTCAAGTGAGGGCGACTGCTACTCAAACCGGCTTTAGGCCACAGTGGGCCCGGCAGTCGCCTGCCGGGCCCACCTGGGATCCCGTCGCCACTTTGCGGCGTGTGGACGGAACCACCCCACCGCGCCTCACGGCCCCGGCAGCGTGCAGCTTGGCGACGGCGTCGACCACCGCCACGAGGCCGTCCCACACGGCCCCGAGGTCGTAGGTCCCGCCCCGGACGCCGGCGAGGAGCTGCCCGGTCGACGGGCCGTCGTGCCAGTCGGTGACCAGCCAGGCCCCGCCGGTGCTGCGCCCCTGCGCGACCACCGCGGCGTCGCCCCGGATGCCGGTGACGGCCGCCGACTCGCGCAGCACGATGACCGTGCCCTCTGCCTCCCGGCCGTACTTCACGGCCGCCGTCCGCACCGGTCCGGTCGCCTTCCACACTGCGCAGCCGCGCCGGTCGCTGACCGGCTCAAGCTCGGTTCCGTCGCCGCACGTTGCCTCTGCGGCGATACGCGCCTCAAGGGGGATCGAGTGTGTCGTCATGTCTCATCCGTCTCGTGACGTGCCCTAGGGTGAGGGAAGTCCCGGCAGGCTGAATGCCGGGACTTCGTGCATTCCAGGGCTGGAGTGATCTTGGGGTACGTCCGACTGCTGCGCCGCCGCCGCGTCCTTGCCCTGTGGGGTGCGCAGGCGTTGTCGGTGTTCGGTGACCGCCTTTACGCCATGGCGATCATGTGGCTGGCGTGGGAGAAGTCGGGCGCCGCAGCCATGGGCCTGGTCGCCGTCGCCGAGTCGGTGCCGTACATCGTGATGGGCACCGTCGGCCGCCGGCTGATGGACCGGTTCGCGTCGCTGCGCGCGTTGGCCGCGGTCGACGCCGCCCGGATCGGGCTGGTCGCGCTGCTGCCGGTGGCGTGGGCCGTGTTCGGTCTCCCGGGCATGCTCGTGCTGGCCGCGGCCGTCGGCGTCGCCGGTGCCGTCTTCGACCCGAACCTGGGTGCGCTCGTCCCGGACCTGGTGAGACCGGGCGAAGTCCAGGCGGTGTACGGGCTGATGGACCTCACCGGCCGGTTCGCCCGCATCGCCGGCCCGGGCGCCGCAGGCGTCCTGCTGACCGTGATGCCCCAAGGCGCGCTGTTCTGGCTCGACGCCGCGACGTTCGCGGTGTCCGCCGCGGTGCTGGCCCGGCTCGGCCGCGGAGCCCACAAGACGGGCCCGCTCGGGAAGCGTCCGGCCGCGCCCGCGTCGCTGGGGGCGAGGGCACTGCTGCGGTCGCACCCGGCGACCGGCGCCGCGATCGGCGTGCACGGCGTCGGCATCTTCGCCCAGGCCGTCAACCTGGCCCTGCCCGCTCTCCTGGCCGCAAGGCTGGGAGCCGGGGCCGGGGCGTACGGGCTGATCCTGGCGACGACCGGCGCCGGGGCGCTGGCCGGGAACCTCGTGGTCGGACACATCAAGCTCCCCGCCCGGCTGCCCCTGGCGTACTGCGGGGTGTGGGCGGCTGCCGGGCTCGTCCTCGCCCTCAACGGCCTGGCCGGGAACCTGCCCCTGCTGCTGGCCGTCGCCGCCGTGTCCGGGTTCGTCATGCCGTTCTGCGGCGTGACCCTGCAGACCCACCTCGCGACGTTCCCGCCCGCGCCCCGCCGCCGCCTGCTCTCCCTGGACTTGACCGTCGTCCGCGCGGCCGGAACGGCGTCGATGCTGGTCGTCCCGGCCGTCGCCGCGGCCTCGCCCACCGCCGGGTTCCTCGCCGGTGGCCTGGGCACCGTGGCCGTGGCCGGCGTGGGCGCGGCGGCCGCATGGTGGTGGACCCGGGACCTCGGGCCGCGGGTGTCCGAGCCCGAGCGCGAGCTGTCGCACGGCTGACGTCGCGTCATCGCGTCCCTCCCTCTACAAAGCGGAAGGCCGGGCCCGCACCTCCTCCTCCCAAGGGAGGCCACGGCGGACCCGGCCGCTCACCCGGCCGTCAGGCGCTCAGGCGAGCAGCTGCCAGTGCATGACGTCGATGTCCTCCAGCGGGATGCCGAGGCTCTGGTAGATCCGCTGGTGCATCGTGCCGAACCACGCCTCCTTGCGGTCGTTGAAGAACTCCCCGTCGTACCAGGCGACGCCCAGGATCACCGTGCCGCCGCCGTTGGGGTTGCCCTGCTCGGCCTCGAAGTACGTGGACTGCCAGTCCAGAGCATCAGCTCCTCCGGGCGCTCGCGGAGCCGCTTGTCGGACTCGGCCAGGGCCTCGATGCACCGGCGGGCCGTGGCCTCGTCGGGGCAGTAGTAGGTGCACTCGCTGCGGAACAGCGGCTTCTTGTCGCCGCGCCGCTCGTTGTCGGCGTCCTCGCCGGTCAGCACACGGACGCGGGTGGGGGCGTCCACCGCCAGGAACTCCTGAACGATCGTGCTCCTCTCGGATGGTGGTGCGGGACTACCAGCCCGTGCCGCACAGCGGCATCGGGCTGGGGCTTGAGCCGTCGCGCATGCGGATCCCGCCGGGCGCGACGTAGCGGATGTTGAGGCCGATGCGCGCACCGGCCCCGGTGTTGGAGTGCGAGCAGTGCAGGAGGCGGGTGTCCATCAGGACCCCGTGCCCGGCCTGCACCGGCACGGGCACGCGGATGACGCTGTCGTCCACGCGGACGCCCAGCGCCCGGCCGCGCGCGGCGCCCTTGTCCGGCTCGACCTCGTACGGCAGGTACCCGGCGCGCTGCGACTCTGGGACGACGTGCAGGCAGCCGGTGGTCTCGTCGGCGTCGGTGAGCGCGACCCACGCGGCCACCGACCGGTACGGGTCCAGCTCCAGGCGGGTGTTCGTGCCGTCCTGGTGCCACGGGACCTCGAAGTCCGCGCCGGGCCATTTCATGACGAGGAACGTGTTCTCCACGGCGACGTCCGGGCCGATCACGCCCTGCACTGCGGCCAGCAGCCGCGGGGCGCGCACGATGACGTCGGCCCACTCGTGGTCCAGGTGCGGGTTCCTCATCACCTCGCGGTCCTCGGCGCGGTGCGCGGCGACCAGTTCGGCCGCGCGGGCGCGGGCTGCGGCGGACGTCGTCCACCTCTGGACGTGCCGGTATCCGGCAGCGGACACCAGGCCGGCGGCGTAGGCGGTCGCGGTCATCGCTTCGCCTCCGCCCCGGGGAGCGGCAGGGCGCGGCCCCGCTCGATCATCTGCATGACCTCACCGGGCACGCACAGGTCGCCCGGCGAGTCCATCGGCACCGACCAGTACGAGCGGTCGCGCTGCGGCTCCGTGAGGTCGGGGCGGGGCACGCCCAGGCACGAGGACCTGCCGAGGCAGAGCGTGCCGAGGACGTCCCAGCGCAGGGAGGTGCTGTCGGGCACCAGCGCGTAGAAGCGCTGCCGGTGCGGGTCAACGATGACCGGGCCGCCGCTGAGGGCCTGCAGCAAGAAGGCGTCGACGTCGACCGGTTCCACGCTCTGCGCGGCAGCGTGGACGAGGTCGGCGGGGATGCGGACGGCGGAGAACAGCGTGCCGCATTCGAGGAGGGTGAACCCGGAGGTGGCCCACTCCTCCAGGGTCTTCTGCGGGTTGAGGGCGGCGGCCCGCAGCCACGACTTCACGGCGGTCTGCCGCTCGTGCGTCGAAACGACGACCCCGGTCACCGCAGGACCGCCCGCTCACGCAGGCTGGCCGGCGCCCGCCAGACGCATGGGGGCGGTTGAATCACGGCGGCCGCATGCAATGCAGCGTGTGCGGTCATGGTCGGCTCCAATGACGCTGGACGCTTGGATTACCGACCGTAAGCGGGTGGTGACAGACCTCTCAATGGCACTTTGACTGGCCGTCAGGTGGAAGTGCCACAAAACGCTTGCTACATGGGCAGGCCGACAGCGTCGGCAAGGCCTCTCATCTGCGGTGTGAGGGTTCGCCGCTTAGCGACGACCTGGCCGAGGATGTCGCGGGCATACCTCTGGCTGGGCAGCCACTGCGGTGCGTTCTGTGACACCTCGTGCAGCACGTCCACGGCCTCGGCGTACTGGCGCTGCCGGACGACACCTTGCACGACTGGCTGTGCGCGTCGAGGATCGCGGACGACCCGGAATTCCGGACGTAATACACCTCGTCGTTTTCCTGCCCGTATGCCGCGGCGGCCCCGGCGGGCAGGTTGAAGTCGACGTCCGCCTCACGCTCGACAATCAGCATTGCCGGGCGGCACGTATCCGGGTTCGTGAACGTCGTCGTAAACGTGTCGACCGTATTGTCCAGCCCGCCGGGAACAACGAGGTCGGCGTAATTCCGGGTCTCGGTGAACGAGGTGAAACTCACCTGCGTCCGGGGCTCACCGCGAAGCGTTCCGCCGGCGTCGCAGGCCACGACGCTCCCGGACGTGGCGGCCGCGCAGGCGTACGGCCACGGGGTGGTCTTCGTGGTCACCGGGGAGCCCGCCGAGCCGTTGCCGGTCAGCCCGCAGCCGACGGTGACGGTGGCCGCCCCGGTCGGCACGAACAGCCCGCCGTCACCGGCGATGGTGAGGTTGTTCCCGGCCTGGGCGGACAGGTCCGCGGAGAACTCACCGGTCGCCGCGTTGAAGTCCAGGCCGTCACCGGCGGACAGACAGCCACGGACAGCGGAGCAGCTGGTGCCCGCGCTGATCGTGTACGGGTTGGTGGGGCTGCCGGTGCCGCCGACGGTCACACCCGCGCCGGCGACCACCATGCAGGAGCACGCGCCGCCGCATCCACACCTAGCCATGGCTCCCCCTCACACACTGATCAGGAGAGCGCGGATGAAGACGGGATCCGGCGGTACGTCGCGCCGTTGGTGCCGCGTCCGACGCTGACGTCGACCGTCAGGTTCACCGTGCCGCCCGGCGGGACCATGCCGCCCGAAAGGACCTTGACCACCTGCGTGTGGACGTCGATGTCCGTGGTGTTGCCGCGGTTCCGGTAGTAGTACATCTCGTCGCCGAGGTAGCCGGACGACGCGCTCGCCCCGGCCGGGAGCGTGAAGTAGACGTCGACCTCGCGCTCCACGACGATCAGCGCCGGGCGGCACGGGTCCGGGTTCGTGACGGTCCGCGTGAAGGTGTCGGCGAGCTGGTCGGCGGCGAGCGGCACCGGCAGGTCCGGGTAGTCCCGGATCTCGTTGTACGTCGTCATCGACACCTGCCCGCGCGGCTCGGACCGCAGCACGCCGTCGGTGCCGCAGACGACGATGCCCCCGGCGGTGTCGGCGTCGCAGGTGTACGGCCACACGCCGGTGGCCACCGTCAGGAGGTTCTGCGACCTCCCCTGTGCCGGTGAGGCCGCACCCGGCGGTGAGGGCCGCACTCGGCACCAGGAGGCCGCCGTCGGTGCCGACCACCGCGGTGTTGCCCGCGTCGGCGGACAGGCGCGCGCTGATCTCGCCGGTCGCCGCGTCGAAGGTGATGCCGTCGCCGGCGGACAGGCAGGTCCGGACGTCGGCGCACTCCACGAACAGGCCGTCGGGCCCGGACTGGAGCAGGTTGCTGCCGCCGGGCGGGGCCGGGTCGAGGACGACGGCCGCGCCCACCAGGTACGGGCTCCCGGCCGTACCGGCGCCGGTCACGGTGACGTCGACCGACGGGGAGTCGGCAGCCTGCACGACGGTCGAGCCGCTGCCCGCCGGGGCGAACAGTCCGCCGTCCCCGCCGAGGGCCAGGGCGTTCCCGGCGTCGGCGGACAGGTCGGCGCTGAACACGCCCGTGGCCGGGTCGTAGACGAGGCCGCCCGAGGCGCTGAGGCATCCCCGGACGTCGTCGCACTCGATGAACAGGCCACCGGCGCCACTCTGCAGCAGGTTGCTGCCGCCGCCGGGCGGGGTCAGGTCGAGCGTGACGGTCGCGCCCACCAGGTACGGGCTCCCGGCCGTACCGGCGCCGGTCACGGTGACATCGACCGAAGGGGAGTCGGCGGCCTGCACGACGGTGGCCTCAGCTGCGGGCGCGAGGAGTCCGCCGTCGGTGCCGAGCGTCAGCCCGTTCCCGGCGTCGGCGGAGAGGTCGGCGGAGACCACGCCGGTGGCCGGGTCGTAGGCCAGGCCGCCCTCGGCGCTGATGCAGCCTCGGACGTCGGCGCACTCGACGTACGCACCGTCAGGGCCCGCGTGGAGCAGGTTCGTCCCGCCGCCCGGGGGCGCGGGATCCGGGACGACGGCGGCGCCCACGAGGTAGGGGTCGCCGGTGGTGCCGGTGCCGGTCACGGTGACGTCGACCGTCGGGGAGTCTGCGGCCTGGATGACGGTGGCTCCGGCGCCGCCGGTGGCCGTGATGACGTAGGGGGCGCCGGCGGAGCCGTTGCCGTCGACCGTGACGCCGGGGCCGGCGGTGACCGCGCAGGTGCACCGGCGGCTGCAACCGCAGCTGGACAAGGGGCCCTCCAAGGGACGTGCCTTGCCCGGCCCAGAACCAGCGGCACCGACGAGTCTAACGACGCTCCGCGTCGGCCATCCGGACACCGGACCGGCCTGCCCGGACACTGTCCCGGACAGGGCTCGGACAGTGTCCTCGGCGATACGCAGCGCCCGGTCAGTGCAGGGTGTTGGGAACCCGCTCACGCACACTGGCGAAACCGTCACCGCTCCAGTAGCCACCGCCGCCGAAAACAAGGATGGGGTGCCAGGCCTGGACGTAAGCCCTTGCCTCGACCACGTAGTCCCCGGACGGCTGGCCGCAGAAACTCAGGTGCTCTTCGCCGTCGTGGGTCGAGCCGTAGTCAAAGATCGCGCCGGGACCGTACGGTCCCCAACTGTTCGTACCCGTAGTGCCGACCGTCCAGTTGCTCGACCCACACCACTTCCATGGCTGGTTCGACTCCACCCCCAACAGCTCGATGCGGACCCTGACCTGTGCGTTCCGGGGGGTTCGGCAGTCAGATTGGAAGGCATAGGCGTTGGCCCACGTCGTGTACGACGAGAACGGGGCGCCAGGGACCTCGTGGTCGACGCCCACGTCCACCTGGAGACAGTAGCCACCGCTATTGGAGACGGTGACCCGGGAGGCAGTCGTGTAAGCCCCCGCGGATTGCGGCACGGCGACGGTAAGCAGCAGCGCGAAGAGTGCTGCCAATGGACCGAGAAGTGCGGCTCTTCGTTTCGACATGATGCTCCTTCAGGTCGTCACGCAGGTAGGTGCCGGCTCTGCTACTCGCACCCCCGGAATCCGGGGGCAAACTCAAGGACGAGGCCGTACCGAACCCAGTTGCAGCGCGGTGTGCCAGGTGCGTCTGCGAACCGTCTTCAGACCGTCACCGGCCGGGCAGTTCGCCAGTCGATTCCCGGATCGGCGTCTCGGATCCACCAATGCCGGATGGGCGTGCCTCCGGCTCAGGACATCAGCCGTACAGCTCGATGATGACGATGCCCTTGCCGCCGTCGAGTCCGGCGACGTCCCCGCCGAACGAGAGCGAGCCACCGGCGCCTCCGCCGTAGCCGCGCGTCGTCGTGCCGGGCCCCTCACTGGCCCGGGGGTAGCCGCCGTGTCCGAGGCGACTCTCCCCGCCCGCCCCCGCGAGGGCCTGCGTCCCGGAAAGACGGATCGCGCCGCCGCCACCGCCGCCCTGGGCGATCTGCCCGGTGCCGGCGCCCGGACCCGGCACGCCCGAGACGGCGTCCAGGGCGACACCGGAGATCTCGACAGCGGACCCGCCGTCACCGCCGGGCGCGGACACGACGCCACCGAAGGATGACGTGCCGCCTGTGCTGCCCGGGGAGTTGCCGACCCCTCCGACACCGCCCGCGCCGATGGCGATGGTCTCCACGGCGCCCAGCGCCGACACGTCGATCATCGACTCGGAGTAGCCGCCCCCGGCGCCGCCCGGCCGCACGATGCACACCACGACACCAGCTCGGGGAAGTGGCGCTGCGTCAGGATGCCGGCCTCCAGGCAGACACCGACCGCGTCACAGCGGGCACTTGGGAGCGTCGACGGCGGTGAGCATGGCGAGGTGGTGGATGTCGCCCCAACCGGGGTGCAGGCCTCCGGGCCGGATCCACAGCCAGGTGCCGGGACGGACGTCGCCGGGCCCGGTGGGGGTGTGGAGGTAGTTACTCGGGCCGCGCTGCTCCCAGTAGCTCGGGCTGCCGCATCCGCACCGGCTCTCGGTGAGGTGGGGCAGGGCCTCGGCGCAGGGCCAGGGCGCCGCGCACTGGCGGCACGTCCAGGCCGGTCCGGCGGTCTGCGGGATTCGTGGTTCGGGACCGTGATGGAGCGGCCGCGGGTTCTCTCCCTCGCCCACACGCTGTTCCTCCCGCCCCCCTGTGTCCGCCTCAGCCCAATCCGATACGCCGAGCGGTCGTGCGCTGAGGCACCTGACCCCCCGCCCTTGATGACGGAAGCCGCACCTCACCCCGAAGAGAGGACCCGGGACTGCGAGGCCAAGGAGCCCCGGAGTCTGCCCTTGCTGCCCGCTGGCGGAGGCCCGTTGACACTTCGGGCGAGCAATGGGCGAGCAGACGATCTTCAGGCTACCGATTTCCGCCGCCCGCGTCGCCGACTCCAGAATCATCGCAGGTCAGAGGGCATCTGTTGCGCCGTTTCTTGCAGGGGCGGCAGGATTTGAACCTGCGGCGTGCGGGTTTGGAGTCCGCTGCTCTGGCCGGGCTGAGCTACACCCCTCGGTGCGCTCACTCTGGCACGGGCACGCGCCGACGGGCGAAGGATTTACCGGCGGGCTGCGATGGTTGCGACGAACTACCCGCGTCCGGCGTCGCGTTCGTCGAGGGCGTCCAGGAACTGCGCCATCAGCGATCCGACGAGCAGGCCCTCGGGGCCGAAGCCGGGGGGTGCGGTGACGTCGGGCTCGCGGAGGTAGCTGCCCTGGATGTCGAGGGGCTGGCCGTCGCCGACCGCGATGCCGTCGAGTTCGGTCGCCCGGACGGCGACATAGAGGCGGTTGAGCCATTCCAGCCACAGATCCGCCGCCTCGTCGTCGAGCCGGGCGCGCACCAGGGGGCCCGGTGACGAGAGGACATCCGCGACGGACCGGTCGGAGTCCGCGACGCGGTCGGCCAGCCGGCCGCGGAGGGACTCGGCGGTCGCGTCGGCCTCCCAGCGCCGCAGGGGGTCGTCGGCGGCGTCCTGCGTCAGTTCCACGAGGTGGTCCGGCCCGTGGACCCGGCCCGGGGTGGCGGCGACGCGTTCGGCCAGCCCCAGAAGGGCCTGCGGCAGCGGCTGCCGGAGGGAGGCGAGGACCATGTCGCCGTCGGCCGTGAAGACGCCGTCATCCATGGCGCACCGTCGCCCACAGGCTGGCCGCCATCAGACGTGCGGCGACGACCTCGCAGGCGTCGCGGTCCCCGTTGAAGACGGCCGTCCGGCCCTCGGAGTGCACGAGGAGCATCAGCCGGCGTGCCTCGTCCTCGCTGACCGAAAGGACGCGGACGAGGACACGGACCACGTATCCCATCAGGTTGACCGGGTCGTTCCACAGCAGCACCGCCCACGAGGCGGGTGTGACGGTGTCGGTGTGTTCGTCGAATGCCGTCCCCGAGGCGGGGGCGTCCTGGGTCGGGGTGGTCACGGTGTCCTTCGGGTCCTTCCGGGACAGGCCGGGGCGGCCGGAACAGCAGCCGGGTGCCGGCCCTCCGCGAGGAGGAACCGGCACCCGGGCCGATGAGAAGTGGCGTCGCCGCAGGGCTCGTCAGTGACGGGCGGCGCGACGCTTGCGGTTTGCGAAGAGCAGACCGCCACCGGCGAGCAGCGCGACAGCGGCGCCACCGGCGAGGAGCGGGGTGGAGCTGGAGGCGCCCGTCTCGGCGAGATCCGCGGCAGGCGACTGACCGCCGGCCGGGGAAGGTGCCGCCTCGGAGGCACTCGCGCTCGCGTCAACGGCCGGGGACTCGCTGGGCGCGGGCGACTCGGTGGTCGGGGTGGCCGACGGCGTGGCGCTCTGCGACGGGGTCTCGGTCTGCTGCGGAGGCGTGCCCTGGCAAGCAGGCGCGGTCTTCGTGTCGCTGAACGAGTACTTGTCGTCGTCGGCGGCCTTGACGGTGAGGGTGACCTCGACCGAGCTGGAGTGCTCGGGCAGGGCCAGGTGGTCCTTGTGGAACTCCGCGCCGAAGGTCTCGGTGGGGAGAAGGTCCTTGCCGTCCACGGTGATGGTCACCGTGTTGTCCACACGGCCGCTGTAGGCCGTGAGGTCGACCGACACCTCGGAGCAGGTCACCTCCCAGTTGGGGGTGTGCGCCGAGGCGGGCGCGGCGCAGAGGCCGAGCCCGATGATGCTGGTTGCTGCGGCCGCTATGAGCACGCCGGGGCGCGGCCGGATACGGGGGGATTGGGTCACTGGATCTCCAGGCTGTCGTTAATCCGATGCCATTGGCGCGCAGAGTACTCTGCCGCGTCACGCGTCTCTCAGGCGCCCCATAGGTTGACTCCTGTCAACAGTCGTGATGCCCGGCTCGCGTATTTTCCGCGTATCGGAGCGGCCTGCGCGGGATACGCCCGGTGCGTGACCACTCGTCCGCGCCCCGTCCGCGTTCGGGCGCGTTGCGGGCCGACGGGCCCGTTCCCGCTCGCGGCTGACGTCGCGAAAGGATGTGGGAGCCCTGGCCGGGCGGTGCGGGCGGCCGGCCGAACCCGCAGGTCATCGCCGCCGCGACGGGCGCGGTGCCGCCGAACGGCCTACGATCGGAGGACAGGGCAGAACGCGGCAGGGGCCGCCGCCCCCGGGCGGGCCCGAGGTGCCGCGGTCATCCGCGCATCGGAGTGATAGCCATGCCGACCACGAACAGCGGCCCCAAGCTCGCACCCCAACTCCGGCCGCACCGCGAAGGGGTGCCGCCCACGCCCACTCCCCCGTGCGAGAGCAGCACCACGGCCGGCATCTCCTACACCGAGCCCCCGGAGGTGCGGACGGCGTGGGAGGTCGTCTCCCTCTTCCTGATCTTCGCCGTGGCGATACTCATCGCCGTCGGGCTGATCGCCCGGGTGGTGGCGATGTAGCCGCTCCACTCCCCCATACCGTCACCGCGCCCGCCTCTATATGGCGAGCAGGCCGCGGACCCACAGGCGCAACTGCTCGTCGTTCCGGATGATCCGGTCCGCCAGACCCGAGCGGATCACGCGCGCGTCACGTTCGGCCAGGTCCGTCAGGCGGCGTATGTGGTCAGGGGTCAAGGCATCCGCACCGAGGGCTTCCAGGGCGCCGCAGGCCCCCTCGGCGTCGGCATCCCACTCGGCGGAGGACAGGGCCGCGCCGGCCAACGCGGCGCGGTCCAGGGAGTCCGGGTCCGCGACGGCGAGCAGTGCGAGGACGGCCGCGGGCGCCTGTTGCGGATCGTCGAGCAGCGCCTCCAGGCGGGGTACGAGCGGGCGTCCCGCCGGGCCCAGGAGGGCGGCGGCGCGGGCGGCGCGCACGGCCGTCCAGCGGGACCAGGCATGCCCGGCGGCGCGGGCAAGCACCGTGTCCAGGACGGGGACGACGGCTTCCGCGTCGTGCGTGAGCCGCCACAGGGCGGCGGCCACGGCCACCTCGGCGTCCGACCCCGGGACGTTCTCCTCCCTCGGGTCCGGCGGGTTCAGGAACGAGCGCAGGGCGGGGGCCAAGCCGGTGGCCACCGGCCCGAGTTCGCCCAGGGCCTCGGCCGCCTCGCGCACCGCGTAGGGGCTGCCCTCCAGGCGCCCGGCGATCGCCTCCAGCAGCGGGCCGGCCTCGCCGGTCAGGTCGTACAGCGCCCGGGGCACGGCGAAGGAGCCGGTACCCGCGGCTTCGCGCAGTGCGCTCGCCGCGCGCTCCCGTTCGGCGGCCGGGCAGGCCGCCGCGATGGTGGCGACCGCACGGGCCGCGGGGTGCGGAAATCTGGACAGCAGCGCGTACAGCTCCGGCAGTGCGGGAGCGGACCGCTCACCCCACCCGGCCAACAGGCCTGCCAGATGGATGGGTTCGTTGCCCTGGAGATCCTCCGCGGTGAGCCTCTGCCGGACGGCGTCCAGCAACCCGGCGTCGAAGGGAAGGGACGGCATGCCATGGGAACGGAACCCGGCGGCCTGGTCCAGCGCGCGCGGCCGGCGGGCGAGGTCGCGGGCGAGCAGGGGGACGGCTCGGCCGGGCGCCACGACGACCAGCACGGCGAGCGCGCGATCGGCGAGGTCGCTGTCACCGGTGGCGATACCGGTCAGGGCCGGGGCGGCGGCGTCGGCGGCGGGTCCGAACTCGGCCAGGAGCGACAGCACTCCCGGGAGCGACTCCGCTTCGACGGCCAGCGGGACGATCGCGGGCAGCAGTGCGGCAGGCGCGCCCCGCGAGATCCGGCAGGCGTGGTCGGCGGCCCACACGGCCTCGGTGCGCACCTCGGACCGCGGGTCGCGCAGCGCGGCGTCCAGCAGGGCCGCCGCGGCGTCGCGATCGGCGTCGGTGTCGCGGAGCAGCAGGGCCCCCGTGATCGATTGGAGCGGCTCGGTACGGTCCTGGTCGAGGCGGCCGGAGACATGGTGGTCCGCCGGCAGCAGAGCGAGCACGGTCTCGTGCAGCTCCGCGTCCCACGGCAGCCCGGCGTCCAGGCACGCGAAGACGGCGGCGACGCGCAACTGCCCGGACTGCGACGGGCCCAGGGCCGCCCGCGCGGTGGGGGCGGTTCCGGCGGGGTCGAGCAGGGCAAGGCTGGCCAGCAGTTCCGCCCGGACCAGCGGCTCGGTCTCGGTCTCCCACCGGCGGCGCAGCGCGGGCAGTACGGCCTCCGTCGCGCCGGTCTGTGCGACGGCCCAGGCGGCGGCCTGACGTGTGCCCGCGTCGGCGGCGTCGAGCAGCGGCAGCATCAGCGGCAACTGCCCGGCCACCGCCGCCCGGACCGCACCTGCTGCCACCTCGTGCTCGTCCCGGCTCTCCGCCATGCCGCCCAGCAGGGCCAGCACGTCGGCCGCGCGGTGCCCGGCAGCGGCCACCCGCGCCAGGAAGGGCGCCACTTCGGCGCTGGCGGCGTACACCGTGCCCTGGTGCAGCACGCTGCCGTACAGCTCCGAGATCGCCTCCTCGGCGGCGTCGTCGTCACCCACCAGAGCCCGCAGATGTTCCGGCAGGTCCTCCGCGGTGCCGTAGGCGTGAGCGGTGTCCGCCCAGGGGTGATCGTCGAGGCCGTCGAGCGGATGTGCGAGTTCCATGGCCGGATCATGGCAGGCGCCTCTGACAACGCGACCGCGCGGGCGTACCGGCCGGGCCCGGCGGGGTACCGATCCAAGTGACCTGCGAAGGAGAGGGCACATGGACGAAGCGACGGCAGTGCTCCTGGGCGCGGCGGTCGGAGCCTTCGGCTCGGTCGTCACCGGCGGTTTCGCGTGGGCGGCGATCCGTTGGCAGGTCACCCGTCAGCGAGACCTCGACGATCGGCGGTGGCACCGGCAGAACCGCCGTGAGGCCCGTGTGGTGTTCATGGCGGCCTGCCGCGCCGCCACCCAGGAACTGGCATCGGCGATCGACCACCGCGCGGCGCACCCCGACGATACGGAGGACGGCCTTACGGCAGCCTGGCAGGCCCTCATTCCCATGGACGCGGCGCTCGCGGCAGTGCGGCTGGAGGCTCCGGAGGCCGTCATGGGAGCGGCCGGCGATCTCGCGGAAGCGGTCATGGGACTGTTCGGCGCCGCGTACCCGTTGCGTTCGGGCGCCGGCATCGATGACGTACGCGCGGGCTTCGAGCCCGCCATGGATCGCTTCGCGGCCGCCAACCGGGAGTTCGCCGCAGTGGCCCGGGCCGATGTCCGGGGAGCGGGCTGACGCGCTCCGCCTGCCTGGCGGCGTGGGTATGCTGCCGCGCATGATCAGGCTGGAGCGGCTCACGGCAGGTCACGCGGGCGCGCTGCTCGCCTTCGAGCGGGTGAACCGGGAGTGGTTCGCGCGATCGGTACCGGATCGGGGGGACGCGTTCTTCGCCGGGTTCGCCGCGCGGCACCGGGCGCTGCTGGCGGAGCAGGACGCGGGAGTGTGCCATTTCCACGTCGTGCTGGACGAGCGGGACGAACTCGTGGGCCGGTGCAATCTGGTGGACGTGGCGGACGGCGCCGCCGAACTCGGTTACCGGGTCGCTGAGAGCGCGGCGGGCCGCGGGGTGGCGACGGCGGCGGTCGCCGAGGTGTGCCGGCTGGCGGTCACCGCGTACGGGCTGCGGACCCTGAACGCGGTGGCCTCGCTGGACAACGCCGCCTCGCGGGCCGTGCTGGCGCACAGCGGTTTCACCGCGGTGGCGGAGGTGACTGTGAACGGCCGCCCCGCCATGCGCTACCGGCGCCCCCTCACCGCGACCTGACGATACGTCAGTGCGCGATGCTGTCGATCAGTTCGCGCGCGCCCTGCCGCAGCAGGGCCACCGCGACCGAGGTGCCGAGTGTGGCGGGGTCCAGGGGCCCGGCCCATTCGTGCGCGTCCAGCACGGTCTTGCCGTCGGGCGAGAAGACCCGCGCGCGCAGCGAGAGACGGCCGTCGCGTTCGGCGCGGGCGTAGCCGGCGATGGGGCTGTTGCAGTGGCCCTGCAGGACGTGGAGGAGCATGCGTTCCGCGGTGGTCTCGCGGTGGGTGGCGGGGTCGCCGAGGTCGCTGACGGCGTCGATGGTGGCGCTGTCGTCCTCGCGGCACTGGAGCGCCAGGACGCCCGCGCCGATCGGCGGGATCATCGTCTCGACCGGCAGGACCTCGCTGATGACGTCGGCCCGGCCGATGCGTTCGAGGCCGGCGACGGCGAGCAGAAGGGCGTCGGCCGCGCCCTCGGCGAGCTTCTCCAGGCGCCGGTTGGCGTTGCCGCGCAGCGGTACGCAGGTCAACTGGGGGTGTGAGGCCGCGAGTTGCGCGACGCGCCGGACGGAGGAGGTGCCGATCCGGGTCCCGTCGGGGAGCGCGTCAAGGGTGAGGCCGTCGGGGTGCACGAGGGCATCGCGGATGTCGTCGCGCTTGAGGAACGCGGCGAAGACGGTGCCGGCCGGGAGCGGGCGGTCGGCGGGGATGTCCTTGACGCAGTGCACGGCGAGGTCGGCCCGGCCCTCCAGGAGGGCGGCGTCGACCTCCTTGGTGAACGCGCCCTTGCCGCCGAGCCGGGCGAGGTCGCCCATCCAGCGGTCACCGGCGGTGGTGACGGGCACGACCTCGGTGGCGATGCCGGGATGGAGCGCGGTCAGTTCGGTGCGTACCCGCTCGACCTGGGCGAGGGCCATGGGTGAGGAGCGGGAGACGATGCGGATGAGGTCAGGGACGGCCATGTGCCCACGGTACGGCGGCGGACGCGCGCTCGGGCAACCGGGACGAAGCCGCCACCCACGGTGACGAATCCGGCTAAGCTGCGCGGGCTCCCAACGGTCCGGCCGGGCCTGCCCGTCAGGGCTTCGCGTGCTCGCACAGCAGCCCCGCGAGCGCCGCGTGCAGCATGGTGCCGAGCGACTCGGCGAAGTTGACGCGGGCCTCGGCGAGGCAGGGGTCCCCGGTGGCCTCGACGACCGCGGGCGAGGGATTGGCGAAGGGCCACAGCCCCGCGGTCAGCACGACGGAGATACGGGTCAGCTCCAGCGCGGCGGGCTCGTCCAGGTCCGGCAGGCGCCGCCCCGCCATGCGGGCCAGGCGGGCGCGGTGGCCGGCCTCCCGGAGTTTGAACGCGCGGACGGACTCGACGGAGACATTGCGCTCCAGGACCGCGGCCAGGATGCTCCACAACTCGCACAGCAGCGGCCGCCGGGCCAGGGAGTCCGCCCAGGCCCCGGCGAGCGCCCGGGGCGCGACAGGTGGCTCCTGCGGTCCGGGCGCGGGCGGCAGTTCGTCCTCCAGGGCGTCGAGCCAGTCGCCGATGGAGCGGTCGAGGAGTTCGAGGAAGACCGCCTCGCGGGTCTCGAAGTAGCGCACGACGTTGGACTTGGAGAGCCCGACGCGGCGGCTGAGCTCGCGCAGGCTCACCTCGGCCGCCGGCATCTCGCGGAGCAGGGTCGCGGCGGCGTCGAGGATCGCCTCGCGGCGTTGCTCGCGCTGCTCGGGGCGGCGGGCGCGCTGGAAGGCGGCGGTGTCCTGTGTCCCGCTCACGGTTCCGGTCCCCCTTGTCCTCGAATGCGGCCGCATGTGTGGCAGCCGTTACATCGTAACGGACCGCCGGAATTTTATTAACGGCCCAGTGGCCTGTTAACTTGGAACGCATAAGAGACCGCCGTCCCTTTATGTCGGGACGCGTCGCACCCTCCCCGCAGGAAAGAACCCCCATGACCGTCACCCCCTCCGCTGTCACCTCCTACGACCGGCTGTTCATCGGCGGCCGCTGGGTCGCCCCCGCCGGCACCGGCACCATCGAGGTCCGCTCGCCGCACGACCGGCGCCTGGTCGGCGTCGTCCCGGAGGCCGTCCCCGCCGACGTCGACCGGGCCGTGGCCGACGCCCGCGAGGCCTTCGACCACGGGCCCTGGCCGCTGACGACGCCGGCCGAGCGCCGTGCGGTGATCGGCCGTTTCAATGAGCTGCACACCGCGCGCGGCGAGGAACTGGCCGCGCTCGTGACCGCCGAGAACGGCTCGCCCCTGTGGTTCACCCACTGGCTGCACAACGGCGGCATCTCGGAGCAGACCGCCGCCTACCTGCGGGCCTCCGAGGCGTTCGGCTGGGAGGAGGAGCTGCCCTCGGCAGGCTCCGTCCGCACCCTCGTGCGCCGCGAGGCGGTCGGCGTCGTCGCCGCGGTCATCCCGTGGAACGCGCCGCACCAGTCGGCGCTGGCGAAGATCGTCCCGGCCCTGCTCGCGGGCTGCACGGTGATCCTCAAGGCCGCGCCCGAGACCGCGGTGGACGCGCTGGTGCTCGGCGAGCTGTTCACGGAGGCCGGGCTGCCCGAGGGCGTGCTGAGCATCCTGCCCGCGGGGCGGGAGACCAGCGAGTACCTGGTCTCGCACCCCGGCGTCGACAAGATCGCGTTCACCGGCTCCACCGCGGCCGGCCGCCGGATCGCCTCCGTCGCCGGCGAGCGGCTCAAGCGCGTCAGCCTGGAGCTGGGCGGCAAGTCCGCGGCCGTCGTCCTGGAGGACGCGGACCTGACGACGGTGGCCGAGGGCCTGAGGTCGGCGTCCCTGGGGAACAACGGCGAGGCCTGCATCGCCCACACCCGCATCCTCGCGCCGCGCTCGCGGTACGAGGAGGTCGTCGCGGCCGTGGCCGCGATGATGGAGGGCATCACCGTCGGCGACCCCTCGGACCCGGCCACCTACCTCGGCCCGATGGTCCGCGCCGACCAGCAGGCGCGCGTGCGGTCCTACATCGACCTCGGGATCGAGGAGGGCGCCCGACTGGTGACCGGCGGCCCCGATGCGCCGGAGGGTCTGGAGGAGGGCTACTACGTGCGGCCCACGCTCTTCGCGGACGTCGACAACTCCATGCGCATCGCCCAGGAGGAGATCTTCGGCCCGGTGCTGGTCGTCATCCCCTTCGACGACGAGGAGGACGCCGTGCGCATCGCCAACGACTCCCCCTACGGGCTGAGCGGCGGCGTCTGGACGGCCGACACCGAGCGCGGGCTCGCGCTGGCGCGGCGCATCCGCACCGGGACGTTCTCCGTGAACGGCGGCTTCGGCGGCTTCGACGGCCCGTTCGGCGGCTACAAGACCAGCGGCATCGGCCGCGAGTTCGGTGCCGCGGGCCTCGGCCAGTACGTCGAGCAGAAGACGATCAGCGCGGCGTGACCCCCGGCCCGAGGAACGCCAGGGCGGCCGCCGTCAGGGCGGTGATGCCCGCCGGGACGGCCAGCCGCGGGTCGGTGCGGAAGTCCGGGGCGTGGTTCGGGGGCAGGGCCGCCATCTTCTCCGCGGCGCTGTCCCCGGGGGTCCCGGCCCACTGGCGGGGGCCGGTGCAGCCGAACATCCTGTAGGCGGTCCGGACGCCGGGGGCCCCGTGCAGATGCGTCCCGGCGGGGCCGAACAGCGGGAAGTCCTCGGTGGCCGTCGAGGCGGGCCAGAGCGCCACGCGCCGTTCGCCGAGGGCCTGTTCGTGGGCGCGGCGCACCGTCTCCGCGGCCCCGGCGTCCGGGACGGTGGGCGGCGACTGCGCCAGCACCCGGGCCGACGGGTCGCGCGGGCACCGCGAGGCCGTGCACTCGGCGGCAGCGATGCGCCACACGGCGGCCTCCACGCGGTCGAGTGCGGCATCGGCGAAGGCCCGCACCGAGACCTCCAGCACCGCCCGGTCCGGGACGATGTTGCCCCGGACACCGGCGTGCAGGGAGCCGACGGTGAGCACGACCTGCTCGGCCGGGGCGGTCTCCCGGGAGACCACGGTCTGCAGCCGCAGCACGATCGCCGCGGCGGCGACGACCGGGTCCACCGCCAGATGCGGAGCGGCCGCGTGCCCGCCGGAGCCGTGGACGACCACTTCGAGCAGCCGGCTGCCGGCCAGTACCGGTCCGTGCGCATGGGCGTGGGCGACCATCCCGGCCGGCAGGGGCGCGGCGTGCTGGGCGAGGACTACGTCGGGGGTGGCGAACCGCTCGTAGAGGCCGTCCTCCAGCAGGGCGCGGGCACCGCTCAGGGTCTCCTCGGCGGGCTGGCCGACGACCATGAGCGTGCCTGACCAGTGGTCCGCCGCGCCCGCCAGCAGGTCCGCCGTACCGGTAAGGCAGGCGAGGTGCAGGTCGTGGCCGCAGGCGTGCATGACGCCGTCGCGCTCGCCGGCCCACGGCAGGCCGGTGGTCTCCTGCACGGGCAGGGCGTCGAGTTCGGCGCGGAGCATGACCACGGGCCCGGGACCGTTGCGCAGCAGGCCGACCACGCCGTGCCCGCCCACGCCGCCGGTGGTCTCGAAGCCGGCGCCGGTCAGGCGTGCGGCGACGCGGGACGCCGTGCGCTCCTCGGCGCCGGAGAGTTCGGGGTGGCGGTGCAGGTCGAGATGGTCCTCCACGGCCGGGCGCAGGACTCCGGACAGGCCGTCGAGGACGGGGGCGGCGGCGGACCGCGAGTCCGGTGGCGACGGGCACCGGCAGGTCGACGCGGTTGTCGAAGACGTGGACGTCGTAGCCCTGGAGTGCGGCGCGATCGACCATGGCGCGGGTGGTGGCGCGGGCGAGCGAACCGAGATCGATCTCGGTCAGCGGCGCGTTGCCTTACCAGCCGAGCAGGAAGGCGTCGCGCTCGATGAGTTCGAGCAGGCCGAAGAGGACCGCCTCCTCCATGCAGCTGCCGATGGCGCCGCCGTTGGAATCGGCAACCTCCTGGCGTACGAGGTGTTTCCGGCAGATCACGGGCGTCCTGGCGCCGTAGACGGAGGGCCGTGTCGCGTGTCGACCCGTATGTACAAAGTATCAACAGCGGCACGTCTTCGACCGCACTCCAGGAAAGGCCCCACCAATACCGGAGTGACACGGAACCACCCGCAGTGATCTTGCACCGGACATCTCGGAGCACCCCGGACACCGCCCCCCACCCGGCTCCTGGCCGGTCATCAGGCCCACATCCCCGCGAAACCTCATCAGCGAACAGAAGTAACCGCCTGAGCGATCACCCGCGGTCAGGAACTCGCATATAGTGACCCGGAGTTCACGCGCCCCCGGCCTCCGCCGGACGGGTCGCGTGTTCTTTTGTGACGCCACCTCCCCTTACCTCCCCTCACCTCCCCAGACCCCTCACACCCCGTCCGTCCGCACGGCCCCGAGGTCACCGATCCATGACAGCGCACACCGCGCCCGCCGCAGCAGCGCCAGAACCGCCGCGTCCGCCGCTCCCGTACCTGGCCCGGACCGTCGCCGCCCCGGTGGTCGTCACCGGATCCGCGGGAGTGTGGCTGGTGTCCGCCGCCGACGGCGCGCGCGTGCCCGCGGCGGTCGGCGCCACGGCCGGGGTCGTACTCCTCGCCGCGGCCGCCGTCGTGGCGGCGACGAGTTCGTGGCGGGCCCGCCGTCTGGAGGAGCACCTCGCCCAAGAGGAAGCGGACGCGGCCCGGTTCGCCGACGAACTACTGCCCGCCCTGATCGACCGGCTGACGCACGGCGACTCCGCGGGCTCCGCTCTCGCCGCGGTGACCGTCCCCCTGGACGACGGCCGGCGCCGGTCGCTCGCCCTGGTCGCCGAGGCACTGGCCACCAGCGAGTCCCGCCGCGCCGCGGCCATGTCCGCGGGCTCCAACGCCGCCGGACGTATGCAGGCCCTGACCACCAGCATGCTGGCCGACCTGCGGGAGATGGAGCACCGGCACAGCGACCCCGCGGTCCTCGGCGACCTCCTCCACCTCGACCACCGCACGGCGCAGGCCGGCCGGCTCGCCGACAGCATCGCCGTCCTCGCCGGGGCTCGTTCGGGACGCCGGTGGGCCAAGCCGATCCGGATGGAGTCGATCCTGCGCGGCGCGATGGGCCGCATCAGCGGCTACCAGCGCGTGCGGCTGCACTCCACCAGCGAGGTGGCGATCGTCGGGCACGCGGCCGAGGGCGTGATGCACGCCCTGGCCGAACTCATGGACAACGCCGCCAACTTCTCGCCGCCGACCGCCGAGGTCCACGTGTACGTCGAGGAGGTGCCCGCGGGCGCGGTCATCACCATCGAGGACAGCGGACTGGTGATGGGCGAGCTGGCGCTGCGCCGCGCCGAGAGCGCGGTCGCCGCGAGCGGCTGGGACCTCACGGGCCTGTCGGGCACCCGCCTCGGGCTCGTGGTGGTCGGCCTGCTCGCCCGCAAGTACGGGCTGAAGGTGTCGTTCCGGCCCTCGGCGCGCGGTGGCACCGGCGTGGTGGTGATGGTCCCTCAAGAGCTGATCACCCGTCCGCGCGCGGGCGGCACCGCGGACGCCGAGTCCGTCGAGATCCTGCTCCCCGACCCGCTGCCCGTCGCACCCCGCCCGGACCCGGACCCGGTCCCGACGGCCGGGGCCGGCGAGGCGTCGGAGCCCGCCGTGGTGACCGGGATCGCCGCCGAGTCACCCGAGTACGGAGAGAGCGGCCTGCCCAAGCGCCGCCGCGGCCGCACCCTGGCCGCCGCACGCCGTGCCGAGCCGGCCGTCGTCACCCGGCGGTCCGCCTCCCGCGACGACGACACACCGGCCGCACGCGCCGCACGCTTCAGCACCTTCCGGGGAGCCCTCAAGCGCAAGCCCTCCCCGGCATCAGCCCCCTCCGCGGCCCCCCACGAGCAGACCGCGCCGGACCCAGAAAGCGACTCCCGATGACCGCACCCGCAGCCGGCAGCACCCACGGCAGCAGCACCAGCACCGACGAGAGACTCAACTGGCTGCTGGAGAACCTGCTCGAGCGGACGCCCGGCGCCCGCCACGCCCTGGTCCTGTCCCGTGACGGACTCAAGCTGTGCCGCACCCCCGAGCTCTCCGTCGACCAGGCGGACCAGCTCGCGGCGATCTCCGCCGGCATCCAGAGCCTGTCGCAGGGCGCGTCCGTCGAGTTCGGCGACGGCAGCGGCGGAGTCCGCCAGGCCATGGCCGAGTTCTACGGCGGCATCCTGTTCATCGTGGAGGCCGGCGACGGCGCCCACCTGGCCGTCGTCGCCCGCGAGGACTCCGACGTCGGTGTGATCGGCCACAACATGAGCGAGCTGGTGGAGCAGCTCGGGGAGCACCTGAGCGCGCCGCCCCGCGAGGTCGGCGCCGCCGACGGCGACAGCGGATGACCCCTCGCCCGGGCCGGGACGACGATCCGGACCGGCTCTACACCCTCACCGGAGGACGCAGCCGGCCCGATTCGGACGTGTTCGACCTGGTGACCCTGGTGGTCGCCGAGTGCGATCCCGCTCCCGGGATGCAGTCGGAGCACCAGCTGATCCTGCGCGTGTGCCGGCAGCCGACGGCGGTGGTGGAACTCGCCGCCGACCTCGCGCTGCCGGTCGGCATCACCAAGGTCCTGCTCGGCGACCTGCTGGAGACCGGCAGGATCAGCGCCCGCCACCCCCGAACCGCCCGTACGGCGGCCCAACTGCCGGACCCCGAGATCCTGGAGCAGGTGCTCGTTGGACTACGCAACCTCTGACCCCAGTCCGCCGTTCCGGCGGCCGCTCAGCGCCACCGCCGACAACGGGCTGAAGATCGTGATCACGGGCGGGTTCGGCGTGGGCAAGACGACCATGGTCCGCTCGGTCAGCGAGATCCGCCCGCTGAACACCGAGGAGACGATGACGCAGGCCGGCGAGAGCGTGGACGACCTCGCCGGCGTCCAGGCGAAGACCTCCACGACCGTGGCCTTCGACTTCGGCCGGATCAGTCTGGACCGCCGCAACGTGCTGTACCTGTTCGGCGCGCCCGGGCAGCAGCGCTTCTGGTTCCTGTGGGACCGGCTGTTCAGCGGCACCCTCGGCGCCGTCGTCCTGGTCGACACCCGCCGGCTGGACGACTCCTGGTACGCCATCGACCGCCTGGAGCACCACGGGACGCCCTTCGTGGTGGCCCGCAACGACTTCGGCGGCCCCCGGCACACCGAGGAGCAGGTGCGGGACGCGCTGTCGCTCGCGGACGGCATCCCGCTGATCGAGTGCGACGCGCGCTCGCGCCAGTCCTCCAAGGATGTGCTGATCACGCTCGTCCGGCATCTGCACACCCTTTCCGCCGCCAGTCCGCGTGCCCGGGAGACGACCGCACCGTGACCACCGAGCCTTCGACCACCGCGCCATCGACCACCGGGGACGCGTTCGCGGGTGCCGTGCCGTTCAGCGGCCCTCGCTTCCACGTCGAACCCGCCGAGCTCTACCGGGAGTTGCGGCGCGACCACGGCGCGGTCGCCCCCGTCCTGCTCGACGGCGACGTGCCGGCCTGGCTCGTGCTGGGCTACCGGGAACTGCTGCACGTCACCAACGATCCGGTGCTGTTCAGCCGCGACTCCGACCTGTGGAACCAGTGGGACCGCATCCCGGGCGACTGGCCGCTGCTGCCGATGATCGGCCGCAAGCAGCCGTCGATCCTCTACACGGTCGGCGAACGACACCGGCAGCGTGCCGCGATGATGAGCCACGCCATGGAGGCGGTCGACCCCTTCGAGCTGCGCCGCACCGCCGAACGGTACGCCGACCGGCTCATCGACTCCTTCTGCGCACGCGGCCGGGCCGATCTGCTCGCCGAGTTCGCCATGCTGCTGCCGGTGCGCGTGCTGGCCCGCCTCTACGGCTTCACCGACGAACAGGGCCCGGCGCTGGTCAAGGCGATCAACGACCTGGTCGACAGCACCGAGGACGCGATCGCGGGGCAGACCCATGTCTTCACCGCCATGGCCGAGTTGCTGGAGCTGAAGAAGGAGCGGCCCGGCCCCGACGTCGTCTCCCGCATGCTCGCCGACCGGTACGACTTCTCGGACGACGAGATCGTCCAGGACATGATGGTGATGACGGTCGCGGGCCACCAGCCGACCGCGGACTGGATCGGCAACTCGCTGCGGCTGATGCTGACCGACGACCGCTTCGCCGCGTCGTTCTCCGGCGGCCGGCACAGCGTGGGCCAGGCCATGAACGAGGTGCTGTGGGAGGACACGCCCACGCAGAACATCGCCGGGCGGTGGGCCTCGCGCGACACGCGGGTGGGCGGCCGTCAGATCCGCGCCGGCGACCTGCTGATCCTCGGCTTCGCGGCGGCCAACGCCGACCCCCAGGTGCATCTGGAGGGAGGCGGCCCGACCCACGGCAACAACGCCTTCTTCTCCTTCGGGCACGGCGAGCACCGCTGCCCGTTCCCGGCCCAGGAGATCGCCGAGGTGATCGCCCGTACCGGGATCGAGGTGCTGCTCGACCGGCTGCCCGACATCGACCTCGCCGTCGCGCCGGAGACCCTGGTGCGGCGTGCGTCCCCCTGGCTGCGGGGAATGACCCGACTCCCCGTGCGCTTCACTCCCACTCCGGCCCTTGGAGACCGTCCATGAAATGCCCCGTCACCGGAGCGAGCGCCCTCGACGGCGCGCGCATCGTGCTCGACCCCCTGGTCCAGGACCTGGCCGCGGAGAGCGCGCTGCTGCGCGACGCGGGCCCGCTCGCCGCGGTCGAGCTGCCGGGCGGCGTGCCCGTGTGGGCCGTCACGCACCACGCGGAGGCCCGAGCGCTGCTCACCGACCCGCGGCTGGTGAAGGACATCGCCCACTGGGACGCGTTCACCCGCGGTGAGATACCGGCCGACTGGGCTCTCATCGGCCTGGCCAACCCCGGCCGTTCGATGCTCACGGTGGACGGCACGGACCACCGCCGGCTGCGCGCGCTGGTCGCCCAGGCGCTCACCCCCCGCCGGGTCGAGCGCATGCGCGAGCGCATCGAGGAGCTGACCGCCGGTCTGCTGGACCGGGTGGCCAAGGCCGCTCAGGACGCCGAAGTCATCGACCTGAAGGCCGAGTTCGCGTACCCGCTGCCGATGTACGTCGTGCAGGAGCTGATGGGCATCGACGAGGCCCATCTGCCCCGGCTGAAGGTGCTGTTCGAGAAGTTCTTCTCGACGCAGACGCCGCCCGAGGAGGTGCTCGCCACCCTGGGCGAGCTGGCGGAGATGATGGGCGGCACGGTCGCGGCCCGCCGCGCCGAGCCGGGCGACGACCTGACGAGCGCCCTGATCACGGCCTCGGAGGACGGGGACCACCTGACCGACGCGGAGATCCAGAGCACGCTGCAGCTCATGATCGCCGCGGGTCACGAGACGACGATCTCGCTGATCGTCAACGCGGTGGTCAACCTGCTGACCCACCCGGACCAGCTCGCGCTCGTCCTGGCGGGCAAGGTGGCGTGGGAGGCCGTGGTCGAGGAGACGCTGCGCCACTCCACGCCGACCTCGCACGTGCTGATCCGCTTCGCCACCGAGGACGTCCCGGTCGGCGACAAGGTCATCGCCAAGGGCGAGGCGCTGATCGTCTCGTACGCGGCCATCGGCGGCGACGAGACGCAGCACGGGCCGACGGCGGGCTCGTTCGACATCACGCGGGAGCCGATCCGGCACATCGCCTTCGGCCACGGCCCGCACGTCTGCCCCGGCGCGGCCCTGTCCCGCCTGGAGGCGAGCGTGGCGCTCCCGGCCCTGTTCGCGCGCTTCCCCGGTCTGGCCCTGGCCGTCCCGGCCTCGGAGCTGCGCAACAAGCCCGTCGTCACCCAGAACGACCTGTACGAACTCCCCGTCCGCGTCGCCGGCTGACGGTTCGGCCACGGCCGCCGCGCGCGGGGTACATCCCGCACGCGGCGGACCGCCGGCGCGGCGCGCTCCGCGCCCGCGACTCACCGTCCGGCGCGGGCATGCGGACGGGTACGCGATCCTGACGGCATCCAGCCGTCCCCGAAACGGCCCTGACGGCGACCTGCCGGCCCGCCCGGCAGGGCAACCGGATACGCCCACGTCAGGCCTAACCCCGATGCGGCGCCCACCCGGCCCGACGGGGCAAGCAGAAGCGCCCGCACCGGGCCGGTCGTGCGCGGTACGGCCCCCCACACGAATCGGCTCGGGCCTGCGCTCAGGCGTTCGGGGCCGGGCGGCCGAGCTCGTACGGGGCGAGGACGTCGGCCACGGTCCGGTTGCGGGGTGTGGGGACGCCCAGTTCCCGTCCGAGGGAGACGACTCCCCCGCTGAGCCACGGCAGTTCGAGCCGGTTGCCGCGCTCCAGGTCGTGGGCCATGGACGAGGTCATGCCGGCCGGCAGGGAATCGACGGCCGCCATCTGCCCGTCGGCGAACGCCTCGTCGAGGTCCACGCCCGAGGCGCGCCCGACGGCGACGGCCTCGGCCATCACCTCGCGCAGCAACTCCCGCGTGGCGGGGTTGCCGCGGATGACGCCGACCGGCTGCCGCACGGCGGTCGTCGTCGCGGACAGCCCCGTGAGGAACACGTACTTCTCCCAGACCGTCCGCGCGATGTCCGCGCTGACCTCCGCGTCGATGCCGGCCTTCACGCACGCCTCGTGGAACTCCGCCACGCCGCCCGCCGGCCGCCCGGCGTAGGCGCCGAGGACGATCCGCTGCAACTGCCCGCGGTGCACGACGACACCGGGCTCCTCGATGACCGCCGCGATGTAGCAGACGCCGCCCCACACGGCGTCGTCCGGCAGGTGGCGGCGCAGCACGGTGTCCTTCTCCACGCCGTTCTGGAGGGAGATCACACGGGCGCCGCGGTCGGTCAGGTGCCGCAGCCCGGCCGCGACGTCCTCGGTGTCCCAGAGCTTCACGGCGATCAGGACGACATCGGCCTCCCGCACGTCGGCCGGGGACTCGACGAAGTGCCCGGCGTCGACGCGGGCATCCCCCCGAGGGCTGCGCACCAGCAGCGCGCCGCGTTCCCGGATGGCCGCCAGGTGCCGCCCGCGCGCCACGAAGGTGACCTCGTGGCCCGTCTCGGCCAGCCGGGCGCCGAAGTAGCCTCCGACGCCGCCCGCTCCCACAACCACGATCCGCATGACGTGCTTTCCTTCCGGTCAAGGTGATTCAGCCGGCAGCACCGGTACTGCCGGTGCCGCCGGTATGACGGGGATGCCCGCGCGCCGCCCGGTGCAGCAGGGCGGTCGCCGGTATGAGGAGCGCCGCCGTGGCGGCGGCGCAGACGAACAGGGGCGCGGGCGGCAGGACTCCGCGCAGCGCGGTCACGACGAGCGGCGTGACGAAACCGAGGTAGGCCAGGCAGTAGAAGACCGCCGCGGCGCCCGCGAGGTCGCGCGGCGCCGCCCAGGCCTCCAACTGGCTGAGCCCGGCCACCAGAAGCATCCCGTAGCAGGCCCCGAGGGCCACCGCGGCGGGGATCAGTACGCCGGGTTCCGCCAGCCGGACGGCCGCCGCGGCGAGCAGGAATCCGACGGCCGCGGCGGCAAGGCCGCAGTGGCGGGTCACGTGGGAACCGCGCCGGGACAGCCGCCGGGCCAGCGGCTGGACGAGCAGTCCGGCGAGGAGGGTGAGCCCGGCGATGCCGCCGCCGGCCGCGATGTCCGGGCCGTGCAGGGGGACGAGAGCGGGCAGCACGGCGAAGCTCGTGGTGGGCGCGCCGAAGACCAGCGGCGCCGAGGGGACCACTTCCCAGCGGAACTCCCGCTGCCGCAGCGCCGCCCGCAGCCGGGGACGCGCCTGCGACGGGGCACCCGCGGCGGGCGCGCCACTCGCGCCACTCGTGGCGGGATCGGCGGGATCGGGCGCGTGCCACACCAGCGGTGTCACGGCCGCCGTCAGGCACAGGTGCACGAGGTAGGGCAGCACCTCGGGTGCGGTCAGCCATTGGGCCAGGACGCCCGCCACCAGCGGGCCGCCGCCGAAGCCCGCCGACAGCGCGACGGCGGCGCGCCGCGCGCCCGCACCGGGACCCGCGTCCGCCGACAAGTCCTTGATCCACGCCGTGCCCGGTCCGAAAGCCGCGCCGGACGCGACGCCGGCGACCAGCCGCCCCAGCATCAGCGCCCAGAACCGGTCGCCGCCCACCAGGAGCACGGCCGAGGCGGCGGCCGACAGGAGCAGGGCGGCGCACATCACGTGCCGTCGCCCGTACCGCTGCGCGAAGCGCGCCCCCAGCAGCAGCGCGGGGATCAGCCCGACGGCGTAGGCCGCGAACGCGGTGGTGACCACGCTCCCCGGCACACCGTCGTCGGCGCGGTAGACCAGGAGCAGCGGCGAGAACTGGTTCGCGCCCCAGCCGACGACGAACATCGCCGAGGCCGCGCGCATCCAGGGTCGCATCGTCCATCCTTGATAACCGTTTTTCTGGTTACTATCGTCGCATGAGCGAGGAAGCCCCGGCCACCCCGCGGACCCGGATCTCGGCCAAGGCCCGGTCCCTGCGCTTCGACGCCGGCTCGCTGTCCCTCGACCTCGTCGCCACCGTCGGCCGCAGGCCCAGCACGCCCATCGAACGCCTGGACGGGCCCGAGCGCCTGAGCGAGTGGTGCGCGGGCGTCGGACTCGTCCCGCGGGCCGAGGAGGACCCGGCCGCGCTCCTGGCCGCGCTGCGCGAGCTGCGCGACGCCGCCTACGACGTCGTCGCGGCCCACCTGAGCGGCCACGCCCCGCGACCGGGCTCCGTGGACCTGCTCAACACGCTCGCGCGGGTCGCCCCGCCCGCACCCCGGCTGCGGACCGACGCCCAAGGACGGCTCAAGCACGGCCCCGTTCCCCACCTGACGTCCGCCGAGCTGCTGTCCGCGGTGGCCCGGGATCTGATCGCGGTCATGACCGATCCCCGCACCCGGGCCCTGCTGCGCACCTGCGACGCGGAGATCTGCCGGATGGTCTACCTCGACACCGGTCCCGGCACCGGCAGGCCGCGCAAGTGGTGCTCCATGGAGCGGTGCGGGAACAGCGCCAAGGCGGCCCGCCACCGCCGTCGCGCCGTCCGGCCCTGACGTGCGCCGCGGTCGCCGGTCCGCGCCCCCCGCTGCCACGATGGGAGGGCGGTACACGACCCGGACACCTGGAGCGGACGGGAGCGAGCCATGGGAGAACTCACCGGCAAGACGGCGATCGTCACCGGCGGCACAACGGGTATCGGCCTGGCGACGGCGCGGCGGTTCGCCGAGGAGGGCGCCCTCGTCTTCGTCACCGGCCGGCGTCAGGAGTCGCTCGACGCCGCCGTCGCCGCGATCGGCGGCGACACCGTGGGCGTCCGGGGCGACGTCTCCGATCTCGCCGACCTCGACCGGCTGTACGCGACCGTGGCAGAACACGGCCGGCAGGTGGACGTCGTCTTCGCCAACGCGGGCGCCGGGCAAAGGCTCCTGCTGGAGGACGTCACCGAGGAGTACTTCGACGCGACCTTCGCCGCCAACGTCAAGGGCGCGTTCTTCACCGTCCAGAAGGCGCTGCCCCTGCTCGCCGAAGGGGCGTCGATCGTCATCAACGCCTCCACCGAGCAGACCGCGGCCAAGGAGGGCCTGAGCGTCTACTCCGCCACCAAGGGCGCGCTGCGCACTCTCACCCGCTCCCTGGCCAACGAACTGCGCCACCGCGGCGTCCGGGTCAACGCGGTCAGCCCCGGCCCGGTCGACACCCCCGGCATCGAGGGCCTGGCGCCGGATCCGGCCGCGAAGGACGCCTTCAAGTCCGCTCTGGCCTCCGGCATCCCCCTCGGGCGGCTCGGCCGGCCCGAGGAGGTGGCGGAGGCGGTGCTCTTCCTCGCGTCCGACCGCAGCTCCTTCACCACCGGCGGCGAGATCTACGTGGACGGCGGGGTCAACCAGTTCCAGACCTGACGGGACCGGGCTATGCGTCGGCCTCGTAGGTCGTGACCACCCGGCTGTCCAGCAGCGGGGCGATCCGCCTGAGGACCAGGTCCTTGAAGTGCAGAGACTCGCGGTGGGCCGCGAAGGCCCGCGGGGAGTCGTAGCGCTCCAGGAGGACGACGTCCCGCGCGTCGCCGAGCGCGTGGAAGACCTCGAAGGAGATGTTGCCCGGCTCGGCACGGCTCGCCTCGGCCAGTCTGGGGAGCAGGCCGAACACCTCGTCCTCCTTGCCCTCGGAGACGCTGTAGCGGGCGATCACCTGCAACTCGGGCATCGGGGCACCTTCCTTGACGGGCGGCCGGAACGGAGGGCCGGGGGGGGGACCGGATGGACCGGATGGACCGGGGAATCCGAGAAAACCGGCACCGCGTCCCTCCATCATCACCGGGGAGGGGTCACTGGGCAGTTCCACGGGCATGTGGTTGTTACACCTATCGTCCGCAGTTCCTCAGCCGCCCGCTCACCGCCCAGGTCCCGATGCCCCTCACCGACCGATCCGGCCAGTCCCGCCAGTCCCGCCAGTCCGGCCCGCCCGGCTGGCTCGTCCTCCTCCTGGCGGTCGCGTGCGGGCTGACGGTCGCCAATCTCTACTACGCGCAGCCGCTGCTGGCCGTACTGCGGCAGTCCCTCGGGATCAGCGAACTGACGGCCGGCACGCTGGTCACGGTCGGCCAGGTCGGCTACGCGGCCGGCATGATCTTCCTGGTACCGCTCGGCGACCGGGTCGAGAACCGGCGGCTGACGACGGTCCTGCTGGCGGTCGCGACGGCGGCGTGCCTCGCCGCCGGGACCGCGCCCGGCTTCGGGGTACTGGCCGCGGCACTGCTGGTCGCCGGCGCGGTGTCCGTCGTCGCCCAGATCCTGGTGCCCTTCGCCGCCGGACTCGCCCCGGACCATCTGCGCGGGCGCGTCGTGGGCCGGGTGATGAGCGGGCTGCTGACCGGCATCCTGCTCTCCCGGACCTTGAGCAGCCTGATCACCGAGGCCGCGGGATGGCGCGTGGTGTACCTGGTCTCGGCGGGGCTGATGGCCGTCCTCGCCGTGGCGCTGCACCGGGCGCTCCCCGTCCACCCGCCGACGGCCACACTGCCGTACGGGCGGCTGCTGCGCTCGACCGCGGGGCTGCTGCGCCGGCACGGGGTCCTGCGCCGGCGGGCGGCCTACCAGTCGCTGATGTTCGGCGCGTTCAGCGCCTTCTGGACGACCGTCTCGTACGTGCTCACCGGGCCGCCGTTCCACTACTCGCAGATCGGCGTGGCCCTGTTCGCGCTGGCCGGGGCAGGGGGTGCGGCCGTGGCGCCCCTGGCCGGCCACTGGGCGGACCGCGGCCTGACCCGGCCGATGACGGCCGCCGCATTCGGCACCGGCGCGCTCGCGTTCGTCCTGGCCGGTCTCGGACGGCACCAGATCCTGCTGCTCGCGGCGGCCGCCGTGCTGATCGACATGGCCGTCCAGACCTCGCTCGTGCTCGGGCAGCACGCGGTCTACCGACTGGCCCCCACCGCCCGCGCCCGCGTGAACAGCGCCTACATCGCGGTCTTCTTCGTGGGCGGCGCGCTCGGGTCCCAGCTCGGCTCCGTCGCGTACCACCTGGGCGGCTGGGGCGCGCTGACCGGGTTCGGGGCCGGCTTGCTCGCGTTCGGGCTGCTGCTTCAGGGACCGGCGCTGCTGCCGCGACGCGAGAACGCCGACGCCGACGCCGGCTCGGGCGTCAAGGCCGCCCGTCCCCGGAGGGGCGCAGAGCGACCATGAGGTCGATGTTCCCCTCCTGCGCGATCTCGTCGCGCTGGTTGAGCAGTTCGAACCTGCGGATGAGGATGCCCGCGTCGCCCCGGCCGGTCAGGCGGGTGGAGAGGATCCCGACGCGGCAGCGCACGGTGTCGCCGACGAGCAGGGGCTTGCGGAAGCGCCAGTCGTCGATGCCGAGGAGTGCGATGGAACTGCCCTCGAAGACGCCGAGCCGTGAGGCGAGGCCCATGGCCACGGACACCCCGAGCAATCCGTGGGCGATGCGCTCGCCGAAGCGCGTGCCCGCGGCGAAGGAGGCGTCGGTGTGCACGGGGTTGGTGTCCCAGCTCCACGCGGCGAACGAGGCCACGTCGGACTCGGTGAGCGTGCGGCCCTGGCTCGTGAACTCCTGACCCGCGTGGAAGTCCTCGAAGTACAGCGGCATGTCGGCTCCCGGTGCTCGCGGCGGTCCAGTCCAGTGGCGGTGCGTGCTTCAGCGTAGGGGCGGCGACGGTGCGGCTATGCGCCGCGGGCGGGGGTTCCGATCCCGGTCATCAGGTTGGCCACCAGCGCGACCGCGAACTCCTCCGTGAGGGGCTCGTCGGGGATCAGCAGGCGGTGGTAGCAGGCGCCCCACAACTGGTCGACGAGCACCTGGGGGTCGACCCCGGGGCGGATCTGGCCGCGCTGCTGCGCCCGGCCGATCGCCTCTGCGGCGAAGGCGCGCCGGGGGCCCGAGTAGTGCTCGCGGAAGGCCGCGGACAGGTCCGGGTCGGTCTGCGCCTGCCCGACCAGTTCCACCACGACCCGCCCGGCGCGGGTGCGGGTCATCAGGCGTACGAAGGCGAGCAGTTGGGTGGTGAGGTCGGCGGCGATGTCGCCGGTGTCGGGGAAGGCGAGGGTGTCGCGGACCGCGGCGAAGTAGCCGTCGAGCGCGAGCGCGCCCTTGGAGGGCCACCACTTGTAGATCGTCATCTTGCTGGCGCCCGCCGCGTTTGCCACCCGCTCGATGGTGAACGCGGCCATGCCCTCGGCGAGCAGCAGTTCGCCCGCCGCCTTGAGGATGTCGCCGCGCACCTCGTCGGCCGGCCTGCGGCCGCGTCCGCGGCGGACGGGTTCCGGTGCTGCTGTCATGACGATCCTCTTCCCTGGTCCGGGGGTCTCGGGAACATTTTATATGGACGCAGCGTCTACATCCATGCTTATATGGACTCAGCGTCCATTAAGAGCTCCCGCGGCCGCCCGGCACGGGAGTCCGAGACCGGAAGGAACCCCCCGCCATGACCACCCCCGAGACCCCCGAGACCTCCGCGGCCGCCACCTCCACCACCGACCGGGTCGCGATCGTCACCGGCGGCTCCGGCGGCATCGGCCGGGCCGCCGCCGAGCGTCTGGCCGCCGACGGCATGAAGGTCGTCATCGGTTACGCGGGCAACCCGGGACGCGCCAAGGAGGCCGTCGACACCGTCGTCGCCGCCGGCGGCACCGCGATGGCCGTCCGGGCCGACGTCGCGGACGAGAGCGAGGTCGCCGCGCTGTTCGACCGGGCCGAGCAGGCCTACGGCGGCGTCGACGTGGTGGTGAACACCGCGGGGATCATGCTGGTGAGCCCGCTGCTGGAGCTGGACTTCGCCGACTTCGACCGCATGCACCGCACCAATGTGCGCGGCACCTTCGTCGTCAGCCGGGAGGCCGCGCGGCGCGTGCGCCCCGGCGGCGCCATCATCAACCTCTCGACCAGCGTGACCAAGCTCGCCCTGCCGGCCTACACGGCCTACGCCGCCACCAAGGGCGCGGTGGACGCCATGACGCTGATCCTCGCCCGCGAGTTGCGCGGCCGCGACATCACCGTCAACGCCGTCGCCCCCGGCCCGACTTCCTCGCCGCTGTTCCTGGCCGGCAAGGACCAGGCCACCATCGACCGCCTCGCCTCGGTCAGCCCCTTCGGACGCCTGGGCACCCCCGAGGACGCCAGCGAGGCGATCTCGTTCCTCGCCGGACCCGCCCGCTGGGTCAACGGCCAGGTCCTCTACTCCAACGGCGGAGCCATCTGACGGCTCCCGCGCCGCCGCACCCGCCCCCGCCCGCCCGTCCCTCACCCACCGGCCCCGGCACATCGCCGCCGGGGCCGGGCCCCACCGCCCCGAGGAGTCGTTCCACCATGCCCTCCACCGTCCTCATCACCGGCGCCGGTTCCGGATTCGGCGCCCTGACCGCCCACGCCCTGGCCGCCGCCGGCCACACCGTCCACGCGAGCATGCGCGACATCGACGGCCGCAACGCCGACCGCGCGGCCGAGGTCCGCGACCGCGCCGCCCGCGAGGACATCGACCTGCGCGTGGTCGAACTCGACGTGCTCGACCAGGACAGCGCCGACCGCGCCGTGGCCCGCGTCCTGACGGAGTCCGGGCGGCTCGACGTGCTGATCCACAACGCCGGCCACATGGTGCTCGGTCCCGCCGAGGCCTTCACCCCGGAGCAGTTGGCCGCCGCCTACGACACCAACGTGCTGGGCACCCAGCGCGTCAACCGGGCCGCCCTGCCCCATCTGCGCGAGCAGGGCCACGGACTGCTGCTGTGGGTCGGCTCCTCCAGCACCCGCGGCGGCACCCCGCCCTACCTCGCCCCGTACTTCGCGGCGAAGGCCGCCATGGACGCGCTCGCCGTGAGCTACGCCGCCGAACTCGCCCGGTTCGGCATCGAGTCGACGATCGTCGTCCCCGGTGCCTTCACCAGCGGCACCGACCACTTCGCCAACGCGGGGTTCGCCGCGGACCGTGCCGTAGCGGAGGCGTACGAGACGCGGTACGCGGGCATGACCGGCCAGGTCGGCAGGGCATTGGCGGCCATGACCCCCGAGGGCGCCGATGTCGCCGACGTGGCGCGGGAGATCGTCCGGGTGGTCGGCCTGCCGGCGGGCCACCGCCCCTTCCGCACCCACATCGACCCCGTCGACGACGGGTCCGAGGTCGTCTCGGTCGTCGCCGACCACGTCCGCGAGCGCTTCTACCACCGTCTCGGGTTGCCTGACCTGCTGGTCCCGGCGCGAACCAGGGGCTTTTAGTGCGTTGATATGTCTATTCGCCAGGTCCCATGGGTGTCGCCCTGGCACGCGTGTCCCACCCTTTCGTGTGTACGGTGCAGCCCTATGCTGACGAAAGCCGCAAAACGATCAAATCGGCGTGGATGGGAGCCAACGTGATCCGAGGTATCGACCGGCGCCGCTTTCTCGCCACGGGTGCGGCGGCGGTCATCGGGGCGGGGGTGGCAACCCGCGCCACGGCATTGGCCCCGGCCGACGTGCCACCGGGCGGTGCCCTGCGGAGCAAGGCCCCGCTTCCCCGCCCCTACCAGGTGCCCCTGCCGATCCCCCCGGCACCGCGCCCGCTCCAGACGGCCGGCGGCACCGACACCTTCCAGATCGTGCAGCGCGAGGCGAAGCTCGAGATCCTGCCGGGTCTGCGCACCACCTGCTGGACGTACAACGGCACCTTCCCCGGGCCCACGATCATCTCCCGCTCAGGACGGCGTACCGTCGTGCGGCACCGCAACGAGCTGTCGCAGCCGACCGTGGTCCATCTGCACGGCGGCCACACTCCGCAGGACAGCGACGGGTACCCGATCGACCTGACGATGCCGGTCAACAGCCGCTTGTCCGTCGAGGACGCGATGGCGGGCATGGACGACATGGGCGAGACGCACGGCAACATCGCCTACGGCGAGCGCACGTACACGTATCCCATGCAGCAGCGCGCGTCCACCATGTGGTACCACGACCACCGCATGGGCTACACCGGTTCGGCCGTCTGGCACGGCATGGCCGGTTTCCACCTGCTCACCGACGACGAGGACGAGGCCCTCGCGCTGCCCCGCGGCGAGCGGGACATCCCCCTCATGATCGTCGACCGGGCCTTCGAGGCGGACGGTTCGCTCATGTACCCGGGCGACCCGAACATGCACTCCCCCGGTGTCTCGCGCAACCACACCGCCGGCGTGCAGGGCGACGTCATCCTCGTCAACGGTGCCCCCTGGCCCGTGCACCGGGTCCAACGGGGGCGCTACCGGCTCCGGTTGCTCAACGGCTCCAACGTCCGCTACTTCAAGCTCGCCCTCGACCCGCCGCCCCCCGGCGGCAAGGGCCTGGTGCAGATCGGCAGCGACGGCGGCCTGCTGGAACGCCCGCTGCGCCACGACACCCTGCGGCTGGCACCCGGTGAGCGCTTCGACATCGTCGTGGACTTCTCCCGCTACCGGCCCGGCACCAAGGTCCGCGTGCTGAACCGCTTCGGCAGCCGGACCACCGCGGACGTGATGCGCTTCGACGTCTCGCCGTCCACGCGTGCCGTCCACGACGACGCCCGCGTCCCCGACCGGCTGGCGCTGCGGGCCGAGAGCGTCCTCGACCCCGCGAAGGCCGTCGCCACCCGCACCTTCGAGTTCCGGCACTCGGGCCGCGCCGGCTGGACGATCAACGGCGAGGCCTACCGGCCGGGCCGCTCACTGACCCGCGCGAAACTGGGGACCACCGAGATCTGGCGCTTCAAGTCGGTCTTCTTCCACTCGATCCATGTGCACCTGGACCCCTTCCGCGTGGTGTCCCGCAACGGCAAGGCACCGGGGCCGTTCGACCACGGCTGGAAGGACACGATCGCCATGGGGCCCGGTGAGACCGTGGACGTGGCCGTCCGCTTCACCGACTACACGGGCCACTTCATGCTCCACTGCCACAACCTGGAGCACGAGGACATGGCCATGATGGCCGACTTCTCGACCTACTAGTCACCGGCCCCGTCGCCCCGATCACCGCCGAGTAGCACCGAGTAGCACCGAGTTCCACCGAACGAGAGGCGGGTGCCGCCGTGGCCCCTCGCATCAGTCCCGAGCGCCGGGGCTGCGCGGTCTGCGTCATCGGCGGCCCCACCGCCGTCCTCGACATCGGGGGGCTGCGGCTGGTGACCGACCCCACCTTCGACGAGGCCGGGGAGCACGGGTATCTCACCAAGACCGCCGCACCGGCCGCCCACGAGGACGAACTCGGCCCCGTGGACGCCGTCCTGGTCAGCCACGACCTGCACCCCGACAACCTCGACGTGCGCGGACGGGCCTTCGCCCTGGCGTCCTCGCTGGTGCTCACCGGGCCGGCGTCCGCGCGCCGGCTCGGGCCGCCCGCCCGCGGACTCGCGGCATGGGAGAGCGTCGAGTTGCCCAGGCCCGGCGGAGACACCGTCACCGTCCACGCCGTGCCCGCGCAGCACGGTCCCGACGACGGCGAACGGGACGAGCAGGGCCATGTGAACTGCGAGGTCACCGGGTTCGTCCTGAGCGGCACGGGACTGCCCACGGTGTACATCAGCGGCGACAACGCCTCTGTCGGGGTCCTCGCCGAGATCGCCCGGCGCATGCCGCCGGTCGACATCGCCGTACTGTTCATGGGCGGCGCGCGGGTGCCGGTACGGAGCCGCAACCGCCCGCTGACGCTGACCGCCGAGCGGGCGAGCGCCGCCGCCTCCGTCCTGGGCTCGCCGCTCGTGGTCCCCGCGCACTGCGACAGCTGGGCCCACTTCACCGAGGGCCGCGCCGACGTCGACCGGGCCTTCGACGACGCGGGGCTCGCCGCGCGGCTGCGCACCGCGGAGAACGGGCAGTGGATCGACCTCGGCATGCCGGGGCCGTCCGGAGCGGATCAGTCCGCCACGCGGTAGTGATAGGCGGACACTTCGCCGAACCCGGCCGCCACGTACAGCCGCATCGCCGCCGAGTTGCCCCGTTCCACCTGGAGATACATCCGGCCGGCGGCCGTGGCGCCGGCCCAGCCGGCCAGCGCCGCCGGCACACTGCGGGCGGCGCCCCTGCCGCGGGCCGCGGGCAGTGTGCCCATGCCGAACACCCCCGCCCAGCCCGTGTCGGCGACCGCACGGCCGACGGCGACGACCTCGTCCCCGATCAGCGCGCAGGCGTACGCGGATGGCGACTCAACCCGGCCGAGCAGGTCCCACTCGCAGCCCGGGTCGGCGCCGTGTCCCTGCACCGCGAGCCACCCGTCGAACCACGCGCGCGTCGGGTGCTCCGCCACGCGTACCCGCAAGGCACCGGGGGACGGCACTTCCGCGACACGCGCGGTCACGGCCGTCCGCAACGACACCGGGCCCTCACGGCGGTAGCCGCGCCCCGCGAGCAGGGAGTCGAGCCCTTCCGGGCACACGCCCGGGGTGATCTGGAACCGCGCGGGCGTGCCGTGGGCGGCGTAGAAGTCCTCCACCTCGCCGACCCTGCCGGCCAACTCGCCTGCACCAACAGCACCATGGGGCAGCGTCGCGCCCACCCACCAGGAGCAGCGGGGTGCGTGGCGCAGCCACCAGCCGTCGGCGTCCAGGTGGTACAAGGCCGGCTGGGCGCGGGCCGCCCGTTCCTGCAATGCCCCGATCGTCTCAGATCCCGGGGTGCGCCCGGCGGCCGGTGGTGTCACGCGCGCCCGTTCCGGCGCCACTCGCGCGGTGTCATGCCGTAGGCGGCGTGGAACCGGCGGGCGAAGTGGCTCGCGTTGCCGAACCCGCAACGCGCCGCCACCGCCGCTATCGTGAGGTGGTCGTGCCGGACGGAGGCCAGCAACCGCCGGGCCTCTTCGAGCCGTTCGGTGATGATCCACTGTTCGAGGCTGATGCCGGCGCGGCGGAGCAGCGCGTAGAGATGGCGCTCGGAGATCGCGTGGTCGGCGGCGATCCGCTCGGGCGTCAGGCAGGGCTCCGTGAGGTGGCGGCGAACGTGGGCCATGACGCGGGCGAGCAGGGTGTCGTCCATCACCGCCCTGGTCGCGGGCTCGCGTTCGTCGTACGCCGCCGAGATCAGCAGCGCGCGGACGAGGTCGGTGGTCGCGCTCGCCAGGGCCGGCGCACCGGGGTCGGCCTCGAGCACGGCCGGGTCCCGCCACAGTCCCCGCAGATGTCCCAGGACCAGATCGTGCAACGGGCTGGCACGCAGGTGCAGGCCCGCCTTCGCCACCACCTCGACGGGCAGGCCGAGCCGTTCGGTCTCGATCGTCACGGCCCGGCCGGCCCCGTCACCCGACCAGCCGTAGCGGCGGGGCGTCAACTCGTGGAAGACGAACACCTCGTCCGGGCCGAGCAGCCGCTGCTCTCCGCCCACTTCGGCGCGGCCGACTCCTCCCGTCTGCAAGGAGACCGCGACGATCGGACGGTTGCGCCGGCGGCGCACATGCCCGGCGGTGCGCCGGAGTTCGAAGCCCGAGTTGCGCGTGGCGAACAGTTCCAGCCCGCCCACCCGCCACAGCTCCATCCGCGCGTGGATGCCGGCCCCGGACTCCTCGTGGACGATGTCGTTGGGCACGGACTCGTCGGTCATCGCGTGGTGGAACGCCGCCACCCGCTCGCCCGGCGGCACGGTGTCGAGGTCCACCAGCAGCACAACGTCCCCCTCCGGGCCGCGAGAAGCTCATTGTGCAACATCAACTGGTGCGCGGACGACGGCGGATCCGGACATCACAAGAGCGGACCGGCCGGGTGCGCGGCCATGGGCACGGGCGGTTCACCCGCCCTCAGTCCCGCGGGACGGGCGCCGCCAGGAACCGCACGCCGTCCGCCGGGACGACGGCGTCGGCGTCGTCGACGAACGCCACGCGCACCGAACGGCCCTCGTCCCCGGAGCGCCGCAGGACGGTGGGCCCGATGGAGGGCGGACGGTTGTCGTCGCCCCACTGCTGGAGTGCGGCCAGGACCAGGAGCAGCTGCTCGCCGCTCGGCGTCAGGTGGTAGCCGAAGCGCGTGCGGGCGCCGGGCTCGCGGTAGGGCCGCTTCTCCATGACGCCCTCCTCGACCAGCGTGCCCAGCCGCAGCGCGAGGACGTCGGCGGCTATGCCGAGGCGGTCGCGGAAGTCCGCGAAGCGGGTCGCGCCCATCAGCGCCGCGTCGCGGAGTATCAGCAGCGTCCACCGGTCCCCCACGACCTCCAGAGCGCGGGCGATCGAGCACACCTCTTCGCTGTCGCGGTCCTTCTGCGTGGCCTTGCCGGTAGTCATGTGCCCATCCTACCCCTGAGTTGCGTATTCATATCCAGGTGGTCTAGGTTGTGAATACCTACCCAGCCTCCCTGCCGAAACGAGAAATCAGAGATCATGGACATCAGGAACGCAGTGGCCGTCGTGAGCGGCGCGAACCGCGGCCTGGGCCGGCACTTCGCCGCCCAGCTGCTCGAGCGCGGCGCCGCGAAGGTCTACGCGGGGGCGCGCAACCCGTCCTCGGTCGATCTGCCCGGGGTCGTGCCGCTCGAACTGGACATCACGGACCCCGCCTCCGTGGCCCGGGCGGCCGAGGCAGCCCCGGACGCGACGCTGCTCATCAACAACGCGGGCGTGAGCCTGCACGCCGGGCTCATAGCCGGTGACATGGCCGACATCCGCCTGGAGATGGAGACCCACTTCTTCGGCTCGCTCGACATGACCCGGGCCTTCGCCCCGGTGATCACCGGCAACGGCGGCGGAGCCGTGCTCAACGTGCTGTCCGTGCTCAGCTGGGTGCACTACCCGAACTACGGCGGTTACAGCGCCGCCAAGGCCGCCGAGTGGGCGATGACCAATGTGACGCGGCAGGAGCTGGCGCCGTCCGGCATCGACGTCACCGCCCTGCACGTGGGCTACATGGACACCGACATGGCGGACTACGTGCCCGAGTCCGACAAGGTCGACCCCGTCAAGGTGGCCGGGCTCGCCCTGGACGGCATCCAGGCCCGCGCCCTGGAAGTGATCGCCGACGACAAGAGCCGGGCCGCGCGCGCCGCGCTCTCCGGCGACCTCGCCAACCTGTACCCGGGGCTTCCCGCGGGTCACTGACCGTACGGGCGCCCGGACGCCGGGCCCCGCCACCGCCTTCCGCCCGCGGATCGGATCCGCGGGCGGAACAAACGGACACTCCGGACGGTTGGCACCGCTACCGGTCGTGGGACCGGACGACCCACCACCCGGAGGGGCGCTGTCGAGACAGCGAGAACGAGGAAACGGAAAGGTGCCCCGCATGAACAGCTCGACTGCGGAGACGTTCAAACGAGCGACGCTGTACTTCAACGGCCAGCACTACAGGGCGGCCGCGCGAGTCCTCAGCGGCATCGTGGACGTGGCGCCCCGCAACCTGGCGGTTCGCATGCTCTTGGCGCGCTCGTACTACTACTCCGCCCAGTTCACGAAGGCGGAGAAGGAACTCAAGCACATTCTGCGTACCGAGCCGAACGACCCCCACGCCCACCTGCTGCTGGGCCGCTCCCTGGAGCGCCTGGGCCGCACCGCGGAGGCGGGGCCCCACCTGCGGCTGGCGGACGCGATGACGGCCTGGGACCTCATCGTCGTCTGAGCACGGCGATCCGGCGATCAGCCGGTCACGCGCAGTAGCGGATGAGCCAGTCCGTGTCCGGGTTCCGGCCGAAACCGGGATCGTTCGGGGCGGCGGCGGGCCGGCTCTCGACGGTCTTCTCCAACGGGACACGCTCGGGCAGCCTGCCGAAGCGGGCGGTGCGGAGTGCGGCGTCCACGGCGGCCTCGGCGTCGTCGTCGCGCGAGGGCCGCGGGACCTGGGAGTGGGGGCCGGCGTTCATCGTTCCCTCCCTGATCACGAAGTCCGGGGCCTGAAGGCCCGAGCCACCAGAGTACTGCGGCGTCCGCCGGGCGGCTGAGGCCGTACGGGAAGGCGTTCGTGAGGCGCCGACCACTGACCCGAGGGGCACCGCTGCTGCTTCAATGGCCGCGGAGGTGAGGACCGTGGTGTCCACCGACCGGCTGCTCGCGTTCGCGGCCATGTCCCTGATCGTCATTGTGATCCCAGGGCCCAGCGTGCTCTTCGTCATCGGCAGGGCGCTCGCACACGGCCGCCGCACCGCGATGGCCTCGGTCCTCGGGAACTTCCTCGGGTCGTATCTGCTCGTGGTGGCCGTCGCGCTCGGCCTCGGCTCGCTGTTCGAACGCTCCCTGCCGCTCTTCCTCGCCGTCAAACTGGCGGGCGCCGCCTATCTGGTGCACCTCGGAGTGCGCGCCTTCCGGCACCGCGGGGAGATGACGGTCGGCGCGGCGGACACCGCTGCCGGGCCCCCGGCGCGCGGGGACCTGCGCACGGTGGCCGACGGCTTCACGGTCGGCGTCACCAACCCCAAGGGCATCGTCTTCTTCGCCGCCGTCCTCCCCCAGTTCGTCGATCCCACGGCCGGCCACCTGCCCGGCCAGATGCTCCTGCTCGGACTCGTCCCCATCGGCATCGGCCTGATCACCGACACCTGCTGGGGCCTCACGGCCTCCGCCGCCCGCGCCTGGCTCGGCCGCTCCGACCGCCGTCTGTCCCTGCTCGGCGGCGCGGGCGGCCTCGCCATGATCGGCCTCGGCGTCACGGTCGCGGCCACGGGCCGCACGGACTGACGAAACGCCGGGGACAGCCTCAGTAGCGGACGTCGCTCTGCAGGAGGGGCGGGTACACCGTGGAGGACTCGCCGTCGACGGTGGTGCCGCCGAACTGCAGCATCGCCCGCAGCGCGCCGTGCAGTGGCGCCGGGTAGCCCAGGACCGGAGCCGACACCTCGTCCAGCCGCCGCAGGTGCTCCGCGGTGAGGGAGACCTCCAGCCCGGCGAGATTGCTCTCCAGGTGCTCCAGGCGCCGGGCGCCGACGATGGGCACGACGGTGCCCTCGCGGGCGCGCAGCCAGGCGAGCGAGACGGCGGCCGCGGTGGTCCCGAGGTCGTCGGCGATCTCGGTGACCGCGTCGATCACCACGAACTCCCCGTCGGTGGGCTCGCCGACGAAGGAGGTGCGGGCCGAGTCTGCGGTGCGCGTGCCGCGCCGGTACTTGCCCGACAGGAAGCCGTTCTTCAGCGGGCTCCACGGCACCAGCGCCATGCCCTGGTCGAGCGCGAGCGGCGCGATTTCGCCCTCCACGGTGCGGGCCAGCAGCGAGTACTCGACCTGCAGCGCGATCAGCGGGGTCCAGCCCCTGAGCAGCGCGGTCGTCTGGGCCTGGGCGGTGAGCCAGGCGGGCGTGTTGGAGAAGCCGATGTAGCGGATCTTGCCGGCCCGGACCAGGTCGTCGAGGGTGCGCATCGTCTCCTCGATCGGCGTGTTCCGGTCCCAATTGTGCAACCAGTACAGGTCGATCCAGTCGGTCCGCAGCCGGCGCAGGGTCTCGTCGAGTTGGGCGACGACCGACCTGCGGCCGGCGCCGCCGCCGTTGGGGTCGCCGGGGTGGAGGTTGGTGAAGAACTTCGACGCGAGCACCACGTGTTCGCGCCGTCCGGGGCGGGCGGCGAAGAAGTCGCCGAGGATGCTCTCGGAGTGGCCGTTGGTGTAGAAGTTCGCGGTGTCGATGAAGTTCCCGCCCAGGTCGAGGTAGGTCGCGAGGATCTTCTCGGACTCCTCGACGCTGCACCCGGCGCCGCCGGGGTCCTCCCCGAAGGTCATCGCGCCGAGGGCGAACGGGCTGACGCGCAGCCCCGAGCGGCCGAGGGTGACGTAGTGGTCGAGCGACATGGACATGCTCCCGTGGGTGTCGAGACGGTCTTCGAACCGGTCCTGACCATCGAAGCGCGGGGCGGGTCCGTGCCGGTAGGCCGAAAGACGCGGGCTCTTGCCCGATCCTGTCGACTTCACGCGGATCGGGCTGTGCGGCCGGCGCCGGGGGTGGTTCCCTGAGGACGTGCTCACCGTTCCCGATCTACTGGCGGAGATCCGCGACCGGATCGCCGCCCACGCCCGCCCCGACCTGCTGACCCCCGTCGACGGACTGCTGCTCTCCCGGGTGGAGACGGCGGAGCCGGACTACTCGCTGACCGAGCCGCTGCTGGTCGTGATGGCGCAGGGCGGCAAGCGTCTCCTGCTCGGCGACCAGACCTATGAGTACCGGGCGGGGCAGTGCCTGGTGGTCAGCGCCGACCTGCCCGTCACCGGCCACTTCATCGACGCGGGCCCGCGCTCGCCGTCGCTGGGGATGGGACTCGTGCTGCGCCCGGCCGCCATCGCCCCGCTGCTCCTGGAGGCCCCCGCCGGCCCGCGCTCGCGCGCCACGGCGGGCCCGCCCGCGATCGCGACCGGCGAGGCCGGGGCCGAACTGCTCGACGCCGTCGCCCGCTTGCTGCGGCTGCTCGACCACCCGGCCGACGTGCCCGTGCTCGCGCCGCTGATCGAACGGGAGATCCTCTGGCGGCTGCTCACCGGCCCGTACGGGGGCATGGTCCGGCAGATCGGCCTGGCCGGCAGCGGTCTGCACCACGTCAGCCGGGCGATCCGCTGGATCCGCGACAACTACGCGGATCCGCTGCGGATCGAGGACCTCGCCCGGCTGGCCGGGATGAGCCCGTCGGCGTTCCACCGGCACTTCCGCGAGGTCACCACCATGAGCCCGTTGCAGTTCCAGAAACGCATCCGCCTCCAGGAGGCCCGCTCCCTGCTGGTCGTCCGGCCGGGCGACGTCGCCGGCGTCGGTCATCTGGTCGGGTACGGCAGCCCCACGCAGTTCAACCGCGAGTACCGCCGCCTGTTCGGCGCCCCGCCCGGACAGGACGCCGCCCGGCTGCGGGCGGACACCACGACGGGCGGCGTCCGGCATCTGCCCTGAACGCTGACCCTCGCTTGCCATGCCTATCGTTTCTCGATAGCTTTCCATCGTTGTTCGATGGATGGAGGGGTGATGGGAAAGATTACAGTGCTCGCGCTGCGCGCCGTGCTCGTGGTGGTGCTCGCCGGCACCGTGTTCGTGCAGGCGGGGATGGTGTGGGCGTTGGTCAGCGGGAACGACCCGGAGGACGGTTCGCTCCCGCTGACTCCGCTGCGCCTGATCACGATCCTGGGCATGCTGTCGGCCCAGGTGGCCCTGGTCTGCGTGTGGCGGCTGGTGACGATGGTGCGACGCGGAACCGTGTTCACCCACGCCGCCTTCCGGTACGTGGACGTCGTGATCGGCGCGATCGTGGCGGCCGCCCTGGTGTGGTTCGCGGTCACGCTCATCAATGCGCCGGGCCAGCGGGACGACCCGGGCGTCACCCTGATCATGGGCGGGGTGGGCGTGGCCATCCTGGGGGTCGCGCTCTTGGTGCTCGTACTGCGGATGCTGCTCGCCCAGGCCGTCGCGCGCGACGTCCAGGCGGCGCGGATGCAGGCCGAGCTGGACGAGGTGATCTGATGCCGATCACCGTCGACATCGACGTGATGCTGGCCCGGCGGAAGATGTCCGTGGGCGAGCTCGCGGACCGCGTGGGGATCACGCCCGCCAACCTGGCGGTGCTCAAGAACGGCCGCGCCAAGGCGGTGCGCTTCGCGACGCTCGCCGCCCTCTGCGAAGTCCTGGAGTGCCAGCCCGGTGACCTGCTGCGCTGGGAGGCCCTGGACGCGGAGGAGGTCGGCGACCGTCCCTAGCTAGGCGTGGCGGTCGTGGCGGTCGTGGTCGTCGAGTACCTCGCGGATCACGCGCTCGTTGACGGCGGCCCGCGCAGGGTCGCTGTCGATGACGCCGGTGAGGACCAGCAGCGCCTTCCACAGGGCCCAGCCGCGGGCCCGGGCCCAGGTGGCGTCGTCCACGGCGACGGCATCGCGGAACGTCTCTCGGGCGGCGCCGGAGAAGAAGTTCCAGGTGATGACCAGGTCGCACGCCGGGTCACCGACGCCGGAGGTGCCGAAGTCGATGACGGCCGCGAGGTCGCCGTCGGCCACGAGGAGGTTCCCGGACGCGATGTCCCCGTGGAACCAGACGGGTTCGCCCCGCCACTCGGCGGCGAGGGCCGCGTCCCAGACGGCGGTGGCCCGGGCGGTGTCCACGCGGCCGTCGAGGACGGCGATGCAGCGGCGGGTCTCGTCGTCGTAGTGGGCGGGCGAGGCCCCCCGGTACCAGCTGTGCTCACCGGCGGCGGGCCCGCCGGATACGTCGCAGCGCCACAGGGCGCGAAGGAACCCGGCCAGAGAGCCGGCGAACCGGGGGAGATCGTCGATGCGGCCGCGGTCGGCGGTCTCCCCGGACAGCCAGCCGCGCACGGACCACGGGTAGGGATAGCCCTCGCCGGGGGCGCCCATCGCCAGGACCGGCGGGACGGGGACGGGCAGGCGCGGCGCGAGCCGGGGCAGCCACTGGTGTTCCTTGGCCACGGCGGGGACGTAGCCGGCGGCGGTCGGCAGCCGGACCGTCATCGCGTCGCCCAGGCGGTAGGTGCGGTTGTCCCAGCCGTCCTTCTCGACGGGGGTCACGGGCAGGTCCCGCCACTGGGGGAACTGGGCGCCCACAAGCCGCCGCACGAGGGAGGCGTCGATCCCGGCGCGGCCGTCGGCTGGAGAGGTTGTCGGCACCTGGGGATGGTGGCCTGCGACGGGGTCGCGCCGCAACGGGATTTCGGCAGGCGGGCGTGGGGGCGGGGGGACCGGCCGGGGGGGGGGGGGCGGGGGGGGGGGGCCCCGGCCCGGCGGGGGGTCGTACGGGGGCGGCTACGGCGTGAGGGTCCACTTCTCGATGTAGCCGGTGTCGAGCGACGCCAGGTCGCGCACCCGCAGCTTCCAGGTGCCGTCGACCGTCTCCGCGGAGGCGTCCACCGTGAAGGTCTGGTCGACGTTGTCGGCGGAGCCGCCACTGCGGTTGAGCAGCGAGTGGACGGTGCCGCTGGGGCCGACCAGGTCCACGGTGAGGTCACCGCGCCAGGTGTGGACGATCTTCACGTAGACCTGGGTGACGGCGGAGGCGTTGCCGCCCCGGCCGCTGACCGTGATCGGGGACTCGACGGCGGGGCCCACGTCGGGGATGTCGACGCGGGTGCCGTTCCCGTAGACATACGCGACGGTCCAGGTGAAGCCGGTGGAGGCGGTGTCGCCCGTGCTGTCGGTGACGGTCAGGACGACGTCGGCGGTCCCGGTGGCCGTCGGGGTGCCGGTGATCAGCCCGGTGGCGGGGTCGAGGCTCAGCCCGTCGGGCAGGCCGCCGGCCGTGTACTCCAGCGTGGCGCCGACGTTGCTGGTCGTCGCCTCGATCTGCAGGGAGACCGCCTGTCCGACACCGCTGAGCTGGTCGCCCGGCGGGATGAGGTCGATGCCGTCGACGATGCGCCGCCCGACGTTGATGGCCGCCCAGGTGTTCGCGACGGTGACGTATGTCGGGCTGTAGGCGCCGAACAGGTCGGCGGCGGCCTGCAGGGTGGCGGTGCGGGCCCCCGCGTAGTCGGTCGTGGAGGTCATGTACGTGGTCAGCGCGCGGTACCAGATCGCGGCGGCGTCGGAGGCGCCGATGCCGGGCACGGGCACACCGTCGTAGGTCGGGCTGTCGTAGGCCACGCCGTTGATCGTCTTGGCACCGCTGCCCTCGGCGAGGAGGTAGAAGAAGTGATTGGCCGGACCCGAGGAGTAGTGGACGTCCAGGCCGCCCAGCGAGGAGGACCAGTAGTCGGCGGAGTCGCCGTCCCTGGAGGGCTTGTCCATGTAGCGCAGCGGGGTGCCGTCGCCGTTGATGTCGATCTCTTCGCCGATGAGGTAGTCGGGGGTGTCGGCGGCGAGGTTCGCGTGGAACTCCACCATCGAGCCGAAGATGTCGGAGGTGGCCTCGTTCAGACCGCCGGACTCACCGCTGTAGTTGAGACCGGCGGTGGCGCTGGTGACGCCGTGGCTCATCTCGTGGCCGGCCACGTCGATCGCGGTGAGCGGGTGGGTGTTGCCCGAACCGTCGCCGTAGGTCATGCAGCGGCAGGTGTCGCTCCAGTAGGCGTTGACGTAGTTGCTGCCGTAGTGGGTGCGGCTGTAACGGCCGTCGCCGTCGTTGTAGATGCCGTTCCGGCCGAAGGTGTCCTTGTAGTAGTCCCAGGTGGCGGCGGCCCCGAAGTGCGCGTCCACGCCCGCGGACTGGCGATTGGCCACCGTGCCGTCGCCCCACACGTCGTCGGCGTCGGTGAAGAGCGTTCCGGTGCCGGAGGACGTGCCGTTGTTGAGGTCGGTGGTGTAGTGGCCGCCGCGGGTGCCGTCCTTGAGCTGGTAGGTGCCGCCGGACGCCGTGGTGCCGAGGGGGACGGTGCCGACGAACGCCCCTGTGCCGGTGCCGGTCTTGACGCCCTCCTGGCGGGAGAGCTCCTTGCCGGTACGGGCGTCGGTGACGACGTGCAGTTCGCTGGGCGTGCCGTCGGCCTGGACGGCGTCGACCACGGTCTCCCACGCCAGCGCCGGCTTCCCGGTGGCGGCCCAGACCACGAGCCGCGGGGTGCCGGCGGCACGGGCCTTCGCCGCGAGGGACGGCGTGGCGGCGACGGCCTTCTTCGCGGCCGCGGCGGCGGTGGACGCCGGCCGGGTGCTCGGCACCGACACGGCGGCGCGGGTGGCGCGGGACTGCGTGAGGCGGGCGCCGTCGCGGTGGACGACGAGGTCGCCGCCGAGCACGGGCAGGCCGGCGTAGGTGCGCTCGTAGCGCGTGTGCAGGGTGCCGTCGGCGTCCTTGACGACGTCCTTGACGACCAGGCGCTCCCGCGAACCGAGGCCCAGCGCCTTGGCGGTGACACCGGTGCCGGCGGCCGCCGTGCGGATCAGGGACGCGCGGGCGGACGGGGTGAGCTTCGCCGGGGCCGCGCCGGCGCGGAGCGCGGCGGCGGTCCTCGCGGCCTGGTGTCCGTGGCCGGCGGCGAGCGCCGCGCCGGACGGGACGGCGGTGGCGAGCAGCGCGGCGGCTGCCGTCAGGGCGATTGCCGCGGTCTTCCCGGAGCGGGGGCGGGAGTTGGGGCGTAAAAGGGACATGGGGTTCTCCTCTGCGATGGGCGGCTGGTGACGGCCGTGCGGTCCCGGAGGCCGGGTGAGCCGGTGCGGGACGGGGTTCGCAGATCGGGGACGACGCTGTCCGTGTGTGGGGGGACGGGGCCCGGACGGGTGGACACGGGCGTTCGGGGGTGGGGGGAGGACACGACGCTGTGCGTGACGGGCACAGCGTGGCATCGCACAGGCATCTTTGTCATGGCTACGACAAGTCTTTGTCCGAAATTGATCAGCACGCGGGTTGCGCGGCACGTAGGGTCCCGCCATGACCATCCCGTCCCTCAGGCCCTTCACCGCCGCCGACCCCGACGCCGCGGCCGGACTCCTCGCGGCCCGGTACCGCCGCGAACTGGCGGCCGAACCCGCCCTCGACGGCCGCCTCGGCGACCCCGCGCACTGCGCCGGGCTGCTGCACGGCGCCTGGGAACGGGGAGCGCGCGGCGCGGTCGCCGAGGAGGACGGCGAGCTGACGGGATATCTGCTGGCGATCCCCGGGGACGACGCGCGCGGCCGCCATGTGTGGAGCGGTCCGGAGCACTGCGCGGGGCGGGACGACCGCACTTTGCGCCGCCTCTACGCCGAACTGGCCGGACCGTGGCTCGCCGAGGGCCGGCTGCACCACTACGCCGTGTCCGCCACCGCCGACCTGCCGCTGTGGCTGTCGCTCTGCTTCGGCTACGAGCAGGTGCACGCCCTGGCCGGACTGCCCGCCACCGGGGCGGCCCGGCACGACGACGTACGGGCCGCGGGCCCGGCCGACGTCGACGCGCTGGAGCCGCTGTTCCGCCTCGTCGCCGACGCGCACACCGGGCCGCCGGTCTTCGCGTTCGTCGACGCGTCCTTCTACGAGGACCTGCGCCCGGGCCACCTGGAACTCCTGGCGGACCCCGACGTCACGTACTGGCTGTCCGAAGGGCCCGACGGGGCCCGGGGCTTCTCCGTGATGCGGCCGGTGCCCGACGAGGAGGCCTCACCGCTCAAGCCCCGCGGCAGCGTCGAACTGCTCCTCGCGGCGACCGCGCCGGAGGCCCGCGGCCGGGGAGTCGGGCGCCGGCTCACCGAGCACGCCTTCGCCGACGCCGCCGACCGCGGATTCCGGGTCTGCGTCACGGACTGGCGCGCCGCCAATCCGGACTCCTCCGTCTTCTGGCCGGCCCGCGGCTTCCGCCCGGTCGCCCACCGGCTGCACCGCGTCCTCGACCCCCGGCTGGTCCCGCACCCCGACGCCTCCCGCTGACCGGCGGCGGACGCGCCGCTCAGGTCGCCGTGGCGGCCGCCGCCGCCCGGCCCGCCTGGCGGCCGGAGAAGAGGCAGCCGCCGAGGAACGTGCCCTCAAGGGAGCGGTAGCCGTGGACTCCCCCGCCGCCGAAGCCGGAGACCTCGCCCGCGGCGTAGAGGCCGGGGACCGGAGTGCCGCCTGCGTCCAGGACCCGGCCGGACAGATCGGTCTGCAGGCCGCCGAGGGTCTTGCGGGTCAGGATGTTGAGGCGCACGGCGATCAGCGGGCCCGCTCCCGGGTCGAGGATCTTGTGCATCTGGGCGGTGCGGCTGAGGAAGTCCCCTGTGTAGGAAAGGGCGTTGCGGATGCCCATGACCTGGACGTCCTTGCTGTAGGGGTTGTCGGTCTCGCGGTCCCGGGCGTCGATCTGCCGCTTGAGGTCGGCGAGGTCGATCAGGCCCTCCCCGGTCAGGCGGTTCATGCCCGCCACGAGGTCGGTCAGGTTGGACGCGACGACGAAGTCGGCGCCGTTCTTCTTGAACCGCTCGATCGGCTCCGGGGTCTGCCAGAGCCGGGAGAGGGTGAGCGGGATGTCCTTGTTGGTGAGGTCCGGGTTCTGCTCGGAGCCGGAGAGCGCGAACTCCTTGGCGATGATCTTCTGCGTCGTCACGAACCACGAGTAGTCGTGGCCGCTGCCGGTGATCGCCTTGAGCGTGCTCAGGGTGTCGTAACCCGGCAGATCCGGAGCGGAGAAGCGCTTGCCGGTGGCGTCGAACCACAGGGACGAGGGGCCGGGCAGGATGCGGATGCCGTGCTTGGCCCAGATCGGGGCGTAGTTCCGCAGCCCCTCGGTGTAGTGCCACATACGGTCGGGGTTGACGATGCGCCCGCCCGCCGCCTCGGTGATGGCGAGCATGCGTCCGTCCACGTGCTCGGGGACCCCGGAGATCATGTTCCTGGGCGGGGCGCCGAGGCGGGCCGGCCAGTTCTGCCGGACGAGGTCGTGGTTCGCGCCGATGCCGCCGGAGGTGACGACGACCACCGGCGCGCGGAACTCGAAGTCGCCTACCACCGTGCGCGAACTGCGCGTGCCCCGGGGCGCGTTGCTCGGCTCCAGCACCGCACCGCGCACGCCGGTGACGACTCCGCCGGTCCGTACGACCTCGTCGACGCGGTGGCGGAACCTGAACACCACCTTGCCGCGGGCCACGGCGGCCCGGACCTTCTTCTCGAAGGGCTCGACGACGGCCGGTCCTGTCCCCCATGTGACATGGAAGCGGGGTACCGAGTTGCCGTGGCCGTCCGCGAGGCCGCCGCCGCGCTCGGCCCAGCCGACGATGGGGAACCACCGCACACCGAGCCCGTAGAGCCAGGAACGCTTCTCCCCCGCGGCGAAGTCCACGTACGCCTGGGCCCATTGGCGGCCCCAGTAGTCCTGGCCCGTGGGGTCGCCGACGCCGCGGTCGAAGCCGGCCGCGCCCTGCCAGTCCTGCCACGCCAGGTCGCGGGAGTCCTTGATGCCCATCAGGCGCTGCTCGGGGGAGTCGACCAGGAAGAGCCCGCCGAACGACCAGAACGCCTGCCCGCCGAGGTTGGTCTCCGGTTCCTGGTCCAGCAGGAGCACCTTGCGCCCGGCCTGGGCGAGTTCGGCCGTCGCGACCAGACCGGCAAGGCCGTGGCCTATGACGATCGCGTCGGCGTCCTGCGCCGCCGCGGCGAAGGCGGGGGCGGCCTGCGAGAAGGCGGCCGCGCCCGCGAGGACTCCGCCGGCCGCCGCCAGCACGTGGCGGCGGCTGGGCAGGGGGGACTGTGCCGGTCTGTCTGTGCTGTCCATGCTGTCAGTGCTGTGCATTCTGTCCGTGCTGTCCATGGGCAGGCCTTCCGAACGCGGAGGGGGCGGAACGCACGAAGGCTGTTGTCCCGGTGACCTTGCTGTTACCTTCGGTAGCTCACAGGTAACCAGGAGGTCGCGCCGGCGCGGTAGTCGCCCGGTGTCAACGCGTCCGCACCGCCGTTGTGTCCCGTGCACAGCGCTCGGACGAAGAGGGGCGAGGCTCTTGACCGTCACCGATCAGCGCGAGCCCGTCGCCGGGATCCTGCGCGCCATGGCCGCCGACGCGGACGTACGCGGGGAACTCGTGCACGCCGCGCGGACCCACTCCCCCGAGGTGGCCCGGCTCCGCGAGGACGACACCCGCCGGCACGTCACCGCCATGGTCCGCGCCGCGGGCGGATGGCTCGGCACCCTCGACCGGGTGGACGAGCAGGATTTCGGCGCCGCGCTGGGACTGGGCACCGACCGGGCGGCCCAGGGCGTCCCCATGACCTCCGTACTGCGCGGCGTGCAGGCCGGGCTGACCCGCGCGGTGGAGATCACCGTCGACCGCAGCCGCTCGGCCGGGGTGCCCGACGGGATGCTGCTGACCGCGGTCCTGCGATTGAAGGAGTACGGCGACGCGGTCGAGCGCCATGTCATCAACGGTTACCGCGCGGCGGAGCGCGGCCTGCCGGCGACCGCGGAGGGCGCGGCCCGGGCCCGGCTGCTGCGGCAGGTGCTCGTGAACGGCGTGGTGCCCGCTCCACGGGACCTGTCCGGGGCCGGGTTACGGCCGGACGGCGCGTACCACTGCCTCGTCGCGGACGCCCGTGACCCCGGGGCCGTTCGGCTGCCGGCGCGCGGGATCGCCGCGCTGGTCGAGGAGCGGCTCGCGGGTCTGCTGCCGTGCCGTCCGGCGGGCCCGGTCGCGGACGGCGCGGGGCCGCTCGCCGTGATCTCCCCCGCCGTCCCCCTGGCCGGGGCGGGCGCGGCGTACCGCCTCTGCCTGCTGGCGCTGCGGGTCGGCGCGCGCGGCGGGCGCCGCGGTCTGCACGACCTCACCGACCTCGCGGGCGAGACGGCACTGGGGGAACAGCCGTTGCTGGGCGTCTACTTGAGCGACCGACTGCTGGGCGCCCTCGACCCGGCGGACGACTTCCACCGGCAACTCGCCCTCACCGCACTGGCGTTCCTCGACCACGGCCGGCGGCTGGACCAGACCGCGGCCGCCCTGTTCACCCATCCCAACACCGTCCGCTACCGGCTCGCGCGGCTGCGCCGGATCACGGGCGGCTCCCCGGCGGATCCCGCTGCCGAGGGCCCCTCCGGCCCGATGGCCGCGCTGCACTGGTGGTGGGCGCTGTCGACGTGGCTGCGGCCCGGCACGGAGCCGGAACCGCCGTTCAGTCCGTCGCCGTAGGGGTAGGGGTGCCGCGGTTCCGCCACCTGCCGAGCAGCGTCCGGGCGGCGTACTCGCCCACGAGGATGCCCAGCAGGCCGACGAGGGAGATCCACGGCGGGGCGGGCGACCGGACGCCCAACAGCCAGTAGAGGACGCCCGCGAGGAGTCCCGCCGCGAAGGACACGGCGCCGTTCCTGGCCAGGGTCCTCATGCGAACGACTCCAGCAGCCCGTAGCCGATCAGCATCCCGGCCAGGCCCACCAGGCACACGAACGGCGGCGCGGGCGACCTGACCCGCAGGAGCCCGTACATCACACCCACGACCAGGCCCGCGCCGAGTGAACTGACGTACCCCACGCAGGCCCTCGCTCCCGTACGCACGACGTGGACGTTTTGTCCCTTTGTAGCAGGACGCGCGACGGCTTCCGCGTCCCGACGCGGGGGCAGGGCCCCGGAAGCGGCGCGACGGCGGCGCGACGAGTGCGTCGCGCCGCCGCCGGATGCCGGGGCGTGAGGCCGGAGCCGGGGCGGAGGTCAGGCCGCGGCGGCCGTGGAGCCGAGGCGCTCGATGACCTCGGTCAGGCCGGCGACCACCTCGGCGTCGTCGACCGGGTGCGTCTCCGCGAAGCGGACCACCGAGCCGGGGATGGAGAGCTTGACGTCCTCGAGCACCGCGGCGCCCGCGATGCGGGCCGCCTTGCGGGCCTCGTCCTGCGCCCAGACGCCGCCGTACTGGCCGTAGGAGGTACCCACGACGGCGACCGGCTTGCCGGTCAGCGCGCCCTGGCCGTGCGGGCGGGACAGCCAGTCGATCGCGTTCTTCAGCACCGCCGGGATGGTGCCGTTGTACTCGGGCGAGAAGAGCAGGAGGGCGTCGGCCTCGGCCGTGACGGCGCGCAGGCGGGCGGCGGCCTCCGGCACCGCACCCTCCACGTCGAGGTCCTCGTTGTAGAAGGGGATCTCGGCCAGCCCCTCGTACAGCTCGATCTCGACGCCGGCCGGGGCGTGCTTGACGGCGGCCTCGGCGAGCTGGCGGTTGTGGGAGCCGGCGCGGAGGCTGCCGACGAGCGCGAGGATGCGGACAGACATGGGGGGTCTCCCGGAGAGCAGAGTGCGAATAAGCGGACCGCGGTCCGGTTCACCTTTCTAGCACCTAAACGGACCGTGGTCCACTTACCTCTCACCGCTAGGCTGTGGCCATGACCGAGCCGCCCCCGGCCATCCGCGCCGCATTCGACGCCGTCACGGCGGACATCGCGCTGACCGCGATCGGCGAGCAGCCCCGGCTGCGGGCCGACGCCGCGCGCAACCGGCGGCGCCTGCTCGAAGTGGCCGCCGAGCTCTCCGCCGAGCACGGGGCCGCCAACGTGACCATGGAGGCCGTCGCCGCCGCCGCGGGAGTCGGCAAGGGCACGGTCTTCCGGCGGTTCGGCGACCGCGCGGGGCTGATGGTGGCGCTCCTGGACCACCACGAGCAGCAGATCCAGGCGGCCTTCCTCATGGGGCCCCCGCCGCTGGGGCCGGACGCCCCGCCGCTCGACCGCCTGCGCGCCTTCGGGCCGGCGGTGATCCGCCACGAGCACACGTTCCGCGACCTGTACACCGCGGTGGCGGCACATCCGCGCCGCCGGTTCAACCCGTCGTACCACGTCAAGCACACCCATATCGCCCTGCTGCTGCGGGAGTCGGGGGCACCGGGGGACATCGAGCTCGTCGCGCACACCCTGCTCGGCTACCTCAACACCACGCTCGACGACTACCTGATCAGCGGCCGCGGGATGCCCCTGGAACGCCTGAACTCCGGCTGGCACGACCTCGTGACATGCCTGACCGGCGGGAAGTAGGCCGATGACGCGGCAGGCCGAGCGGGCACCGGCCGGGGACAACCGGCCCACGACGGAGACGCCCCGGACGGGACGGTCCCGGGCACGGCTACGGGCCGGAATGCGGACCGGGGTGCGGGCCGTGGCGCGGATCCTGGTCAATCTCGCCCTCGGGGTGCCGGCCGTCGTGCCGCTGTATTGCGCCTGGTGGCTGCTGACCGAGTACCTGCCGATGGACTGCCGCAGCGTCTCCGACGCCTCCGCGCCCGGTTTCTCCGGTACCTGCGACTACCACGTGCTCGACCACGCCGGTCCCGTGATGTTCCTGCTCGCGCTCTCCGGGCTCTTCGTCCTGGCCCTGGTCCTCCTGGTCGACGTGGCCGTCCCCCGTTCCAAGGGACGCCCGGTGCGCCCGTGGGCCCTCGCGGGACTGGTGGTCCCGGTCCCGTTCCTCGCGCTTCTGGCGGCCCTCCACGCATGACGTGATCCCGACAGACGTCGTAAAGACGCCGCCGCCCCACCTGCGGTTTCCTCTCTCTTGAAACGTTCAAGTCGCTAGCATGCGGCGGACATTGGACGGATCTAGCGTGAAGGACCCATGTGAGACCGCTCTTTCGGGGCCGATCAGGCCTGCAGTCCATCGCGGGCGCCGCGGGCGTCGCGGCCGTGCTGATGGTGATCCCACCGGCATCGGCCAGTGACCACGCCACCGCTCCCACCCCCACGAAGCGCACCGCGACCGTCAAGGGAGCGCCCTCAGGCTCTCCTTCACGGACCGTCACCCTTCTCACCGGCGACCGCGTGACCCTCACCCCCGGCGGCTCCGGCCCGGCCTCCCTCACCGTGGAGGGCCCGGACGGCGGGCGCGCCGATGCCCGCATCACCACTCAGGGCGGCGACACCTACGTCTACCCGGCCGCGGCCGAGCGCTACGTGGCCGCCGGGCTCCTCGACACCGACCTGTTCAACGTCACCCGGCTGATAGCCGACGGCTACGACGACGGACGCTCCCACGGTCTGCCCGTCATCCTCACCTACGCCTCCGACGCCCGCCGCAGGCTCGCGGCCCCGGCCCTTCCCGAAGGCGCCACCGGCGCGCGGGCGCTGACCAGCATCGGCGGCACGGCCCTCACCGAGAGCCACGACCGCGCCGCGGACTTCTGGGCGGACCTCACACGGCAGGCGCCCGCACGGACCGCGGCCAAGGCCACGGCCACCACAGCCGCCAAGGCCGCGGCGGACCGCCCCGCGCTGACCGGCGACGTCCGCAAGGTCTGGCTCGACGGCAAGGTCAGCGCGGACCTCGCGGACAGCGTCGCGCAGATCGGCGCCCCCGAGGTGTGGGCAGGCGGCGACACCGGGCAGGGCGTGGACGTGGCCGTCCTGGACACCGGCTACGACACCGGCCACCCCGACCTCGACGGCGTGGTCGCCGACTCCCGCAGCTTCGTCCCCGGCCAGGACGTCACCGACCACCACGGGCACGGCACCCATGTGGCCTCGACCATCGCCGGCAACGGCGCGGCGTCCGGCGGCAAGGAGAAGGGCGTCGCCCCCGGCGTGCGGCTGCACGTGGGCAAGGTTCTCGACAACGCCGGCAGCGGCTCGGACTCGTGGATCATCAGCGGCATGGAGTGGGCCGCCCGCGACGCCAAGGCGCGCGTGGTCAGCCTGAGCCTCGGCAGCGACCGGCCGTCCGACGGCACGGACCCGATGAGCCAGGCCGTGAACCAACTCAGCGCCGAGACGGGCGCGTTGTTCACCATCGCGGCTGGCAACGCCGGCCCTGGCGAGGCCACCGTCGCCGCTCCCGGCGCGGCGGACGCGGCCCTCACGGTCGGCGCCGTGGACGCCTCCGACACCGTCGCCGACTTCTCCAGCCGCGGTCCCCGCTTCCGGGACGACGCGCTCAAGCCGGAGGTCACCGCCCCCGGGGTGGACATCCTGGCCGCCCGCTCGCAGTACGCGACCTTCGGGTCCGGCCCGTACGCCACGCTGAGCGGCACCTCCATGGCGACCCCGCATGTGGCGGGCGTCGCCGCCCTCGTCGCGGCCCGGCACCCGGACTGGTCCGGCGCCACGATCAAGAACGCCCTGGTCAGCACCGCCGAGCCGACGCCCGCCAACCCCGCCGACGCGGGCGGCAACGGCCGGGTCGACGCGGTCGCCGCCACCGGGAGCACCCTGGTGGCCACCGGAGTCGCCGACGCCGGCATCCACTCCCTCGGCGGCGCGCCCGGCGAGACGGTGACCCGGACGATCGAGTGGACCAACCCCGGGGACAACCCGCTCACCCTCAGCGCGCGCGTCGACGCGCCGGACGCCCCGGAGGGCCTGTTCTCCCTGACGGAACGTCAACTCACAGTGCCCGCGCACGGCACGGCCTCCACCACCGTGACCACCGTGCTGGACCGCGCTCCGGCCGGAGGCCGCTACACCGGCCAGGTCGAGGCCACCGTGGACGGCAAGGTCGTCACCCGCACCCTGCTCGCCGTCAGCACCCGCGAGGAGATGCACCATCTGCGGGTCCACGTCACCGACCGCGCCGGCGACCCCGTCTCGGACCTCGTGATGTACCAGCGCAAGGGCGACGAGTACGCCCAGGCCGCCTACAGCGACCTCGACGGCACGCTCGACGCGGTCGTGCCGTCCGGCACGTACACGGTGTGGACCTGGATCGCCGTCCGCGGGACGCACGGTGAGTCCTCGTTCGGCCGGGCCCTGCTGGCAAAGACCGGCGTCCAGATGCGCGGCACGGACACCGACGCCGTGCTCGACGGCACGAAGCTGCGCAGGACCGAGGTCGTCACCCCGCGGACGTCCACGGACAGCGACATCCGCATGGACTTCAGCCAGTCCTTCAAGGACGGCACCCCCGCCATCACCGACACGGTGACCGTCGGCGACGGCTTCGACAGCGTGTGGGCGCTGCCCGTCGGCAAGCCGGCCGGCGGCGATCTGGCATACACCGTCCGCTGGCGCATGCAGCAGCCGCTGCTCGCCCTCACCGCCGGTTCGCAGGAGTTCGACGACCTGTGGCTGCAGCCCGGTTCCGGCCGCCCGGCCGAGGGCACCCGCACCCTGCCGGCCGTGTTCGCGGGCGACGGCACGGCCGCGGAGTACGCGGCCGCGGGCGCCAAGGGCAAGGTCGCCGTGGTCCGGTACGTACAACCGCCGGACGATGACGACGATGACGAAGACGAACGGTCCGCGGCGACCGCCGCGGCCGATGACCAGTACACCGCCGCGCAGAAGGCGGGCGTCGCCCTGCTGGTGGTGGTCAACGACCTGGGCGGCCGGCTGCGCGAACCGGTGCGCCGTACCGACCTCGTCATCGCCGGCATCTCGCACACCGAGGGCGAGACCCTGATCGGCCGCATCCAGGACAGCCGCACGGGCTCCGTGCCGATGCGGGTCGCCGGGCACGCCGAGACGGGCTACCTGTACGACCTGGTGCGCACCTGGCACGGCGGCATCCCGGCGAGCCGGCGCTACGCGCCCGCCGAGCGCGACCTCGCCCGGGTCGACGTCGGCTTCCGGAACGAACCCGGCACCGAGGTCGACGAGTTCCGCTACGACATCCAGCCGTACCTCGGGGTGAAGGTGGGCGGGCAGCGCCTGTCGACCGCCGGGGCGGAGCGCACCGACTGGGTCACGCCCGCGGGCGAGGCCACCTGGATGGAGGAGGCCTCCAACGGCATCCGTTCCATGCAGTTCTCCGGGCTGGCCGGCTACCCGGCCGGCCGCACCACGCACGTCCAGTGGTTCGGTCCCGTCGAGCACCCGCGGATCAACGAGAGCCAGCAGCTGCCGCAGCGCACCGGCGACCGGCTTGAGGTGACCGTGCCCGGCTGGGGCGACGGCGGCCGCGACCACGCGGGCATCGTGGGCCCGGGCAGCACGTCCCAGGTCAACGAGCTCTACCGGAACGGCACCCTGGTCACCCGCACCGACGGCACCTGGCTGGGCACCGACCTGCCGGGCGCCTCGGCCCGCTACCGCCTGGTGACCTCCACCGAGCGGACGGAGGGCTATCCGTACTCGACGGCCACGCGCACCGAGTGGGCCTTTTCCTCGGCCACCCCGCACGGGGACGGCGCGCGGACGCTCCCGCTGCCGCAACTCGACTACGGGATCACGACCCGGGCGGACGGCACGGCGCGGCGGGACGCCGAACTCGTCGTGACGCCTTCACAGTTGCCCGGCGTGGCCCGTGCGTCGCTGCGCACGGACTCCGTCGAGGTCTCGTACGACGACGGGCGCACCTGGCGCAAGTCCTCGCTCCGGTCCGCCGGTTCCGGGGCCGCCCGCGTCCGGCTCGACGCCCCGCGGGGCGCCGCGTTCCTGTCGCTGCGGGTCCGGGCGTCGGACACGCGCGGCAACACCGTGACGCAGACGGTTCTGCGGGCCACCGGGCTCGCCTGACCACCTGTCGCTCGCCTGGAGGTGCCGGTCCCCGCCGCGGGGCCGGCACCTCCGGTGTTCCGGGGTGCCGGCCGGCCGCGTCAGGTGCCGGGCATCCGCTCGCCGAGTACGGGGAGCAGTTGCAGCTTCTCGTAGCTCCGTCGGTTCGCGGCCGGGCCCTGACGGGCCCCGGAACCGCTCACCACCAGATTCGGCGCCGCCGCCGCGCCGATGAAGGCATCACCGATCCAGGGAGCGCCGGTCCCCCCTTCCGATCGCTGCCGGCCCGGCCAGGCCGGCGCGGCAGGGTGGGCCGTGCGTCTGGGGCGAGGCGGCCGCGGCGGGGCCAGGGGCGCGGACGTGCGGTCCGCCTCAGCCGTGCCCCCGCTCGTGGGCCGGCGGCGGCGCACCGCCCATCATGCGCAGCATGCGGCCTCCACCGGTGGTCAGGAAACGCGCCAGCAGGACCGCGGCGAGGGCGAGGAAGGCGATGTTGAGCCAGGTGGTGTAGTTCCAGCGGACGCCGTCGGTGGGGACACGCGCCTGCGAGGGGTCGGGAATCAGGCCGAGGCTGCCGAAGAGGAACTCGACCACGTAGCCGGCCACGACCATGGCGACGTAGAAGGTGCCGAGCAGGAACAGCGCCATCCGCGTGCCGTAGTACTTCCGGTAGATGTTCAGGATCGGCAGAATCAGCAGGTCGGCGAAGATGAAGGAGACGACGCCCCCGAAGCTGATGCCACCGGTCCACAGGACCACCGCGAGCGGCACGTTGCCGATGGAGCAGACGAACGAGGCGATGGCCACGACGGGGCCGATGAGCGGTCCCCAGATCTTGGCGGCGAGCGGGTGGTCCTCGAAGAAGAAGGCCTGCCAGAAGGCGTCGGGGACCCAGGCGGCCACCGCACCGGCGATGAGCAGGCCCACCACGAGGTCCCGCAGGATCGCGGCCCACTCCATCACGAAGACGTGCGAGGTGACGGTGAAGCCCTCGGGTGAGAGCAGCCGGCGCATGAACGGCCCCTCGCGCCGAACGGTCATGTCCATCACCGCGTGCCCCTCCATCGACCCGGCGAGGCCCCGGTCGGCCTGTTCGCGGGCCTGCCGCAGCAGGCCGGGCCGGAGCAGCCGGCGGAAGAGCACCGCCAGGACGAGGATCATGATGGGCCCGCCGACGAACTCGGCGACCGTGAACTCCCATCCCATCAGCAGGGCGAGGATGAAGCCCAGCTCGATCACGAGGTTGGTGGAGGCGATCTCCAGGGTCATCGCGGCGGTGAAGCTCGCCCCCTTGCGGAACAGCGAGCGCGCCAGGGCGACGGCGGCATAGGAGCACGAGGAGGAGGCCGCCCCCAGTCCTGCGGCGATCACCAGGGTCCGCGGGCGGTCGTCGCCGAGCAGGGCGACGACGCTCTCCTTTCGGGCCACGGCCTGGACGACCGCGGAGAGGGCGAAGCCCAGGATCAGGGCCCAGGTGATCTCCCAGGTCATCGATCCGGCGATCGACAGCGCATGCAGTACGGCGTCCACGTCCCGCAGTCTCCCCCGCGCCCGGGCACGAAGGCGCGGTACGACACCGGCGGGATCGCCGCCGGCACCGGCCGGCACCGCACATCCGGTCCGGGCACCCTGTCCGGACCGGACGGGAGGCCCGCGGTCACTCCTTCGTCGAGCCGGCCAGCATCCCGGACACGAGCGTGCGCTGCGAGAAGAGGAAGAGCACCAGCACCGGCAGGATCGCCACGATGATCGCGAGCGCCAGTTCGGGCACGGTGATGTCCAGACCCGCGCCCGCCACCGGGTTGAACGAGGGGGTGGAGGACAGCAGTTGGTTCAGGCCCACCTGCACCGGGAACTCGTCGCTGTTGGGCAGGACCAGATACGGCAGGAAGAAGTTGTTCCAGTTGCCGACGAAGCTGAAGAACGCCACCAGCCCGACGACGGGTTTCGCCAGCGGCAACGCGATGCGGGCGAAGACCTGCCACTCGGTGCACCCGTCGATGCGGGCGGCCGCCAGCAGTTCGCGCGGCAGGCTGGTCGCGAAGTAGATGTACACGAGGTACACCCCGAACGGGTAGAACGAGAAGGGCAGGATCACCGACCATGCCGTCCCGATCAGGTGGAAGCGGTTGAGCTCCAGGAAGATCGGCAGCACCAGCGCGGCGGACGGCATGATCATGGTGACGAGCGTGATCGTGAGCAGGGTGCGGCGGCCCCTGAAGCGCGTCAGCGCCAGCCCGTACCCGGCGGGGACGCTGGTGAGCAGGGTCAGCACCAGCGAGGCGCCGGAGTAGACGGCGGAGTTGCGCAGCCAGGTGAGCATCGCGCCGTCCTGGAAGGCGAACAGGTGCCGCCAGGACGCGCCGATCCGGGCGAACGAGCCGAAGGACAGCGGCGCGTCGTGGATCATCTGGTCGGCGGTCTTCGAGGGTGCGAGCAGCAGCCACAGGACCGGCAGCACGAAGAAGACCAGCAGGGCGGTGAGCAGCACGCCGATCACCAGGACCGACAGGGCACGGGACGGCGCGGGGCGGCGACCGGTCGCCGGAGCACGAACGGGGGCGGGAGCGGGAGCGGAGAGCGTCATTTCTCGTCCATCGTGAACATGTTGCTGCGGGAGACCAGCAGCCCGGCGCAGATCAGGCCGAGCGCGAGCAGGAAGACCGAGATGGCGGCGGCGCCGTTGAAGTCGCCCTGCTGGAAGGCGAAGACGTAGGCCAGCTGGTTGGGGGACCAGGTCGGGCTGACCCGGCCCAGGCTCGCGGTCTGGAGCAGTTGCGGCTCCACGAAGAGCTGGGTGCCGCCGGCGAACGCGAGCATCGCCATGTACACGATCCACTGCCGGATCATGGGGATCTGGATGTGCCACGCCGTCTGCCACGGCCCGGCACCGTCCACCCGCGCCGCCTCCAGGACCTCGTCCGGGATGTTGTTGAGCGCCCCGTACATCACGACCATCCAGCCGCCGGCGCCGGTCCAGAAGGCGATCAGCATGAAGATCACCGGCAGGTCCCCGGGGGCGAGCACCTCGGCGAAGGTGTGGAAGCCGAGCGCGTGCAGCAGTCCGGAGGCCGGGCTGACCTCAGGATCGAGCATGAACAGCCAGACCAGGACGCTCGCCACGCCGGCCAGCGCGCCGGGGATGTAGTACAGGAAGCGCAGCAGCGCCGACAGCCCCGGGCGCATGCGTCCGCGCAGGGCGACGGCGGTCACCACCGTCAGAACGATCAGCACGATCAGCCACATCACCAGGTAGAGCGCGATGTTGGTGAACGCGGGCACGAAGCGGTAGTCCTGGGCGACCTTGACGAACTGGTTGAGGCCGGTGAACTGGCCGCGGTCATTGGTCACCGACAGGTAGAGGGCGTATCCGGTGGGGAAGACGCCGAAGGCGAGCAGCAGGACCGAGTAGCCGGCGACGAAGAGGTAGCCGGCGGGGCCGCCGCCCCTCCCCCGCCGCGGCCTGACACCGGGGCGGGGGGCGGGGACGGCGACCTGCGGGGTGTCGAGCAGGGTCATTGCGTGGTCACCTTGTAGCCGTGGGCCTTGGCCTCGTCGGCGATGGCGGACTGCCAGGCGGGCAGCGTCGCGGTGAGCGACTTGCCGGCCGTCAGCGCCGGGAGGACGACGCCGGACCAGGCGGTGGCGTCGCTGAAGCGGGTGTTGCCCCAGCCCGTCCAGACCTCGTCGGCGGCCTGCTGGAACGCGGGGCCGACGTCGCCCGCGAAGTACTTCTTGATGTCGGGGTTGGCGAGCCAGACCTTGGCCGCGGGAGCGTACGCGGGGTAGGTGGGCGCCTTGCCCTGGTTGGCGTCGGAGGTCGTCAGCCAGGTGACGAGATCCGCGGACGCCTTGAGGTTGGCGCTGTGGGCCGACACCATCCACACACCGCCGCCGACATTGCCGGTGGCGCGGGTCGACTCACCGGGCCAGGACAGCGGCGGGGCCGCGGCGATCTGGCCCGCCGGCACCTTGAAGGCGGCGTTGAACAGGTACTGGCCGTACCAGGAGGGCCCGTACGCCATGGCCACCTTGCGCCCGCTGGTCTTGGCGAAGCCCTGGCTGAAGAAGCCCTGGGTGCTGACGGCCTTGGCGGAGATGAGGGAGTCCAGCAGCTTGCTCATACGGGTGCACTTCTCGTCCTGGAGCGCGACCCGCAGATGGCCGGAGTCCTTGAGGTCGAAGGCCGGGCACCGGCTGGACCACAGGTACGACTCCTGCGAGTTGGTGTCGCCGACCGAGCCGGAGAGATAACCGGGGTGCTCCTTGGCGATCTTCTCGCCGAGCGCCTGGTACTCCGGCCAGGTGGTGGGCACCTGGTAACCCCACTGGTCGAAGAGCGACTTGTTGTACCAGAGCACGACCTGGGCGATGTCGTTGCGCAGGCAGTAGGTGTGCCCGCCGGCCTGGCAGGGGGCGAGGGAGCCCTTGGCGAAGTTGCCGAGTGTGGCCTGCGGGACCAGGTCCTGGTCGAGCGGCGCGGCGAACGGGACCGCCCCCGGCTTGGTGGGAGTGGTCGCCCAGGTGACGTCGGTGGGGGTGCCGAAGACGACGTCCGGCCAGCCCTTCCCGGTGCGGTCGAAGAGCTGCACCTTGGTCTGCAGGTAACTCGAGCCGTCGGCGCCGCCGTCGTAGGTGACGATGTTCAGCTTCGCGTCGGGGTGGGTCTTCTGGTACTCCTGCACGGCGGGCAGCCGGGTGGAGTCCGCCCAGACGGTGACCGTGGCGCCGCCGTCCTGCTTGACGGGCTTGAACGCGCCGGTGCCGGCGTCCTTGGAGGTGCTGGTGTCGGCGCTGGCGCAGCCGGCGAGGGCGGTGGCCGCGCACAGGGCGAGGACGGCGGCGGCCAGGGATCTGCGGCGGGGGCGGGCGGGGCGGGCGTGCGGGACTGCGGAAGACGTCATCGTCTTGCCTTTCTGATCTCACGTGCGGGTGAGCCGACTCAGCCGGTGGGTGCCTCGACGAAGCGGGCGAGTGCCGCGGGGTACTCGCAGTCGAGGGGAAGTGCGATCCCGGGGGCGGTGGGGGCGTGCACCGAGCCCTGGGCGTCGCATGCACAGGTGGTGATGGGGGATGTCCGAGCCGTGCACCTCGGCACGGATCCGGAAGGCGTCGGCCAGTGGGCGGTGCGCACGGCCCCCGGTGACGCCGCCGCGCAGGATGGTGCCCACCCGTACGCCGAAGGTGGCGGCGCCCGCCCTGATGACGTCGGCGAGGTTCATGTGCTCCCTGCGGGCGTCCCCCCACGCGTGGAGCTTGATACCGCGGTAGCCGGCGGCGAGGCACTGTTCGGCGACGTCGTGGAACTCCTCGGTGGTGGCGAAGGTGGACGTGAGGGCGTACGCCGGAATGCTCGGGTTACGACGCGGACGTGCGCCGGTCACCGGACGGCGGCCGGGGTGCGGTCGTCCCGCGCGGTGCGCGGTCGGGGGCCGGTTCGGACGGCGAGGGGCGGCCGGCCACGTTGAACAGGCGGTCGCGGATCTTCCGTTCGAACTGGGCCTGGGTGGTGTCGATGTGGGCGGCCATCAGCTCGGCCGCGGTGTCGGCCTCGCCGGCGGCGACCGCCTGGGCGATGGCGATGTGCTGGTTGCCCGCCACCTCCAGGGACCCGGGGACGTCCCCGTGGAAGAGCAGGACGTCCGACTGGGACACGAAGCGGCGGATGTTGGCGACGCTGGACCGCAGGAAGACGTTGTGGGCGGCGATGCCGACGGCGTCGTGGAAGAGCGCGTCCGCACGGGCGAACTCCTCGACCTCGCCCGCCGTCCCGGCGGTCAGCGATGCCTCCGCGTGCTCGCGCATCGTCCGGACCTCGATCGGCGTGGCGAGCGCCGCGGCGCGGCGAGCGGTCTCGGACTCGATGAGGCGCCGGTAGTCGAGGAGCATCAGCAGATGCTCCATGCTGGTCGGCTGGAAGTGGGCGAGCTGGTCGTCGGCGAGCGCCCCGGGTGAGGCGGCAACGAAGATGCCCGCTCCCTTGCGGACACTGAGGCGGCCGATGGCGGCCAGGACCTTGACCGCCTCGCGCGTCACATTGCGGGACGCGCCGAGGATCTCCGCCAGCCCCTGCTCGGTGGGCAGCCGGTCGCCCGGCATCAGGTTCTGCTCCGCGATGTAGGTCAGCAACTGCTCCGCGACGAGTTCGTACCCCGGGCGGTAACGGTCCGCCGTGTCGCTCGGTCCCGTGGGGTCGGGGGTGGGCGCTTCTGCCACGGGGGGATCTCCTCAACGAGTCGGATACTTCAGATGCTTCAGATCTATCGGCGCGGCCACTATGGCATCACGCCCGACGGACGGGAAGCATTCGGTGGCATTTTTCTCGAACAGGGTGCGGACGTCACACGAACCCGGCGCCGCAAACAGAACATTTGCGTACGGGCATTGCATCGACGGGCCGGCCATACGTATGGTCCTCTCGCCGAATGGAGCAGATGCTTCACATCCATTCATCCCTCGCACGGCGAGCGCGGGTCCCGGGCGGCTCCGTTGCCCGACTGCGCCCGTCCGCACCCGATCAAGGAAGCAGCAGGCCCCCATGACGCCTCCCGCCGGTGTTCCCTCCTACGACGCCCATCCCCGTCAGGCCCCCGTGGGCGGCACGGTCGTCCGCGGCTGGGCGGCCGCCCTCGCCGCGCTGCCGGACGGCCCGGGCGTCCTCGCCCTCGACGGTCCCGGTGTCCTCGACTGGACCGCCGCGGTCGCCGGCCTGCGCGCGGCGGCGGCCACGACCGGTCTGCCGTTGTCCTTCCTGGACGTCCGCGAGCACCACGCCCCCTGGGACGTGGTCGAGAAGGCGACCCGGTCCGCCCGGCTGCCCGACGACCCGCACTTCGCCACCCTCGCCGAGGGCACCCTCGCCGACCTCTTCGACGGCGTTCCCGCGCCGGGCCGGCCCGGCGCGGGCTGGGCGGTCGTCCTCGGCCCCGGCGCGGCGCTCGTCGCCCACGACGTGCTGTGGTACGCCGACCTGCCCAAACGCTACGCGGAGGCGGCGATCACGGCCGGCACCGCCCGCAACCTCGCACAGCCCGAGGACGCCGGACCGGGCACCACCAAGCGGCTGTTCTACATCGACTGGCCGCTCCTGGACCAGCACCGCGAGTCCCTCGCCCCCCGCCTCGACCGGTGGCTGGACCTCCAGGACACGGCTTCGCCCGCGTCCCTGGACGGCGCGACGCTCCGACGCACCGCCGCCGCGCTCGCGGGCCGCCCCTTCCGCACCCGGCCGACCTTCAACACCACCTCCTGGGGCGGCCATTGGGCCCAGAACACGCTCGGCATGAACCAGGAGGCACGCAACACCGCCCTGGGGTACGAGCTCATCGCGCCCGAGTCGGGCGTCCTGGTCGGGGACGGTCCCGGGGCCGAGGTGGAGGTCCCGTTCCAGCTGCTGGTGGGGCTGCACCCGCGGGAGATCATGGGCGAACCCGTGCACCGCGCCTTCGGCACGTCCTTCCCCGTGCGCTTCGACTACCTCGACACCGTCGACGGCGGCAGCCTGTCGGTGCACTGCCATCCGCAGTCCGACTACATGCGCGAGGTGTTCGGCTGGCCGTACACCCAGCACGAGACCTACTACATGATGGTCGGCGGCGAGGACGCCAAGGTCTACCTCGGGCTGCGCGAGGACGCGGACGTCGAGCGGTTCGAACGCGAGGCGCACGCGGCGCACCACCACGGGCAGGCCTTCGACATCGAGCGGCATGTCGGCACCTTCCCCGCCGACCCCCACCAGCTGTTCCTGATCCCCGCGGGCACACCGCACGGCAGCGGCCGCGGCAACGTCGTGCTGGAGATCAGCGCCACCCCCTACCTGTACTCGCTGCGCTTCTACGACTGGCTCCGGCGGGACGCCGACGGCGCGCAGCGCCCCGTCCACGTCGGCCACGCCTTCTCGAACCTCGACCGCTCGCGGGCGGGCGCCGCCGTGGCCGACACCCTCGTGCCGCGGCCGCGCACGCTGCGCGAGGGCGACGGCTGGCACGAGGAGGTGATCGGGTCGCTGCCGGAGATGTTCTTCGAGGTGCGCCGCACGGTCCTCGCCCCCGGTGGCCGCGCCGACGACGACACCGCGGACCGCTTCCACATCCTCAACGTCGTCGAGGGCGAGGGCGCCGTCGTGGAGACCGCGGCCGGGCACCGCGTCACGCTGGCATACGCCGAGACCCTGGTGGTCCCCGCCGCCGTGGGCCGCTACACCGTGGCGCCGCTGGGCGCGGGCGGGGCCCGCCTGGTGAAGGCCCTGGTGCGGTGAGCGTCGCGGCCGTCCCGGCGGACGTTCCCGTCCTCGAGATCGGCGGCAGCCATGTGGCGGCGGCCCTCGTCGACCCGGCGACGCGGACGGTGCGGCCGGGCACGCGCCGGGCCGCTCCGCTGGCGCCGCACGGCTCCGCGCGGGAGATCGTGGACGGGGTCGCCCGGTGCGCGGCGTCGCTGCCGCCGGCGGGCACCACATGGGGCGTCGCTCTGCCCGGCCCCTTCGACTACGCGGCCGGCGTCGCCCGTTACCGGGGCGTCGGCAAGTTCGACGCCCTGGACGGGGTGGACGTCGGCGCCGCGCTGCGCCATGTCCTCGGGGAGCGGATGGCCGCCGTGACGTTCGTCAACGACGCGCACGCCTTCCTGCTGGGCGAGGCGGCGGCCGGCGCCGCGGCCGGGCACCGCCGGGCGGTGGGGATCACCCTCGGCACCGGAGTGGGTTCGGCGTTCCTCGCCGACGGCACGTGCGTCGTCTCCGGGCCCGACGTGCCTCCGCAGGGCCGCGCCGACCTGCTGACCGTCGACGGCCGCCCGCTGGAGGAGACCGTCTCCACCCGCGCCCTGGTCCGGCGGTTCGCGGCGACGGGCGAAGAAGGGGACGTGACGGGCGTGGCCGGCGTGAAGAGCGCGGCGGGCGTACGCGACGTGGCCGAGCGGGCGCGGGCCGGATCGGGTCAGGCCCGCCGGGTGCTCGACGAGGCCTTCGAGGCGCTGGGGCTGGCGCTCGGCCTGTGGATCGTCCGCTTCGGCGCGTCCGCGGTGGTCGTCGGCGGTTCGGTCGCCGGGGCCTGGGACCTGATCGAAGCGCCGCTCCTGCGCGGGCTGGACACGGCCGGGCCGGGGGTACCGCGGCCGCGTACGGCGGTCCACCCGCGGGACGCGGCCCTCATCGGTGCCGCGCCGCCGGGCGCGTTCCCCCGCTCAGCCGGCGGCTGAGGCCTCCGGCTGAGCGGGGCGGGAAAGGGGAGCCATGTCCCGGACCACCGCGCCGTACCCCCGCCGCTCACGCGGCGGCCCCGGCCTGCGTCGGTGTCTTCGCACACACACGAGCAGGCCGGGGTCCGGGGTTGCCGGGCGACGGGGTGATCAGCCGGCGGCCTCGACGGGACCGCCCTCGTACGCGGAGCGGGCGGTGCTCAGCAGTGCGCGCCAGGAGGTGACGGACGGGCGGCGGCGCAGGAGGGCGCGGCGCTCGCGCTCGGTCATCCCGCCCCAGATGCCGAATTCGATCTTGTTGTCCAGTGCGTCGGCGAGGCATTCGGTGCGGACCGGGCAGCCGGCGCACACGGCCTTGGCCCTGTTCTGTGCGGAGCCCTGCGCGAACAGCTCGTCCGGGTCGGACACGCGGCAAACGGCCTGGGCGCCCCAGTTCTCCACCCACGCCTGCGCTGCCACATCAAGCTTCATCCGTGCCTCTCTTCCGCTCAATCCCCGCGGTTGACATCGCCGTCTGATACGGGTTCCCGGGCGGAAGCGTTCAACTCCGTTCATGTGAGGCCATTTGATTTCATCAATGTGCGCGAGGGCGCTCCTGCATGATGGCCTGACCGCCCCTCACCCCGCCGGACGCGCGAGGTGCCGGTTACGAGGCGGAGGGGGCGAAGTCCGTGGACAGCGCCACCTCACGCCAGACGTCGATGTCGCGGGCCACCTCGGCGAGCTTGCCCTCGACGTCGCTGACGCTCGCCTTGCCCAGCGGCACACGGGCCGGCATCCGCTCCGCCCCGGCGACGGTGATGATGGCCGCGGCCGCCTTCACCGGGTCGCCGTCCTGGGCGTGGTTGCTGTCGTCGGCCCAGGCGCGCATGCCGCCCGAGCTGCCCTCGTAGTCGCCGATGACCCGCTCGGTGCGGTGCAGCGAGGAGGAGTCGAGGAAGTCGGTGCGGAACGGGCCCGGTTCGATGGAGGTCGCCTGGATGCCCAGCGGGGCGAGTTCCAGCCGCAGCGCCTCGGTGACGGCCTCGACGGAGAACTTGGTCGCGCAATACAGCCCCCAGCCCGCCCAGCCCACGAAACCGCCGACCGAGCTCAGGTTGACGATGCGCCCGGAACGCCGCGCCCGCATGACCGGCAGCACCGCCCGGGTCACGGTCAGCAGGCCGAAGAGATTGGTGTCGAAGACCGCCCGCGCCTCGGCGTCGCTGGTCTCCTCCACCGCGCCGAGCAGGCCCCGGCCCGCGTTGTTGACGAGGACGTCGATGCCGCCGAACCGCTCGACCGCCGCGTCGACGGCGGCCTGCGCCTGCCGCTCGTCGTTGACGTCCAGCGGCGCGGCCAGCACCCGGTCGCCGTGGGCCGCCAGGGCGTCCCGTAGCGGTCGCGGGTCCCGGGCCGTGGCGACGACGTCGTGGCCCTGCTCCAGGGCCTGCCGTGCGATCTCCAGACCGAAACCGCGGGACGCTCCGGTGATGAACCACGTGGTCATGGTGGTGTGCTCCTCATGGATACGGGACCGGCCGGTTCGCCGATCCGTCACCAGCGTGCGGCCGCCGCCGGGCGCGGACCAGAGAGGCCTTGACCGTAGGAGACACCTGCCTGGGACCGGCGGTACCACGCGGACGCGGATCGTCCGGCCGCGAAGGTCACCCTCGCGCGGGCGCCGGGGCCGAGGACCACGTGGCCAGGAAGCGAAGCGCCTCGTGCGACGGTGTGTCCGGCTGCGCCGTGTAGACGAAGACCGTGCGGTCCGGTTCGTCCCCCAGCACCAGGCTCTGGAAGTCCAGCGTCATCGCGCCCGCGACCGGATGCCGGAAGCTCTTGGTGCCCACCGCCCGCGTCCGTACCCGGTGGTCCGACCACCAGCGGCGGAAGTCGGGGTCCGCGGTGGACAGTTCCTCGACGAGGGCGAGCAGGCGCGCGTCCCCGGGATCGTGCGCCATGCCCATGCGCAGGTACCCCACGCACTCGCGCGCCACGTGCCTCCAGTCCGCGTAGAGCTCCCGGAAGAACGGCTCCAGGAACGCCAGCCGCACGAGATTGCGCTCCTCCTCCGGCAGGGCGCCGAAATCGGTCGCCAGGAGGGCCGCGCCGAGCGGGTTCCACGCCAGTACGTCCAGCCGGGGCCCCAGCAGCAGCGCGGGGAAGGCCCAGCCGTCGAGCAGGGTCCGGGTCTGCGGCCGGACGCCGGACGCCACGGGGTCCGACACCGGCGCGTGCGACGTCGCACCCGCCTCGGCGATCCGCAGCAGGTAGTCCCGCTCGTCGGGCCGCAGCCGCAGCGCCCGGGCCAGCGACTCCAGCACAGCGGTCGACACGTGCGCCGTGCGGCCCTGCTCCAGCCGCACCACGTAGTCGACACTGACGTTCGCCAGCTGTGCCAGCTCCTCGCGCCGCAGCCCCGGCACCCTGCGGTGGCGCCCGTCGTCGGGCAGACCCGCCTCGACCGGGTTCACGCGCGCACGGCAGGCCCGCAGGAAGTCACCCAGCGTGGGGTTCGAAGCATTGCGCTGACTCATACCTCGATTATCGCGCCCGGTCACGGCGCCGGAACGGGCCGCCGGGCCGGACGGCCCGGCGCCCGGCGGCCCTGGGCAGTCCCGGCCTCAGAAGGCCGCGTCGGCGAGGCGTCCGACCTGGTCCGGATCGGGCGACCAGCAGTAGAGCATCACCTCGTCGGCGCCGAGGGCGGTGAACGCGGCGACGGCGTCGCGAATCGCCCGCTCCGTGGTGAGCAGGCCCGCGGCGATCCCGGCGGCGTCGCCGGTGAACGCGTAGTACGCGCCGATGTTCGCGCGTGCCTCCTCGGCCACGGCCTCCGCACCGAGCGCGACGTTCACCTGGGCCAGCAGGCGCGGCCGCCCCGCCCGGCCGCGCGCCGTCCAGGCACGCTCCACGTCCCGGAAGAGCCGGTCCATCGACCGCGGGGGCAGAGCCGCGCCGATGAAGCCGTCGCCCCAGCGGGCGACACGTTCCGTCACGGCCGGGGCGAAGCCGCCGAAGAGCACTTCGGGACCGCCGGGTGTGGCGGGCGCGGGTCCGATCGGCCCGATGCCCGCGCCGTGGTCCTCGCCGGTCCAGGTGCGGCGCAGCGCCGCCATCTGTTCGTCGAGCCGGCGTCCGCGGCGCCGTGGGTCGACACCGGCGGCGAGGTAGTCGTCCTCGCGGCCGCCGACCCCGATGCCCAGGGTGAGCCGTCCGCCGGAAAGGCGGTCCAGCGTGGCCGTCTGCTTGGCGAGCAGCGCGGTGGTGTGCAGCGGCGCGATCAGCACTTCGGTCTGGAGCCGGATCCGGGTCGTCGCGCCGGCCAGTACGGCGAGGGCGACGAGCGGTTCGGGATTGCCGTAGACCAGGCGGTCCAGCAGGCCCAGCGTGGTGAAAGGGCCCGCGTCGGCGCGCCGTGCCCAGGCCGGCAGCCGGGCGGGGTCGTCGATGGGGAGGCCGAGGCCGATCTTCATGAGGGCGGTTCTCCTTCGGGAGGGCGGGCGTCATCACTGCCGCCCCTCCAAGGCCCCCGCACCCGCGGCGCGTTCGTGCTCCCGCTCTGCGGCGTCGTTCCAGGGAGCATGCTGTTCGAAGTGGCCTCACCGTACCCCGGCGGGCCCGGGCCGGCCAACGGGATCTCCCCCTGGCCGGCCGGCGTGGCACCGTCAGGAACGGGCCTCCTTCCAGGGGACGCTGGTCTCGAAGTACGTGTCGTAGAGCTCCTGGACGTCCAGAAGGGACTCCGGCGGCTGCTTGCCGTAGGCGATGCGCTCCAAGTGGCGGAAGTACTCGAAACGTTCCACACCCGGGGTGATGACGATGAGGATGTCGGCGTCGTGGCCGGGGGCGGCGGCGAAGGCGTGGGAGAGGCCGGGCGGGACGATGACGAGGTCACCGCGTTCCGCGGTCACGACCTGTTCGCCGGACAGGAGCTGGGCGGTGCCGTCGAGCAGGTAGAAGAGCTCGGCGGAGTTGCCGTGGCGGTGCGGCCTGGCCCCGTCGGCGCCGTCGGCGAGCGTGACGCGCTGCGTGGACAGCGCGCCGCCGGTGGCGCTGCTGTCGGCCAGCAGCCGGATGGTCGTGGGGGCGCGGCCGACGACCTCGGCGTCGGCGGTACGGACGACCACGGACTCGGTGAAGCCGGGAACGATCAAAGACACGGCCGGATCCTTTCGGCTGATGTGAGCGGCGGCGGTCAGCGGCGGTCAGACGGCGAAGAGCAGGGCGGCGCTGATCAGTACGACCACGGCGGTCGCGAAGTGGATCCCGAACGCGACGGCCTTCGTGCCGCCGTTACGGAGCACTATCAGGGTGTCGCCGAGCGGCAGCAGAGCGACGACCAGCATGTACCACGCCTCGGCCGCCGCGCCCACGAAGGCCAGAAGTGCCAGGCCGAGCACGCCGTACGCGCCGTCGCGCAGGCCCTTGACCGTCAGGTAGGCGCCGTCGCCGTTCTCCTTCGCCGGGACGCCGTAGCCGGCCGCCGCCGCGCGGGGCGCGAAGAGGAAGCGGGCCCCGATGAAGAGGACGAAGAGGTTGAGCACGACGGCGAGCGAGTAGGCGATGGTGCTGAGCATGTCTTCCCCCTGTGGCCTGTGGCTAGCGTTGCTAGGAACAGGAATGACGCTAGCAGAGCGTCGACATGAAATCTAGCGCTGCTAGAATCGAGCCATGACGATCCGGACGCGCCGAGAGCGCGAACGTGCCGAGCGGGAGGCGCTGATCATCACGGCGGCCCGCGAACTCGCCGAGGCCGAGGGCTGGGACGCGGTGACGACCCGGCGGCTCGCCGAGCGCGTCGAGTACAGCCAGCCGGTCCTGTACAGCCACTTCAAGGGCAAGGACGCCATCATGGCGGCCGTCGCGGTGGAGGGATTCGCCGACCTGGCCGAGGAGCTGCGCGCGGCCCGGGCGGCGGCGCCCGACGCCCACCGCGCGCTCGCCGACGTGAGCGCGGCCTACACCGGCTTCGCCGAGCGGCGCCCGGCCCTGTACGACGCGATGTTCGGCCAGGCCGTCGACCTGCCGTTCGCCACGCCGCAGGCTCCGGCCGCCCTGCACGCCTCCTTCGGCGAACTCGCCGAGGCCGTCCGTCCGCACGCCGGGGACGACGACCTCGGCCTGCTGACGGAGACGTTCTGGGCCGCGCTGCACGGCCTGGCGACGCTCACCCGCGGCGGACGCCTCCCCCGCGAGCGCCACGCCGACCGCCTCGCGCTCCTGCTGGCCCGGTTCACCAACTGACCCCTCGCGCCCGCAACTGACCGCTCCGCAGGGGCGTCCTCTTCAGTGGGGAGCCGTGGGGGGGCCGCATGCAGTTCATCGAGGTGACCGAACTGGCGGGGGTGCGTTCCGCGGTCGTCCGCTTCCGCAGACGCGGCAGCGGACTGTCCTTCGTGATCTTCCCCATGGTGCACCTGGGGGAACGGTCCTTCTACGACCAGGTCACCGCCCGGCTGCGCGCCCTGTGCGACCTGGTGATCGCGGAGGGGATCAGAGGCGAGTCGCCGAGCGCGGCCGCGCTCACGCAGTCCTACCGCCGGCTGGACGGCAGCGAACGGCTCGGCCTGGTCGTGCAGGACATCGACTACCGCGCGCTGGGCGTGCCGGTGGTGTGCCCGGACATGACGGGCGAGGAGTTCGAGAGCAGATGGCGGCGCGTCCCGCTCAGGGAAAGGGCCGCGGTGGCCGCCCTCGTGCCCGTCTACGCGACGGGGATGCGACTGCTCGGCACCCGGCGGTTCATGGCCCGGCACCTGCGCACCGAGGACCTGCTCACCGACACGGAGGAGGCCGCCGCCGGCGTCATGACGGGGATGGACGACGTGATACTGCACCGGCGGGACCGCCTCCTGCTGGACGCGGTGAAGGAGTTGCACCGCGCCCGCGGGGACCACAAGGAGCCGTACACGATCGGCATCGTCTACGGCGCCGAGCACATGCGCGCCGTGGCCCCGGCACTGGCCGACCTCGGCTACCACACGGCCGACTCCGAGTGGCTGACGGTGTTCGCGCTCGACCCGCCGCACGCCCGGCCGTGACTCCGCGGCCCGCCCCCGCCCAACGTCAGCGGACGGCGGCCTCGATCAGCTCCTGCAGGCGCAGCCCGCGCGCGGCGTCCAGTTCCCCGGGACGCCCGGTGCGGACGGCCTCGGCGAACTCGGCGCGCAGGATCGGCCAGCACTCCTCGTGGTCGATGCCGGCGGTGTCGTAGGTCAGCTCGCCGCCGGGGCCCAGGAGTTCGACCCGGGTACGGGCCTTGGGCAGGTTGACGCTCCCGGACAGGGAGGCCTGGCTGACGGCGCCGTTCTCGTGCTCGCAGGTCAGCTCGACCCAGCGGCGGGGATCGCCGGTGGCGCGGATCGCGGTGATCGGGCCGATCGCGGCGTCGAGCAGGTCGATCAGATGCGGGCCGAGGTCGAGCAGGGCGCCCTGCTCCAGCCGCCAGCCGGTGGCGAACTCCCCGCCGAGGAAGGCCCCGTGGAGGTAGCAGGAGCGCGCGCCGACGACCTCGGTGTCCCGGGCCCGGCGCAGGAAGTCGCGGGTCACGGGGTGGTAGCGCTTGGTCAGCACCATCTGCGAGACGACGCCGGCCTCGGCGACGGCGTCGGCGACCGCACGTGCCGAGGCCAGGTCCGGTCCGAGCGGCTTCTCCAGGAGTACGGCCTTGCCCGCCTTGGCGGCGCGCACGGCGAGTTCGGCCTGCACGGCCGGGGGCACGGCGAAGGCGACGGCCTCGCACTGGTCGAAGAGCTCCTCCGGGCTGCCGGCGGCCAACGTGCCGTAGGCGTCGGCGATCTCCTGGGCGGCCTCGGACCGGCGGGCCCACACCGCGGTGAGCCGGGTCTCGGGACCGGCGGCGATCATCCGGGCGTGCATGGCTCGGGCCCACGGACCGGCGCCGATGAGGCCGACCCGTACGGGGGCCTGGCCGGAGGCCGGAAGGGGGGCGGGGCCGGAAGCGGGAAGGGGGGCGGGGCCGGAAGCGGGAAGGGGGGCGGGGCTGTTCACTGGGCTTGCTCCAAGAGGCGGTTCGGGTCCTCGGCCGCCAGGCGGGCGTTGGCCTGGTCCGGCGCGTAAAGGTGCTCCACGACCATGGCGGTGGCGCCGGCGAGCGCGGAACGCTCCGCGAGGCGCGAGGTGACGACCTGGAGATGGCGCGTGGCGCGGGGAAGGGCGCGCTGGTAGAGCAGTTCGCGGACGCCCGTGACGAAGTGGGTCTCGGCGAGGTCGCCGGCGATCATCAGGACGCCGGGGTTGAGCAGCGTGACGACGGTGACCAGGACCTCGCCGCAGCGCCGGCCGGCCTCGCGGGCCAGTCGCACCGCGTCGGGATGGCCCGCGTCCAGGTGGGCGCGGACGTCCGCGGCGGAGGCGGCGGCGACGCCGAGGGCGCTGAGCTGCCCGGCCAGCGCCCGGCCGCTGGCGACGGCGGCGAGGCAGCCGTAGGAGCCGCACATGCAGCGCGCTTCCGGCGCGTCGTGCAGGCGGATGTGGCCGAGGTCGCCCGCGCCGCCGTCGATGCCGCGGAAGGGCCGGCCGTCGATGACGACGCCCGCGCCGATGCCGGTCGACACCTTCACCAGGACGAAGGCCGAGCAGTCGCGCCACGAGTCGCGCTGCTCGCCCAGGGCCATGAGGTTGGCGTCGTTGTCGACGAGCACCGGCACGCCGGACGGCAGTCCGGCGTACCGGGCGAGTGCCTCCTGCATGCGGCCCGGGACGGGGTAGCCGTCCCAGCCGGGCATGATCGGCGGCCGGACGACCACGCCCGTCGACTGGTCGACGGGTCCGGGCACCGACAGGCCGACGCCGCACACCGCGGCCGGGGCGATCCCGGCCGCGGCGAGCAGGCCCGCGAACCGGCGCGCGAGTTCGTCCAGGACCTGCTCGGGCCCCTCGTCGAGGAGGAGGTCCCCGGAGTGCTCGGCGAGCACCCGGCCGGACAGGTCCAGCACGGCCACCCGGGCGTGGGCGGTGTCGAGGTCCGCGGCGAGCACGGCGGCGTGCCCCGGGTCGAACCGCAGGTGGAGAGAGGGCCGTCCGCCGGTGGACGGGCCGCCCGGCACCGCGTCCACCCAGCCCGCGGCGAACAGCTGGTCCAGCCGCTGGCCGACCGTCGAGCGGGACAGGCCGGTGACACTCTGGAGTTCGCCGCGCGTGGTCGCCTGCCCGGTGCGGATCAGTTCCAGCAGATGTCCTGCCGTGCTCCAGGGCGTTGCCATCCGTGCTCGTTCCCCCTCGTGTCGGGCCACTGCGCTCAGCTCTTGTCCGCGCCGCTGGTCAGGCCCTCGGTGAGAAGCCGTTCGGCCGCGTAGAAAAGGAGTACCACGGGAATCGTGAGCACCACCGAGCCGGCCATGAGCACGGTCTTGGGAACCTCGATGCCGTTGGCGAGCTGTGCCAGGCCGAGGGAGACCGTCCACTTGTCGGGATCGGCCGCGAGGAACAGCAGGGCGAACAGGAACTCGTTCCAGGCGATCATGAAGACATACAGGCCGGTGGCCATCAACGACGGTGCGGCGAGCGGGAGGACGACCCGCCGCACGGTCTGCAGCCGCGAGCAGCCGTCGAGCGCCGCGGCCTCCTCGATGCTCTCGGGGATGGTGATGAAGTAGTTCTTCAGCATGTAGATCGAGACCGGGACGGTCTGCGCGATGTAGACGATCGCGAGGCCGAACAGGCTGCCCTGCAGGCCGATCCGGGCGAACACCACGAACAGCGGCACGGCCAGCAGCGTGGCCGGGAAGAGGTACACGGCGAGGAAGACGGCGCTGACCTGGCGGCCGCCGAAGAACTTCAGCCGGCTCACCGCGTACGCGCCGGGGACGGAGACCAGCAGGGTCAGCGCCACCGTGCCGAGCGCCACGATGGCGGAGTTGCCGAGCATCCGCAGGAAGCCCTGGCCGCCGTCGTCGACGGACTCCAGGACGGTCCGGTAGGTGTCGAAGGTGATCTGGGAGGTGCCGACCCAGAGCTTGCCCGGGTCGAGCAGGAGCTCGTCGATCGGCTTCAGCGACAGCAGCACCATGTAGTAGAAGGGGAAGATCGTGGCGACCGCGAGGCCGGCGATCACCACCCAGCGCAGGACCGCGAAGGTCCGGTCCTCGATCTGCGCGCGACTGGCCATCACGCCTCCTCCTGAACCTTCTTGGCGAAGAACTTGAAGTAGATGCCGAGCAGCACGGCGAGGATCGCCGCCAGGATCAGGGCCTGCGCCGCGGCGGCGCCCACGTCGTAGCGGGCGGTGAGGAAGTCGTAGACGCGCACGGCCACGACGTCGGTGCCGGAGCCGCCGCCGGTCAGCAGGTAGACGTCGTCGAACTTGTTGAACGTCATGATGAAGCGGAGCACCGACAGCAGGGCGATGACCGGCATGAGCTGCGGCAGCAGGATGTGCCGGAAGCGCTGGGTGATCGTCGCGCCGTCCACGACGGCGGCCTCCTCGAGCCCGTCCGGTACCGCCTGGAGGCGGGCGAGGAGGAAGAGGAAGGCGAAGGGGAAGTAGCGCCAGATCTCGAAGGCGATCACGGTGAGCAGGGCCAGCGGCACGTGGACGTGCCAGCCGAGCAGGGAGATCTCCTGCGACCGGGTCGACAGGAAGGCGATGGGCTTGTCCCAGCCCAGCAGGTTGGTGCCGACCTCGTTGACGATGCCGAACTGCGGGCTGAGGGCGACCTCCCAGACGAACGTCACGGCCACCACCGGCGCCACGTAGGGCAGCAGCATGGTGCCGCGCAGCAGCGCGCGGCCCCGGAAGGGGCGGCGCAGCGCGAGCGCCGCGACGAGTCCGAGGACGATGGAACCGACCGTGGCGCCGACCGTGTAGGCGAGCGTGGTCCACAGGGAGGTCCAGAAGCCGGGCGAGGTGAAGACCTCGGTGAAGTTCCTCCAGGTCCAGTTGGACAGGAAGTCCATGCCCTGGATGTCGACCAGCCGGGCGTGCTGGAAGGCCAGCAGCACGGTCCAGGCGATCGGGAGGATCACGACGACCAGGACGACGAGGACGGTGGGCGACACGAAGGCCAGGCCCGTCCGGTTCTCGCGCTGGGCCAGGGTCAGGGGCCGGCGCTCACGGGGGCCCTTCGGGGTGCCCGCTGCCGGGGTTCTGTGCTGCTGCGTGCTCTGTGCGGTGCTCATCACTGCTTCCTTGAAGGACGAGGCCGGTGGCGGGTCACTGGAGGGACTTCTGCAGTGCCGCGACTTCCTCGTCGGCCTGCTTCATGGCCTCGCGCGGAGGCGTCTGTCCGGTGGTCATCTCCCCGACGGCCTTGGGGATGGGCAGCTCGCCGATGGTGGCGCCGACCAGCGCGCCCTGGCCCTGGGTGATGCCCCAGCGCTTCATGTTGCTGACGCCGGCGGTGAGTTCGTCCAGCAGCTGCGGCGAGAAGACCGACTGCAGGGGCTTCTTGGTGTCCACGCCGATGTCGCTGGCACGCCAGGCCTTGAGGTACTTGTCGGGTTCCTCCGCGGTGCCGTCGCGGACCGGGATCTTGCCCTCGGGGGCCATGCCGAACCAGCCGGGGTAGCCGTCGCTCATCATGTAGCGGATGAACTTCTCGGAGGCCCCGGTCTCGGCGGTCTTGGTGACCACCCACGAGGAGATCTCGCCGAACTGGGCGGGGGCGGAGGCGTCGGGGCCGCGCAGCGCCGTGACGATCCCGCTGTTGTCGGAGAGGTACTGGTGGTCCTTCTTGCACTGGGGGCAGCTGGGCAGGGCGTCGTTGCGCAGTCCCGCCAGTTCGTCCAGGAGGAAGGTGGACCAGACGATCATCGAGGACTGCCCGGCGAAGTAGGTGGCCCGGGTGGTGTCGACGGTCTGGGTGCCGGGGGCGCCGTACTCGCCGCCGAGGCGGTCGTAGACGGAGAAGGCACGCTCGCACTGCGGGCTGTCGAGGGTGACCTTCCCGTCGCTGCCGGCGAGTTCGCAGCCGTTGGCGAGGGCGATGTCCTCGAAGCTCTGCTGGGTGAAGACGTCCCCGGGGTCGGTGGACAGCGACATCCCGTCGACGCCACCGGTGTTGAGCTTCTGCGCCGCCTTGAGCATGGTGTCGTAGGTGTCCGGTGCGGCGAGGCCGGCCTTGGCGAAGAGGTCCTTGCGGTAGACGAGGATCTGCATCCAGGCGTCGCTGGGGACGCCGAGCCGGGTGGTGCCGTCCGCGGTGAGCTTGAGGGCGTTGGCGTTGAAGGTCCCGGCGCCGAGGTCCTGGATCACCTTCGCGGTGGCGTCGGTGTTCAGCAGGCCGTTGGTGTACATCTGCCAGACCGGGGCGAGGGGTATGCCGCCGATGACGTCGGGCAGTGTGCCGGCCGCCGCGGCCGACATGATCAGCTGCGGGAGCTGGCCCTCGTCGACGCCGACCAGGTTCACCTTGACCCCGGACTGCTTCTCGAAGGCGGCGACGTTCTTCTTCGTCGCCGCCATCCGGTCGCTGAGGTTCTCGAGGCTCCAGACGGTGATCTTGTTGTCGGGCTTACCGGTGTCCTGTGCGGCACACCCGGACATCAGCCCGATCCCCAATGCGGCGGCCAAGCCGCTCGCCAGCGCCCTCGACCGCCTGGACCACATCCCCATCAACCGTCCTCACGTCAGCCCTGCGTTACGTATGTGTTGCATCAGAACACCACTTTTGCTTGTTGACAAGACTTAAGTCTCGGATATCTTCGACGTAAGTCAGCTCGAGATAGCTGAACGGTCTGCATAACCGAACTCTCCGGAGCCTCTTGTGGAACGCGTCGTCCAGTTCACCGGCCCCCGTCAGGTGGAGGTCGCCCCCAGCGAGTCAGCCGCCCTGCCCCCCGGCCATCTGCGCGTGCGAACCCGCTACTCCGGCATCTCCGCGGGCACCGAGCTCACCGCCTACCGCGGCACCAACCCGTACCTGACCCGCACCTGGGACGCGGAGGCCCGCCTGTTCCGGGACGGTGCGGCGGGCATCGAGTACCCCGTCGCGGGCTGGGGCTACTCCGAGGTCGGCGAGGTGACCGAGGTCTCACCCGAACTCGTCGAGGTGCCGGGCATGCCGGCCGTCGGCGACCTCGTCTGGGGCATCTGGGGTCACCGCAGCGAGGGCATCGTCCCCGCCGAGCGCATGGTCGGGCACCGGCTCCCGGCCGGCCTGGAGCCGCTGGCAGGCGCCTTCGCCCGGGTCGGCGCGATCGCGTACAACGCCGTCCTCGGCAGCGACCTGCACGTGGGCGAGGACGTCGCCGTCTTCGGCCAGGGCGTCATCGGGCTGCTCACCACCCGGCTCGCCCAGCTCAGCGGCGCCCGCGTGACCGCCGTCGACGCCCTGGACAGCCGGCTGGCCAAGGCCACCGAGTACGGCGCGAGCACCACCCTCAACGCCCGCACCGACGCCGTCGCCGAGCGGATCCGCGCGGCCACCGACGGCCGCGGCGCCGATGTCGCCATCGAGATCAGCGGCGCCTACCCCGCGCTGCACGAGGCCCTGCGCTCGGTCGTGGTGGGCGGCCGGGTCGTGGCCTCCGGCTTCTACCAGGGCGACGGCGTGGGCCTGCGGCTGGGCGACGAGTTCCACCACAACCGCGTGCAGCTGATCTGCTCCCAGATCGGCGGCGTGCCCCCGCAGCTCGCCGGACGCTGGACCGTGGAACGCCTCCAGCAGACCTTCCTGCGGCTCGTCGCCGAGGGCCAGGTCGATGTGAAGTCCCTGGTCAGCCATGTTGTGCCGGTCGCCGACGCGGCCGACGCCTATGTCCTGCTGGATGAGCGTCCCGCCGACGCGCTCCAGGTCGTCCTGGAGTTCTGAGAGTTCCGAGAGATCTGAGAGGCCACTCGATCATGTTCAAGACCGCCTGCCAGGAACAGCTGCTGCCCGGCGAGACGCTGCAGCAGAAGTGGGAGTTCGCGCAGAGCGCGGGCTACGACGCCATAGAACTGCGCGCGAAGGGCGACTTCCACTTCCGCGACCGCCTGCCCGAGCTCCGCAAGGCCCAGGCCGACGGCGTGGTCATGCCCACCGTCTGCGTCGACATGCTGCACTTCTTCGGCGCCTTCGACGCCGAGCTGCGCCGCGACGCCCTGGAGCAGATGAAGTCGCAGCTCACCGTCATCGGCGAACTCGGCGGCCTCGGCGCCCAGACGCCCGCCTCGTACGGCATGTTCTCCCGCCGGCTGCCTCCCTTCGAGCCGCCGCGCAGCGAGGAGGAGGACCGCCAGGTCCTGCTGGAGGGCCTGGCCGAACTCGGCGAGCACGCCCGCTCCGAGGGCGTCACGCTCTTCCTGGAACCCCTCAACCGCTACGAGGACCACATGGTCAACCGGCTGGAGCAGGCCGCCGACCTGATCCGGACCGTCGGCCTGGACTCGGTGCGCATCGGCATCGACAGCTACCACATGAACATCGAGGAGGCCGACCCCGCGGCCGCCATCCTCGCCGTCGCGCCGCTCATCGGCCACGCCCAGGTCAGCGACTCCAACCGCTTCCAGGCCGGTGCCGGCCACCTGGACTGGCCGGCCTGGCTCGGGGCGCTGGACGCCGCCGGGTACGACGGCTACCTGGCCGCCGAATGCCGGCTGACCGGGGACCCGGTCGAGGCCGTGCGCTCGATCCCGTCCTTCCTCCACCGGGCAGCGGGATGACCTCCGTCCTCGAACCGGCTCTGCGCTCCTCCGCCGCCGACCAGGACGCCGCGCTGCGCCGCGACGCCGCGCACGTCCTGTTCTCCAACTGGACGGGCGCGGCGACCGTGCCCTCGCGGACCCTGTACCCGCACCAGTGGAGCTGGGACTCGGCGTTCATCGCCATCGGGCTGCGTCACCTGTCGCCGCGCCGCGCCCAGCGCGAGCTGGAGACACTGCTCGGCGCGCAGTGGGGCGACGGCCGTGTCCCGCACATCGTGTTCAACCGCTCGGTGCCGCTGGACGCCTACTTCCCGAGCCCCGACTTCTGGCGCTCGTCCTCCGCGGGCACCGCCTGCGGCGCCCCGGCGGACATCGAGACGTCCGGCATCGTGCAGCCCCCCGTGCACGCGCTGGCCGCCTGGCAGGTCCACCGCGCCGACCCCGCCGAGTCCCGACGCCGCGGCTTCCTGCGGCGGATGTACCCCCGGCTCGCCGCGTGGCACCGCTGGCTCGCCGTCTCCCGCGACCTCGGCGGCGGCGGCCTGGCCGCGGTGGTGCACCCCTGGGAGCCCGGGCTCGACAACAGCCCCGTATGGGACGCGGCGCTCGCGCGCGTCGAGCCGGCCCCGCCGGAGTCCTTCCGGCGCGCCGACCTCGACCACAGCGCGGCCGCCGACCGGCCCACCGACCTGGACTACGGCCGCTATGTGCGGCTGGCCGCCACGTACCGGGACCACGGCTACGACGACGCGGTCACCCCGCACGCGTTCGCGCTGGAGGACCCCGGCTTCAACGCCCTGCTCATCGCCTCCGAGCACGCCTTGGCCGACATCGCCGAGGAGACCGGCGCCGACCCCGCGCCGCACCGCGCACGGGCCGAGGCGGCAACCGCCGCCCTGGTCGAGCGCCTGTGGAGCCCCGAGGCGGGCGTCTTCCTCGCCCGCGATCTCGTCTCGGGCGAGGCCGTCCGTGTTTACAGCGTCTCCGGGATCGTCCCGCTGATCGTGCCGGGCCTGCCCGACGACGTCGTGCGGGCGCTGGCCGGCACGGCGCACGGCGAGCACTTCGGTCTCGGCCGGGCACACCTGGTGCCCAGCTACGACCTGACCGGACCCGTCTTCGACGCCAACCGCTACTGGCGCGGCCCCAGTTGGTTCAACACCGCGTGGCTGGTGCACCGCGGCCTGGCACTGCACGGGCAGACCGACGCCGCGGCCCGGCTGCGCGCCCAGGTCCTCGCCGACGCCCGCGCCACCGGCTTCGCCGAGTACGTCGAACCCTGGAGCGGCCAGGGCCGCGGCATCCGCCGCTTCAGCTGGACGGCGGCCCTCGCGCTGGACCTGCTGCGGCAGCCCGCCGCCCCTGGTCGTGCGGCACATGGCAACGGACAAGGAGAGCCCCGCCGATGACCGTCGATCGTCTGCTGGTGCACCGCGGCACCTTCGCCGCGACCAGCCCTTCCGGTGACATCACCGGGCGCCGCGGCGACACCCCGGACGGCCTGTTCCGCCGCGACGCCCGGCACCTCAGCCGCTGGCGGCTCACCGCGAACGGCGCCGAACCCACGCTGCTGACCTCGTCCGACGAGGGCTTCGTGCTCACCCCCGCGGGTGGCCGCGACGAACCGCCCGCGTACTCCCTCTTCCGCCTCCAGGCGGTCGTGGCGGGCGCACTCACCGAGCGGATCCGGGTGGTCAGCAACCGGGCCGAACCCACCGTCGTGGAGATCGCCCTGGAGGTGGACGCCGACTTCGCCGACCTGTTCGAGCTGCGGGCCGACCACCGCCGGTACGACAAGTCCGGCGCCGTCAGGACCGCGGAGGCGGCGCCGGCCGGCGTCGTCTTCCGCTACCGGCGCGGCGAGGACTGGTCCTCGCGCACCACCGTCGCCGCCTCCCCCGCGCCGCTGGACGTACGTCCCCTTCAGGCGCGCGACGGCGGCACGGCGCACCAGCTCACATGGCGTTTCGACCTGCCCGGCCACGGAACCGCCGAGCTGGCCCTCACCGTGACGGCGGTGCCGCAGGGCACCGAGGAGGAGACCGCTCCCCCGTCCCCCGCCGCGGTGCGCAACCGGCACGCGGCCGAGGTGGACGCCTTCGTACAGGCACGGCCCCGTCCGCGGACGCTGACCTCGTGGGACGAACTCGCGCGCGCCTGCGCCGCGGGGCTGGCCGATTTGGCCCGGCTGCGGGTGCCGGCCGCCGGGCCGTCCGGGGAGTCGCTGCTGGTGCCGGCCGCCGGCATCCCCTGGTTCCTGACGCTCTTCGGCCGCGACTCGATGCTCACCTCCCTGTTCGCCCTGCCCTACAGGCCCGAACTCGCCGCCGACACCCTGCTCGCGCTGGCCGCGACCCAGGGCACGCGGGACGACGACAGCCGGCTCGAACAGCCGGGCAGGATCGTGCACGAGGTCCGCAACGGCGAACTCGCGCACTTCCGGCAGGTGCCGTACGGCCGCTACTACGGAAGCGTCGACGCCACCCCGCTCTTCCTCGTCCTCCTGGAGGCGTACACCGCGGCCACCGGCGACCACACGCTCGCCAAGCGGCTGCGCCCCCAGGCCCGCGCCGCCGTGGACTGGATGTTCGGCCCCGGCGGCCTCGGTGCCGACGACTACCTGCGCTACACCTCCGACGCCGATCGCGGCGGACTCGCCCACCAGAACTGGAAGGACTCCGAGGGCGCGATCTGCAACGCCGACGGCAGCCGCCCCGAAGGCGCCCTCGCCGTCTCGGAGGTCCAGGGCTACGCCTACGACGCGCTGGTGCGCACGGCCCGGCTCGCCCGCACCGTGTGGGAGGAGCCCGAGGAGGCCGACCGGCTGGAGAAGGCCGCGGCCGGTCTCCGGGAGCGCTTCCGCCGGGACTTCTGGATGACGGACGCCGATTTCCCCGCGCTCGCGCTGGACGGCCGGGGCCGCCAGGTCGACGCCCTCGCCTCCGACGCGGGACACCTGCTCTGGTCCGGCATCCTCGACCCGCAGGACGCCCGCACGGTCGGCCGCCGACTGCTGCAACCGGACTTCTTCTCCGGCTGGGGCATCCGCACGCTCGCCGCGGGCCAGGTGCCCTACCACCCGCTGTCGTACCACCGCGGGAGCATCTGGCCGCACGACAACGCCGTCATCGTGCTCGGCCTCGCCCGCAGCGGCCTGGCCGAGGAGGCCTCCCGGGTCGCCCACGGCCTCGTCCAGGCGGCGGCCCTGCACGACTGGCGCCTCCCGGAGGTCATGGCGGGCTACGGCGGCGCCGACCACCCCGTCCCCGTCCCCTACCCCCACTCCTGCTCCCCCCAGGCCTGGGCCGCCGCGACTCCGCTGGCGCTGCTCACCGCCCTCAACGGCGCGCCTGACCCGCGCGGTTGAGATACCCGGGCCCGGGGGGGGGACCCGACCCCACCGGTACCCCCCCCCGGCGGGGGGGGGCGCCCGCCCCGGGGGGTTTCCCCCCCGCGGGCGGGGGGGCCCCCCCCCCCCCGGGCGCCCCCCCCACCGGGCGGGCGGCGGACGCCCCGCACGCGGCCGTCGTCCGCGAGCCGTACCGCTGCCACCTGCCGTATCCGTTGGCCGCCCTGCGCCACGGTGACGACGCCGCGGCGAGCGAGGTCGCCCGGCAGTATGTGAAATCCCTCCGCCGGACCATGTTCATCGGCCTTGCGCGCGCCGAGGACGACGCATCGGCAAGCTCCTGAACGCCGGGCGTCGTCAGCCCGTCGTCCCGTGCACGTAGCACCACCGCCACGACTCGCCCGGCTGGAACGAGCGGATCACCGGGTGCCCGGTCGCCTTGTAGTGCGCGCTGGCGTGCCGGCCGGGCGAACTGTCGCAGCAGCCGATGCGCCCGCAGGTCAGGCACAGCCGCAGGTGCACCCAGTCGCGCCGGCCGTTCGCCAGGCACTCCGCGCACCCGTCCGTGGGCGGTACGGGCGTCATGTCCGCCGGAGCCTCGTCGAGCTCGGCACAGTCGGTTCGGACCACCGGCGCCTCACGTCCCCTCAACGATGTCAGCAGGTCGACGGCCCGCCCCGGACCCGCGGGACCGCAACTTCCCAGGCTACGCGAACCCGCCGCGGCCCGCGGGGCGGGCCGTGCCGGCCCGCGCGGGTCAGGACGTGATGCGCCCCAGGAAGCCGCGGATGTAGCCGGCGATCGTGTCGAGCTGACTCTCCAGGGCGAAGTGCCCGGCGTCCAGAATGTGGACCTCGGCGTCGGGGAGGTCCCGGAGGAAGGCGCGGGCGCCGTCGGGGCCGAAGATCTCGTCGCCCGCGCCCCACGTGGCGAGCAGCGGGACCTGGCTGGTGCGGAAGTACTCCTGGACGGCCGGGTACATCTCCACGTTCCTGGGGTAGTCCCGGAACAGCCGGAGCTGGATCTCGTCATTGCCGGGCCGGTCCAGCAGCGTCATGTCGTGCAGCCAGGTGTCCGGGCTCACCAGGCTCGGCTCGGCAACGCCGTTGAGGTACTGCCAGCGGGTGGCCTCCTCGCTCAGCGCGTAGCGCATGGCCTTCTCGTTCTCGGGGTTCGGGTCGGCCGCGTAGGCCCAGATGCCGGTCCAGAACGCCTCCACGAAGCCGTCGGTGTAGGCGTTGCCGCTCTGGCTGATGATGCCGGTGACCCGGGCGGGGGTACGCAGTGCGAGGCGCCAGCCGATCGGGGCGCCGTAGTCCTGGACGTACATGGCGAACTTCTCCACGCCGAGGTGTTCCAGGAGCCCCTGCGTGACGTCGGCGAGTGCGTCGAAGGTGTACGGGAAGTGCTCGGGGGACGGCATGGCCGACTGCCCGAAGCCGATGTGGTCGGGCGCGATCACCCGGTACCGGTCGGCCAGGAGCGGGATCAGGTTGCGGAACATGTGCGAGCTGGTCGGGAAGCCGTGCAGCAGGACGACCACGGGGGCCTCGCGCGGCCCGGCCTCGCGGTAGAAGACCTCCTGCCCCGCGACGGTGACGGTGAGATGACGTACGGGAACCATGACCTAACCTCCGAAGATGCTCTGTGCGGTTAGCTCCAGCCAAACGCATGTGCGCTAACCTGTCAATTCCTCCGAAGGGGTTAGACACGTCAACGCCTGCCCCCAACCGGCCCGGCCGGCCCGCTTGCCTGCCGCGGACCATCCGGTGGGTCCAACCTGGACGACGCCTTAAGCTGGTGAGAGCTCCCGCGCAGAGTGGGGATGGAAGGGAGACCGGAATGGCCGACAGCGAGTTCCTGCTCGCCCTCCTCAACAGCCGCCCGATCGTCCACGGCGAGCGGGAGGACGCCTTGGCCGAGGACGACGCCGGTACGGCCTGGCTCCGCGCCCGCGGCGGCACCGGGACCGCGGCGGAACTGGCCGCCGCACGACGTGCCAGAGAGCTCCTCGACGAGGTCGTGCGCGGCGAGAGCACCGCCCAGGTGCTCGCCGAGGTACTGCGCGGCGTCCACCAGGTGCCCGCGTTCGGCCCCGAGACCCTCGACTGGGAACTCGTCGTCCCCGACGACGCCCGCCTCGCGGTGCACAGCGTCCTCGCCTGGGACGAACTACGGCGCACGGCCCCCGGGCGCCTCCGGGCGTGCGCCAACCCCGAGTGCCGTCTCTTCCTGATCGACCGCAGCCGCGCGAACCAGGCCCGCTGGTGCTCCATGGCCACGTGCGGCAACCGCATGAAGGCCCGCCGCCACTACGCCCGCGGCCGCGTCGCGTAGACCGCATCCCTCCCGCGGTCGCCGATGGACAAAGCCCCATGGTCAACACCTCGTTCCGGACGGCCTGTTGATCCTTCGCCGCGCGGGCCCGACTCCGCGAAAAAGCCGTCCCGCCCTCGGGGCTCTCGCTGCTCGGGCTGATGCGGCACGCCGTCGAGGTGGAACGGATCCGGTTCCGGCTCGTGTGGGGCGGCGCCGGCATCAAGCCGTACTGGGGGCCGACGAGAGACGGCGCGTACGCCGAGTTCGAGGTCGAATCAGCCGACCCCGACGAGGCGTTGACGGCGTGGCAGCGGGAGTGCGCGCACTCCCGCGCCGTCGTGGACGCCGCCGTGCGGTGGCGCGACGAGACGTTCAGCCTCCGCTACATCGTCACGCACATGATCGAGGAGTACGCGCGCCACAACGGCCACGCGGACCTGCTGCGGGAACGGCTCGACGGGAGCACGGGCGAGTGAGGCCCGGGCCCCGCCGAGGAGTTGGGGCGGGTCCGGTCAGCGGGTGAGCGGGCCGTCCCACAGCTCGTAGGTGGCGGAGTGCGGCCACCACGGCTTCCGATTGAGGTAGCTGATCGTCAGTGTCGTGTAGCGCCGCAGATGCGGATCGCCGGGCCAGGCCACGTTGCCGGAGAGCCGTACCTTGACGGCGAACGTGTGGAAGGTGCCGGCCGCGCAGTACGGATCGCAGTCGTTGACCTCCTCGTACCCCGATCCGACGGCCGAGTCGCGGTCCCAGCTCGTCCAGTAGAGCCCTCCGAGGCGGTCGTTGCCGTCGCCGCAGGCGAGGAGGACGTCACCCGGGATGACACGCGGCTGACCGAAGCAGTTGACGAGGACGGTGGCGTACGTCGCCGCGCCGGGGGTGTTCCTCGGGGTGGCGGCGGAGGCCTGTGTGGGTGCGAGTGCCATCGCCGCGGTGAGTCCGGTGGCGGTGGCGAGGAACGCGAGCGTGCGGAGGAGTGGCATGGCGGTCTGCCTTCCTGGCCGCTGCCTGGTGCGGTAGCAGTCGGGTGCGAAGGTCGGCGGCGGGTCCAGCCGCCGGTGGTGCGTTCGCGAGGGGGCGTGACGGGCGTGACGGCCTCCTCGGGCGGCAGTCGTACCACTGCGAACTCACGGTCCTACAGGGGGCGGCGGCTCGCAACCCGGCCCTTTCACGCCGCCGTCGTCACCCCGATGACCTGCCGTTTCACGGGCCTTGGCCCACCCTCAGAGCACGTAACGGCCAGTCACCGAAATCACACGTCCGATCACTCGTCGTCACCGCGCGGCGCGCCGCGCACCGCGTGGTCGGCGAGCGGACCGACCGTCAGACCGGCGGCACGGCACTCGGCCACGAGGTGCGGGAGGGCGGCGAGGGCGGCGCGCCAGCTGCCGGGCGCGGAGGCCCGATCGGAGTCGTGGAGGAGCACGGTGCCGCCGGGACCGAGGTCGCCGCGCAGCGTCCGCAGCACGCTGTCCGAGGTGGCCTCGGCCGTCCAGTCGCGGCCCCACGCCGTCCACAGCACCGGGGTGAGGCCCGCCCGCGCGGCGGCGGCCCAGCGGCCCCCTGTGAGGATGCCGTAGGGGGGCCGGTACCAGCGCGGCACGCGGCCGGTGGTGTCGTGGACCGCCGCCGCGGACCGCAGCAGGGCCGCGCAGTCCCGCCCCGGGGCGGGCAGCCAGGGACGGGTGTGCGTCCAGCCGTGGACGGCGAGTTCGTGGCCGCGGCACACGGTCTCGCGGGCGACGGCGGGGTGGCGCAGCACGCTCGCGCCGAGGACGAAGAAGGTGGCACGGACCGACAGTTCGTCCAGCGCGTCGAGGAAGCGCGGCGTGGAGCGCGGGTCGGGCCCGTCGTCGAAGGTGAGCGCGATGTGGTCGGCGCGGCCGAGACCGGCCAGGCCGGGAAAGGCACGGCGGCGCAGTCCGGGCAGCCAGGTGGCGGCCGGGACGATGTGCGTGGCCGTCAGCAGCAGCGCGGCCGCGCCCGTCCGCCCGGCCGCCGTGCTAGTCATGGCGCCCCGTCCGTACCGTGGCCGGCGTCCGTCCGCGGTCGGGTGTGTCCCAGCCCCCGCTCAGGGCGGGCGAGCGGGACAGGCCGACGACCCCGGCCACCATGAGGGCGACGCCCGCGAGTTCCGGTCCGAGATGGCTGCCGAGCGCGATCCGCTCGCCGAACAGCACCCACCCCAGGGCGACGCTCAGCAGCGCGTCCCCGAGGGTGAGGGCGGGCTGGGAGGCCGCCAGCGTGCCCGCCCGCAGGGTGGCCTGGAGCATGACCAGGCTGAGCAGACCGACCGCGGCGGCGGCGTACAGCTGCCAGGCGGTGACGAGCGCGCCGAAGCCGTCGGGGATACGTCCGGTGACGTCCTTGATCAGCGCGGCGGTGCAGGCGAAACCGGCCGCCGTGGCGCAGCCGAGCACGCCCGCCCGTGCCGCCGCCCCGCGCAGCGCGCGCCCGACGAGCCACAGGACGGTCACCAGCGCGGCGAGCGGCGGTCCGGCGCGCAGCCAGCCGTCCGCGACGGCGGTGGGCTGTCCCGCGGAGGGGGCCGCGGCGGACAGGAACACGGCGAGTCCGGCGGCCAGGGCGAGGAACCACAGCCAGGTACGGCCGTCCGGGCGGTGGGAGAAGACGACGCTGCCCGCCATCAGGGTGAACAGCAGCTCGGTGGCCATCAGCGGCTGGACGACGGACAGCCGGCCCACCGCGAGCGCGGTCGCCTGCAGCGCGCCGGAGAGCGCCAGCGCGGCCATCCCGGCCGCCCACAGGGGACGCCTGACCAGCCGCAGCACGGGCCGCACGATCCCGGGCACCCCCCGGCCGCCGGAGTCACTCCGGTCACGCCGCCGCTCGTCCGGCCGCTCGTCCCGTCGCTGCTCGTCCTGCTGGAGATTGGCCTTGCGCTGGAGGACCGAGGCCGCGCCGTTCGCGCAGGCCGCCAGCAGGGCCAGCACGATCGTCAGGACGTGCGCGTCCACCGTCTCATCCGTACTTGCCGGCCATCAGGCGGTAGACCCCGGGCAGCAGGCCGCGCACCATCACCGGCACGCGCAGCCAGCCGGGCACGTAGACCTCGGCGCGGCCCCGTCGCAGCGCGTCGCTGACCGCGGCCGCGACGCGTTCTGCGGGCACCGGCCGGGGCCGGGACCGCTTGTAGGCCACGCCGCGGTGGGCGAAGAACGGCGTGTCCACCACGCCCGGGATCACGTGGGTGACCCGTACGCCGCTGCCCGCGAGCTCGTAGCGCAGCGACTCGGCGAACGTGCCGAGGGCTGACTTGGCCGCCGAGTAGACCGCCTCCTCGCGCACGCCGACGGTGCCGGCGAAGGAACCGATCAGCACGATGTGCCCCCTGCGCCGCGCCAGCATGCCGGGCAGCGCGCGCCGGACGAGCTCCATGGCCGCCAGCACGTCCACGTGGAAGACCCGCTCGACCGCCGCCGCCGGCATCGACACGAACGGGCCGGCCCAGCCGATGCCGGCGCCGACCACGAGGAGGTCGACGTGACCGGTGGTGCGCAGGGCATCGCGGACCAGCCGCTCGGGGCTCCCCGGGTCCTCCAGGTCGGCTCGCAGGGCGGTGGCCGCGGTGCGTTCCGCGACGGCACCGAGCCGATCCGGGTCGCGGCCGCTGACCAGCAGGCGCCATCCGTCGGCCGCGAGGCGGTCGGCGACGGCGGCACCGATGCCCGACGACGCCCCGGTCACCAGCGCGACAGGGGCCGGCGCGCCGGGCGGTACCGCCCTGCCGGACAGAGCGCGGTCGGCGCTGGTCGCTTTGGACGGGTGAGTTGTCATGGGCGTCGCTTTCTGTCGCTGCCACAGCGTCGGGGCAGGCGTCGCTTCGCTTCCCGGGAAACGTTTCCCTCCGGTTTCAGTAAAGCGCCCTAACGCCGCCCCGGCTCTGCGACGGTTCGCGGCCGGCGCGGTGTTTGCCGCGGCGGCACATCGGATACTCCGATACATCCAAGAAATCCGCAGTTCCGCGGAGGTGATCCGGTGACCGACGCCGACGTGACGCACCGCGCCCACGAGGGCCGGCCACGCCCTCGGGTCCTCGTCATCAGCGCGTCCATGGGCGCGGGCCACGACGCGGTCGCCGGGGAACTCGGCGCGCGGCTCACCGAACGTGGCGCGCACGCCGCCCGGACGGACGTCCTCGACCTGCTGCCGGCGCGCGCGGGCGCGGCACTGCGCTCCTTCTACCGGACCTCGATCCTGCATCTCCCGCTGCTCTACGCGGGCATCTACTCGGCGTTCCTGGGTTCCGGCGCGGGACGACTGCCGGGCCCGGGCGGGCTGGCGGCCCTCGCCGAGGGGCGCCTGGCCGAGGTGGTCGAGCGCGAGCGGCCCGACCTCGTCGTGCCCGTGTTCCATCTCGCGGCGCAGCTCACCGGGGCGATGCGGGCCAAGGGCGTGCTGCGCGTGCCCAGCGCGGTGGTCGTCACCGACTTCGACGTCCACCGGCAGTGGCTGCACCCCGGCAACGACCTCTACTGCTGCCTGACCGAGGACGCGGCGCGGCGCGCGCGGGAGGCCACCGGACGGCCCGCCGCCGCGACCGGCCCCCTGGTGGCGTCCCGTTTCCTCGCCCCGGCCCCCGGGGCGGAGCACTGGCGGCGCTCCTTCGCGTCCCGCGCGCCGGGCCGGCCGGTCGTGCTGCTCTCGGCGGGTGCCTGGGGGGCCGGCACGGGGCTGGCCGGCACCGCGCGACTGCTGGCGGGGGCCGGCTACCTGCCCGTGACGATGTGCGGGGGCAACGCGCCACTGCGGGCACGGCTGGCGCGGATCGCGGACACCGTCGCCCTCGGCTGGGAGGACGACGTTCCCGGCCTGATGGCCGCGGCGGACGCGCTCGTGGACAACGCCGCCGGGCAGACGGCGCTGGAAGCCCTGGCCATGGGGCTGCCGGTGATCGGCCACCGGCCCATCCCGGGCCACGGCAAGGCGGGTGTGCGGCGGATGGCCGCGCTCGGGCTGACCCGGTACGCCCCCGACCCCTGGTCGCTCGTCGACGCCCTGGACCGGGTCACCGATCCGGACCGGCCCCGTGGCCGCGGCCCCGAGGCGGCCGCGCTGTTCGCCCGTGACACCACCGATCAGCTGCTCGCCGCCTGCTCCCGCGTTCCGGCGACACTCGGTGGGCGCGGGTAACTGTGCCGGGGCCCGCGCCGTCCGTAGCATCGACCCATGGCGACCCTCTGGGAGCTCATGAGCGACTGCATTCCGGACGACCACGCACGGCAGGTCACCTCGCGCTACTACCTCGACGAGGCCATGACCGCCAAGGGCGCGCCGGACCGGGTGGTGGACCTCGGCTGCGGGCGCGGCACCTCGGCCGGCCTGTTCCGGCAACACGCCCCGAAGGTGCGATGGGTGGGCGTCGACATCCGCGACTCCCCCGAGGCGCAGCAGCGTGCCGCGGGACGGGACCCGATCGTCTACTACGACGGCGTCCGGCTCCCGTTCCGCTCGGCCACGATCCCGCTCGTCTACTCGCACCAGGTCTTCGAGCACGTCTCGCACCCCCGGGAACTGCTCGGGGAGATCAGCCGGGTGCTGCGGCCGGGTGCGGTCTTCATCGGCAGCACCTCGCAGTTCGAGCCCTACCACTCGTTCAGCCTGTGGAACTACACGCCCTACGGCTTCCGCGTGCTGGTCGAGGAGGCCGGGCTCGCCCTGGAGGAGATCCGGCCGTCGCTGGACGGCGTCGCGCTGATCATGCGGACGTACCACGGCCGGCCGCCGGAGTACGCGCGGTACTGGGACGAGTCGTCGCCGCTCAACGCGGAGATCGACACCTGGGCGAAGAAGACGAAGCGCCGCACGGCCCTCGTGAACCTGCGCAAGCTCACGTTCTGCGGGCAGTTCGCCTTCCGCGTGCGCAAGCCCGCGGTCACGGCCGCCGGATAGCCCGGGCGAGCCGCGGGCGCTGTGCGCGGGCGCGGCGTGCTCCGCCCCGATGTCACACCCGGCACGGCTGTCCCGTCCTCCGGTGTGAGACTCACCGCGGCCGGATGCCGCGGACCCCGCGAGGGGAAACACGGGAAGGGCGAGGACATGCGCGTCGCGGTTGCAGGTGGGACCGGCTGGGTCGGGCGGATGGTCGTGGAGGCCGTGCGGGCCGCGGGGGACGAGCCCGTGGTGCTGGCACGCTCGGCGGGCGTGGACCTCACGACGGGGGCGGGACTGGACGAGGCGCTGCACGGCTGCGCGACGGTGATCGACGTCAGCAACGTGACGACCACCAGCAGGCGGAAGTCGGTGGCCTTCTTCGACGCCGCCACGACCCATCTGCTGAGCGCGGGTGCCCGCGCCGGCGTCGGCCACCACCTCGCGCTGTCGATCGTCGGCTGCGACCGGGTGGAGTTCGGCTACTACATGGGCAAGCGGCGGCAGGAAGAGCTGGTCCTGTCCGGTCCCGTGCCGAACACCGTGCTGCGGGCCACGCAATTCCACGAGTTCGCCGCGCAGATGCTGGCTCGGCGGGGCCCGGTGATGGCGCCGCGGATGCGCAGTCAGCCGATCGCCGCACGGGAGGTCGCCGACGCGCTCGTGCGGCTGGCGGGCGCCGCCCCCGCGGGCCTGGCCCCGGACCTGGCGGGACCGGAGGTGCTGGAGATGGACGACATGGTGCGCCGGCTGGCCCGCGCCCGCGGGGAGCGCCGGCTCCTCGTCCCCGTCCGCCTGCCCGGAGCGGCGGGCAGGGCCATCGCCGGAGGGGCGCTGCTTCCCGCGGGGGACGGTGTCCGGGGCCGGCAGACCTTCGCGCAATGGCTGACCACCCCGGACGCCGGGGTGCGGGGGCGTTGACCGGTTTTTTCCCCGCCCTCCCGCCCGTGTGCCCGGCGCGGTCTGGCACCCCGGCGCGCGTTTCGTTGGGTGCCGGGTTCGGGGCCTCCGGGGCTGGCCATTCTGGACAGCACATTTCGGTGCCTCGGGCACCTGCCGTTGATCACTCCGGGTTGTGCACCCAAATATGCTCCACAGTCCAGAGCGCCCACCCTCCCCCAGCCTTCGGCTGGGGGTGCCCCCAACTCCCCCGCCCCCTCGGTTTCGTCATGCGCCTGATCCCCAGTGGGGGGTATGGAGGCGGTCCGGGGCGGCCGCGGTTGCCTGGATACCGCCCCCATCGGCCCGCCAGGCCTGCCCCAACACCCGGCCGGGGGATCCGCTGTCGGCGCGACGTGGCGGCCGCTGCGGTGTGTGTGGGCGGTGACGCCTGGGCGGCTGATGTGCCGCTGCACCAACCCTCGGCCTGTGCCATGGCTGCCTTCCACCCCCCACTGGGGATCAGGCGCTTGCTACTACGGAGGGGGCGGGGGTGCAGGGGTGGGCGTTCTGGACTGTGGAGCATATTTGTGTGCGGTATCCGGGTCGGGATGGGATGGGCAGGTGCTGGAAACGCACGTAAATGTGCTGTCCAGAATGGCCAGCCCCGGAGGCCCCGAACCCGGCACCCACTGAAACGCGCGCCGGGGTGCTGACTTCACAGGGCACACGGGCGGGAGGGCGGGGAACAAAACCTACCCGGACAGCCAGCGCAGCGCGGCCGGTTTGACCGGCCCACACCCGCACAACATAAGGTAAGGCTCGCCTAATGATTCATAGGTGAACCACAGCCACAGGAGCCCTCACATGTCCCTTCGGCACCGCGGCACCGCCGCAGTCGCCCTGGCCGTCGCCGCCGCGCTGTCCCTCGCCGCGTGCGGCAGCGATTCCTCCTCGAACGGGAAGGAGGGCAGCGCCGCCGCGTCCGCCACGGCCGGTTCGGGGTCGAAGGACTCGAAGTCGGTCGCGCAGGGCGGTCAGGACTTCGCGGAGGCGGCGAAGAAGACCGCCGCGCTCGGGACCGACGCCAAGCCCGGTCAGTGGCCCCGCACGATCAAGCACGCGATGGGCAGCACCGAGATCGCGGCGCAGCCCAAGCGGGTGGTCGTGCTGGACGTAGGTGAACTCGACAACGTTGTCTCCCTGGGCGTCAAGCCGGTCGGCCTGGCCCCCACCGAGGGGTCGCCGGAACTGCCGTCGTACCTGAAGAAGGACGCGGGCACGCCGAAGAACATCGGCACGATCAACAGCCTCAACCTGGAGGCGATCGCCGCGCTGAAGCCGGACCTGATCCTGGGCAGCCAGCTGCGCGCAGCCGCCTCGTACGACGAGCTGTCGAAGATCGCGCCGACCGTCTTCTCGATCCGTCCGGGCTTCACCTGGAAGCAGAACTACCTCCTCAACGCGGCCACGCTCGACAAGACCGCGCAGGCGCAGGCGAACCTCGCCGCGTACGAGAAGCGCGCCAAGGCCCTCGGCGACAAGCTCGGCGCGGACAAGCCGACCGTCTCGATGGTCCGTTACATGCCCGAGGGCTCGATCCGGCTGTACGCGAACGACTCCTTCATCGGCACGATCCTGAAGGACGTCGGCATCCCGCGCCCGAAGAACCAGGACATCGAGGACCTGGCGGCCGAGATCAGCGCCGAGAACATCGACCAGGCGGACGCCGACTGGATCTTCACCGGTGTCTACGGGGACCCGAAGGCCACGGACAAGACCAAGGCCCAGGGCAACCCGCTGTGGAAGAACCTCAAGGCGGTCAAGGACGGCCACGCCGTCGACGTGCCGGACGAGACCTGGTACCTGGGGCTCGGCGTCACCGCCGCCAACGCGGTGCTGGACGACCTCCAGAAGTACCTGACGGCCTGACGGCAGACGAAGAGAGAGTGAGCGCGGCGCATGTCGCCACCCACCCGCCGCCGTGTCGCCTGGCTGCTGGCCGGCGTACTGATGCTGCTGGCCGCCGTCCTGCTGAGCCTCGCCGTGGGCAGTCGCCAGATCGCGCCGGGCGAGGTGATCCAGGCCCTGGTGCACGGCGGCACGAGTGACGACGCCCAGGTGGTGCGGTCGTTGCGGGTTCCCCGCACGGTCATCGGCGTCCTGGCGGGCGCCGCGCTCGCCCTCGCCGGGACGGTGATGCAGGGCGTCACCCGCAACCCGATCGCCGAGCCGGGCATCCTCGGCGTCAGCCAGGGCGCGTCGGTGGGTGTGGTGTGCGCGATCGCGTTCTGCGGTGTGCACACGCTGAACGGCTACGTGTGGTTCGCGTTCACGGGCGCGGCGCTGGCGGCGGTGGGCGTGTACGCCGTCGCCAGCGGCGGGCGAGGCGGCGCCTCGCCGGTCAAACTCGCCCTCGCGGGCGCCGCGATGAACGCCTTCCTCGCCTCGCTCGTCTCCGGGATCGCCACGACCAACGCCCGGGCGCTGGACGAGTTCCGCTTCTGGCAGGTCGGCTCCATCAGCGGGCGCGGCAGCGACATCATCGGCGAGATCTGGCCGTTCCTGCTGGCCGGCCTGGTGCTGGTGGCGGCCATGGCCCGTGGCCTGGACGCCCTCGCGCTCGGCGACGACGCCGCCAAGGGCCTCGGCCACAACGTCGGCCTGCTGCGCGTGCTCGGCGCGCTCGGGGCGACGGTGCTGACCGGCGCGGCGGTTGCCGCCGTCGGCCCGATCGCCTTCACCGGTCTCGCCGTTCCGCACATCGCCCGCGCACTGGTCGGCAGCGCGCACCGCTGGGTGCTGCCGCTGGCCGCGCTGCTCGGGCCGGTGATGATCCTCGGCTCCGACGTGATCGGCCGCATCGTCTTCCCGCCCTCGGAGGTGCCGGTGGCCGTCATGACCGCCCTGATCGGCGTGCCGTTCCTGATCGCGCTCGTGCGGCGCCGTGCGGTGGTGGCCGCGTGACCCTCATGACACGTAAGACCCCGGCGGCCGTCCGTCCCGCCGGGCACACCGTCCTGCGCGGCGGGCGCGCCAGCTTCCTCGTGCACCGCCGGGCGGTCGCCGTCGCGTTCGCGCTCGCGGTGCTGCTGGCGTGCACGGTGGTGGCGTACCTGTGCGTGGGCGAGTCGTTCGTCTCCCCCACGCAGGTCGTCCGCGTACTGCTCGGGCGGCCGAGCCCCGACGAACTGGTGGTGGGCACACTGCGCCTGCCGCGGCTGGTCGTCGGACTGCTGGCCGGGGCCGCGTTCGGCGTGGCGGGGGCGCTGGTGCAGACCGTCGCGCGCAATCCGCTGGCCAGCCCCGACGTCATCGGCGTCACGCACGGCGCGGGCGCGGCCACCGTCGCCGCGATGAGTTTCAACGCCGTCGCGTACGACGCGCTGCCGTACGTGTCCGTCGCCGGCGGTCTGTCGGCGGCGCTGATCGTCTACGTCTTCGCCTGGCGGCGCGGTCTGCATTCCTCGCGCTTCGTGCTGGTGGGCATCGGGGTGTCGGTCGCGCTCGGCTCGCTGACCCAACTGTTCCTCACCAAGGGTGACTACCTGGTGGCCCAGCAGGCCAAGGTCTGGCTGACCGGCTCCCTCAACGGCCGTGGCTACGAGGAGGCCGGGCCGCTCGGGCTCGTCCTGCTGATCGGCGTCCCGGCGGCGCTGTGGGCGGCGCGCGCCCAGCGCGGCGCGTCCTTCGACGACGACACCGCGACCGCGCTCGGCGTGCGCCTGGACCGGGTCCGCCTCGGTCTGACCGCGCTCGGCGTGGTCCTGGCGTCGGTGGCGACCGGTGCGGCCGGACCGGTCGACTTCGTCGCGCTGCTCGCCCCGCAGATCGCCCGCCGGCTCACCCGCACGACCCAGATCCCGCTGCTGTCCTCGGCGTTGACCGGCGCCCTGGTCGTCGTGGTCGCGGATCTGCTGGCCCGCCGGCTGTTCTCCCCGATCGAGCTTCCGGTCGGCGTGCTCACCGCCGCGGTGGGCGCGCCGTACCTGATGTGGCTCATCGCCCGCACCCGCAGCCGTCGTTCCGGAGGCACTTCGTCATGAGCCGTACGCCCACCAGCCGTCTCTCGGCGCAGGACCTCACCCTGGCGTACGAGGACCGCACCGTCGTCGAGGGCCTGGACCTGGAGATCCCGGACGGCCGGGTCACCGTCGTCGTCGGGCCCAACGCCTGCGGCAAGTCCACCCTTCTGCGGGCTCTGGGCCGGCTCCTCAAGCCGCGCCGCGGCGTGGTGCTGCTGGACGGCGCCGAACTCGCCCGCGTCCCGGGCAGGCAGATCGCCCGGACCATCGGCGTCCTGCCGCAGTCCCCCACCCCGCCGGACGGCATCACGGTCGCCGATCTCGTCGCCCGCGGCCGCCAGCCGCACCAGAAGTGGTGGCAGCAGTGGTCGGAGGCCGACGAGCAGGCGGTCGCCGACGCCCTGGAGCGCACCGACACCGCCGACCTCGCCGACCGCCCGGTGGACGAGCTCTCCGGCGGCCAGCGGCAGCGGGTGTGGATCGCCATGGCCCTGGCACAGGACACCGACCTGCTGCTCCTCGACGAGCCCACGACCTACCTGGACATCGCCCACCAGGTGGAGGTGCTCGACCTGGTGCGCCGTCTCAACCACGAACGCGGCCGGACCGTCGTCGCCGTGCTCCACGACCTCAACCAGGCCGCCCGCTACGCCGACCACCTCGTCGCCATGAAGGCCGGCCGGATCGTCGCCCAGGGGCCGCCGGAGGACATCGTCACCGCCGAACTGGTCCAGGACGTCTTCGGCCTCGCCTCCGTCGTCGTCCCCGACCCCGTCACCGGCGGGCCGCTGATCGTCCCGGCCCGCGCCTGGCAGCCCGCGCCCCCGCAGGAGGCGCGGACCGGCTGATCATGGCCGGGCCGGTGGACGGGCCGGGCGTGCGCGGGGCCTACGGCAGCACCGGGCCGGTCTCCGTCAGGCGCCCGTCGGACAGGCGCAGCCAGCGGTCGACGCCGATCGCGGCGAGGAACCGCACGTCGTGGCTGACCACGACGAAGGCACCCTCGTAGGCGTTCAGCGCGCTCTCCAACTGCCCGACGCTGACGAGGTCGAGGTTGTTGGTCGGCTCGTCCAGCAGCAGCAGATGGGGTGCCGGTTCCGCACACAGGACGCAGGCCAGGGTGGCGCGCAGCCGTTCGCCGCCGGACAGGACCCGCACCGGCAGATGGGCGCGCGGGCCGCGGAAGAGGAAGCGCGCCAGCAGGTTCATCCGGTCCGCCTCGGGCATCGCCGGGGCCGCGTCCGCGAGGCTCTCGGCCACCGTGCGGTCGGGGTCCAGCAGGTCGAGGCGCTGCGAGAGGTAGGCGACGCGGCCGTCGGCGTGCCTGACCCGCGCGCCGTCGCCGGGGGCGAGGTCGCCGCCGGCCAGGCGCAGCAGCGTCGACTTCCCGGCGCCGTTGGGCCCGGTCAGCGCGATCCGTTCGGGGCCGCGGATCGTCAGGTCGGCGCCCTCGCCGGCGAAGATGTCGCGGCCGCCGTGGCGGACCCGCATCCGCTCGCCGACGAAGAGCGTGCGCCCGGCCGGGACGCGGGTGTCCGGCAGTTCCAGCACGATCCGCGTGTCGTCGCGCAGGGCGCGGCCCGCCTCGTCCAGACGGGCCCTGGCCTCGCTGACCCGCGCGGAGTGGGTCTCGTTCGACTTGCCCGCGGACTCCTGGGCACGCCGCTTCAGCGTCCCGGCGAAGATCTTGGGCAGGCCGGCGCTGTCGAGGGAACGGGCGGCGGTGCCGGCCCGGCGGGCGGCCCTTTCCCGTGCCTGCTGCAACTCCCGCTTCTCGCGCTTGAGTTCCTGCTCCGCGCTGCGGATGTTCTTCTCGGCGGCCTCCTGCTCGACGCGCACGGCCTCCTCGTACTGCGTGTAGTTGCCGCCGTGGAAGCGGACCTCGCCGCGTTCGAGTTCGGCCACCCGGTCGACGCGGTCGAGCAGTTCGCGGTCGTGGCTGACCAGCAGCAGGCAGCCCCGCCACTCGTCGAGGACGCCGTGCAGGGTGCGGCGGGCGTCCAGGTCGAGGTTGTTGGTGGGCTCGTCCAGCAGCAGGACGTCGGGGCGTTTGAGCAGTTGCGCCGCCAGGCCGAGCGTGACGGCCTGCCCGCCGCTGAGGGTGCGCAGGCGCCGGTCGAGGCCGACGTCCCCGAGGCCGAGCCGGTCGAGTTCGGCGCGGCTGCGGTCCTCGATGTCCCAGTCGTCGCCGATGGTGGCGAAGTGCTCCTCGCTCGCGTCCCCCGACTCGATGGCGTCGATCGCGCGGATCACCCCGGCGATGCCCAGGACCTCGGCCACGGTCAGGTCGCCGGTCAGCGGCAGGGACTGCGGGAGGTAGCCGAGCGTGCCCCCGACGGTGACGGAGCCGCCGCGGGGCCGGAGCTCCCCCGCGATCAGCTTGAGGAGCGTGCTCTTGCCCGCGCCGTTCGGCGCGACCAGGCCCGTACGGCCGGCGCCGACGGTGAAGGAAAGGCCCTCGAAGACAGGGGTGTCGTCAGGCCAGGAAAAGGACAGGTGGGAGCAGACGATGTGCGCGTCGGACATGGGTGAGCCCTCGGGGGAACGCCGCGGGCGCGCCGGAGCGGCCCTGCGGGAAAGGAAGTGGGATGGCATGACGTGGCGGCCACGGAGGCGGCGACTCGTGCGCGCCTGTCCATGGCCGAGGACACCCGGGATCACCCGGAGATGTCGTCGTCACCCGCCACGTGCGGACTCCCTTGGTTCGCTTGGTTCCCTTGGTTCCGGATCACTCGTACGCCAGGCTAACAGCCGGGCCCGCTTCGGGCCTGTGATTATCGGCGGGCCTGGAGGCCGTCGAACGCGGCCACGGCTTCGAAGAGGCGGAGCCCCTGCTCCACGACGTCGTCGCGGGACAGCGGAAGAGTGCCGTCGGCCCAGTTCAGGAGGATCTGGTTGACACCGCCCACGACCGCCAAGGCCATGACCGCGGTGTGCGTGTCAGGGCCGGGCCGGTCCTCCAGGAGCAGCCCCTCCACCAGGCGGGCCAGGTTCCGCATCCCGCGCCGTCGCTCGTTCGCGGCCAGCGGACCGGCCGCGAGGGATTCGACCAGTTTGACGCGGCCCTTGCGGGGGTCGTCGGCCACACCCGCGGCCAGCGCCCACAGCATGCCGCGGGCGCGCTCCCGGCGCGTTCCGGGGCCGGTGACGGCGGCGCGGCATCGTGCGGCCTCCTCGTCCTGGATCTCGCTCAGGATGCCGGCCATCAAGGCGTCGAGGGAGGGGAAGCTCTCGGTGAAGTAGCGGTCCTGCAGTCCGCTCCGGCGCAGCACGGAACGGATGGAGGTGCCCGAGTACCCCTGGGTGTGGAACAGGTCGAGCCCGGCGTCCATGATGCGGCGGCGCCGCGCCGACATACGCTCCTCGGCGGTCATTCCGTCATACGTTCGCATGCCACCAGATCCCTCCGCCCCATCCTAAGCGGGCCGCCCCTCGGCCGCCCGGGCCTCGCGACCGGGGCACGCCGGGGTCATCCGGTGGCACGCGCCCTCAGATGGAGGAGACGTGCGGCGCGCGCCGGGCACCTGGGGCCTCACACGGGCCGCCGGGGCTGTCGAGATACGCCCACCCCAAGGGGTTCCAGCGCAGACGGTGCACCTCGACGTCGTCGATCGCGGCGTTCGCACGGGCCGCGCACTCGTACGCCCCGGCGGCCCGGCGTTTCGCGATGTCCACGGCCTCCCGCGCGTCGGCCGCCTCGCCGACGACGTAGTAGTGGCAGCCCGGGGCGCCCTGCGGCGTGCTGAAGCGGAAGCCCACGAGCCATCGGTCTCCGTGCACGGCCGACCTGGCCCGGTCCTTCGATCCGACGGTGGCAAGCATGGGCACTGCACTCCTTGGTCTCTCGCGGGGGCCGCTCCGGGCCGCTCGATGTCCAGTTCAACAGCACGAAGGCCCCGGAGCATCGCCTTCTTGCTGGCCCCGTCCTGCCTGGGAACGGCAGTACCACCCTCCGCGGGCGGGGCCGGAGCCCCGCCCGCGCCGGGCGGTCAGCCGGCCGAGGCGGCCCGCACCGTCGTCCGCGGGACGTTGTACCCGTCCACCCGCAGCGCGGGGCGGCCCGAGGGCAGGGCGTGCGCCGGCCAGGACAGGGTGAGGGTGCGCGACTCGCCGGGCAGCAGCCACAGGTAGTTGTCGCCGTACAGGGTCGGCAGCACGCGCTCGCCGCTGCCGGAGTCCAGGAGCGACAGCCGCACCATGGCCGCCACCGACGCGCCCCGGTTGGTGACCGTGGCCGTCAGTTCGCGGCGCTCGCCGGACCGGGTCACCTTGCCGGCCGTGGCGGTGACCCTGGCGCTGCGCGCCGAGTTGAGCGCCCGCATGGCGGACGGCTCGCGGTAGCGCCAGTAGGTGTTCTCCGACAGCACGGTGCCCCCGCGCTCCATCCGCAGCCGCAGGAGGTGGAAGTCCGGCAGGCCGTCCTCCCACCCGGCCGTGAACGCCTCGGTGGTGCCCGACGAGGCGACGTCGAGGGTCTTGCGCACGGTGCTCCCGAGCTGACGGCCGTCGAGGTCGAGCAGTCGCGCCGTGACCGTGACGCCCTTCAGCGCGCGCGGGGTGTGGTTGACCGCGACGACCTGCCAGGAGCCGGGGACGGCCTGGACGTGGACCGCCTCGCAGGCGGAACGGGCGCCGTAGTAGGTGCCGTTGACGTCGAAGTCGTAGTCGTAGGTCTGCCACACGGTGCTGTGCCACGCGGGGTGCGACATCCACAGCAGGAGGCCGCTGGCGTCCTCCCAGAGGTTGGCGTTCCAGGCCTCGAACATCGCCCGGGTGTTCTCGTAGTTGACGAACTGCGCCTTGCGCGTGAAGTCGTCGAGGTCGCGGGCCGTGTCGAGGCGGGCCTCGATGGCGGCCTGGTAGTTCTGCGGGGCCTGGTTCCCCCGGGTGCTCCAGTCGTGGTAGAACCACGCGCCGCCGACGGGCCACTCCGGCTCGGAACCGACGAGGTTGCGCATGCTCTCGGCGGTGGAGACCACGGGCATGCCGATCTCGGTGTGGAAGCCGAAGTTGCCGCTGCCGTAGGTGGACGCGGAGAAGTAGCGGTCCGGCTCGACCCAGCCGTAGGGGCCGCCGCCGGTGACGATGCCGCCCGCGGAGTTGTTCTGGTAGAGGATGCCGGGCGCCTCGTCGTGGACCGCGTCGCGCATGCCGTCGTCGATCGCCCCGGGCGGGTTGCCCTCGTTGGCACCGCACCAGACGACGACACTGGGGTGGATGCGGTAGCGCAGCACCGTGTCGCGGGCGAGGGAGTTGAACGCGTCGTGGTTCGGCGGGTCCATCGCCCAGGCGTTGGGGAAGTCGTTCCAGACCAGCAGGCCGTGCTCGTCGCAACCGGCGTAGAACTCCTCGCGGTTGCTGCTGGCGACCCAGTTGCGGATCATGGTGAAGTTCATGTCGCGGTGCATGCGCAGCGCCGCGTCCATGCGCTCTTCGGGCATACGGCGCAGCAGTTCGTCCCAGCCCCAGTTGCCGCCGCGGCAGAAGACGCGGACGCCGTTCACGCTGATCTTCAGCGGGACCGGGGTGTTGTCGACGGACGTGACGTCCTTCCACTGCGATCCGTCGTCGGAGACCTGGACGGTGTACGTCTTCGGGTAGGCCTGCTCCCAGACGACGGCGACGCGGTCGAAGGCGACCGGGGAGCCCAGGTCCACCTGGATCCACTGGTCGTCCTCGTAGTCCGAGGCCCAGCGGGTGCCGGGGTCGCCGTCGGTGGCGTTGGAGGCGGGGTTCGAGGAGTCCTCGGTGGACGCGGTGGTCCTCTTGCGGAAGGCCAGGTCGGTGCCCGGGGCCGAGCTGTCGACCACGGACAGCGTCCACAGCGAGTTGCCCCAGCTGGTCGCCCGGGCGCCGCACTTGAGGCGGACGTAGCGGGCGGTGAGGGCGTCGAAGTCGACGTTCTGCAGGCTGGCGGCGCCGCTCTGGAACGGCAGCGGGACCGCGCCGTTGTCGACGGACTTCGCGTCGGTCCACGAGTCGCCGTCGTCGGACAGCTCGACCACGAAGGTCTTGGCGTAGGCCCGCTCCCAGGTCAGGTCGACCCGGTCGAAGGAGACCGAGGACCCCAGGTCCACCTGGATCCACTGGTCGTCCTCGAAGGACGAGGACCACCGGGTGCCGGCGTCGCCGTCGGTGACGTTCGACGGCGCGTTGCCCGGGTCGTCCGTCGAGGAGGCGGTCGCGTCCTTGTGCAGCGCGAGGTCGACGTCGGGGACGGAGCTGTCGACCACGGACAGGCCCCACAGCGACGAGCCCCAGCCGGTCGCGCGGGTCAGGCAGCGCACCCGCACATGGCGGGCCTTGCGGTCGCCGAGGGCGACGGACTGCGTGTAGGAGTCGCTGCCGGAGGTGAAGCGCAGCGGGATGTCGTACTCGTAGCCGAACTGGCGTATGCCGAAGCGGGTGCTGCGGCGGTCGCTCTCCGCGCCGCCGACCGCGGCCACGAGGGTGAGGTCGTGCAGCGCGGGGCTGCCGTAGCCGTTGGGCCACCACAGCTCCGGGTCGCGCAGGCGCAGCCGCGCGTCGGTGGCGGGGGTGAACACGACGTCGGTGCTCTTTCCGGCGGGCACCGTGACGGTCCGGGACACCCGCACGCCGCAGAGCGAGGCGCTGACGGTGACGCTCCGGTCGGTGGTGTCGGCGTTGCGCACGGGGACGGTGATCGTCAGCTCGGCGGTGCCGGTGTCGGGCAGGTCGGGGAGGACGGTGTCGACCCGGGGGTCGCCGAGGACGGCGTGGCCGGTCGAGCGCAGCCGCACGTGGTTCCAGATGCCGGCGGCCCGGTCGCGCACGGCCGGCATCCAGTCCCAGCCGGAGGAGGCGAGATACGTCGGCGAGTTGCGGTTCATCATGGTCGCGCCGGCGTCCACGAAGGCCAGACCGGCCTGGCCCTTGTCACCCGGGCTGCCGGGGAAGGGCATCGGCGTGATGCGCACGGCGAGCGCCTGCTCGCCGTCGGCCGCCAGGTGCGCGGTGATGTCGGTGGCGGACCGGGCGAAGGGGAATTCCATGCTCCCCACGGAGGCTCCGTTGAGCCAGATGTCCGCCTTGTGGTTGATGCCGTCGAACTCCAGCCAGATGTGCCGGCCGGCGCCGGTGCGCAGCGACCGCGGCAGGCGGAACTCCCGCCGGTACCACCAGGCGTGGCGGGACAGCGCCTCCGGGACGTGGAGGTTGTTGAACCCGGTGACCGGGTCGGGCAGCTTGCCCTGCTCGACCAGCGAGCCCAGGACCGTGCCGGGCACGGTGGCGGGCAGCCAGCGGCTGGTGTCGACGTCCGTGCGGGACAGGTCCGCGACCTCGGCACCGGCCCAGTCGTCCATGGTGAGCGTCCAGCCGGATTCCAGCGGCACGGTGCCGTCGGCGGCGGCCTCCAGCGCGGGCGCCTTGTGGTCGTTCACGCCCCAGTCCGTCCAGCCGGTGGCCTCCGGGCGGTGGCCGCGGGCCCGGCCGTGCACCTCGAAGCCGTTGAGGCCGAGGGGGTTGGCGTTGGAGCGCTTGTGCACGGTCAGCCGGACCCAGCGGGCGGTGACCGGCCGGGCGAGGACGATGTCGACGACGCCGCCGGTGCCGGAGTCCGTCCGATGGACGGCCGTCCACGTGCGGTGGTCGCGGGAGGTCTCGACGACGAAGTCCACGGCGCAACTGGACAGGATCTCCTGACCGGTGGTGCTGTCGCGCGGGTTGCCGCTGCTGGACGGGACGAAGGGCGGGTCGTCGGCCGTGGCCTCGAAGGTCAGCCGGACGGCGGTCACCTCGCAGTCGGCCTCCAGGTCGACCGAGATCCACTGCGGGTCGCCGTCCGCCGCGCGCCATCCGGTGCCGCGCACGCCGACCGCGTTGACGCGGTCCACCGCGAACTCGCCCGGCGTCGGGGCGTAGTCGGTGGACGACACGGCCACCGGGCGGTGGGCCGCCAGATCGCCGGCGGCGGTGCCGCCGCCCGTCCGGGCGGGCTCGGCGGCACGGGCGGTGCCGGGGAGTGCGACGCCGATTCCCAGGCTCGCGAGGAGTGTGGTGCCGGTGGCGACGACCGACCGGCGGGAGGGGTGGGACGACTGAGTCGACATACGCAAGTGATCCAATCCGGGCACCCGCTGACGGGTAGGTGGACGACCCGGTCCGCTCGGGCCGCCGCCTGACAACGTTGCCATCTGACAACGTTGCCATAGGCTGTAATCCCCCGGGGCCGCTGTCAAGGGGTACGACACGACCTCGACTCGCCGGCCGTTGGGCCGCGGCGCCGGAGGTGGCCGAAACTCCGCGCATGGCCGGAGCGGCACGCCGCACGCCTGCCGGTGCCCGCGGGGCGCCTCCCGCGCCCCCGCCCGAACACCCCGCCGGCACCGGCCGGCACGCGGTAGCGGCGGTGCGATTCCCCCGTTCCACCTGCGGCCGGCCCCCCGACGAGCAGCCGCGAGCGACACCCTTGCCCACCCCGCACACAGCTCCCCCGCAAGCGCCCCGTCAGCCGCGCGAGGCACCCGCAACCCCGCTCACGGCACCGGCGGTTTTCAGCCACACATGACCGCGACCGGGCACGGCTCCGGGGCCGCTGGAAAGACGGCCCCGGAGGACGGCGCGCCGCGCGCGTTCCGGCGTTCGGGGAAGCACGCCGGCACCGGGCCGAGGGCGGATCCGGTGCATCGCGAAGTGCATGCCGCTCGCTCCCGACTACGCGAGCTCCATGACGTCGGCGACCACGCAGCTGATGTTGTCGGGGCCGCCGAAGCCGTTGGCGATCGCGATGAGTTCGCGGGTGGCCTGCTCGGGATCGCGGATGTCGGAGAGCGCCTGCCGGATCTCATCGATGGGCACGACAGCCGACAGACCGTCGGAGCAGAGCAGGTAGCGGTCTCCCTGCCGGGCGACGTGCAGGCGCATGTCGGGGTTGCCGTCGACTCCTTGGCCCAGGGCTCGTAGCAGCAGCGACCGCTGGGGATGGGAGGCGGCTTCCTCCGGGGTGAGGCGTCCTTCGTCGACCATCGACTGCACCATGGTGTGGTCGTGCGTGACTTGGAACAGCTCTCCGTCACGCAGGAGATAGACCCGGGAGTCGCCGATGTGGACGAGGGCCAGCTGCGATCCGGTCCAGAGCATCGCGGTGAGTGTCGTGCCGGCCCCGTCGGGTGAAGAACCGGTCTCGACGGCGCCGTCCACGGCCCGCTTGGCCTGTTCAACGGCGTCTTCGAGGAGGTTGAGGAGATTGCCCGCCGGGATGCTGTCGGTTTCGAGGTACTTGAGCGCGTCGATGGCGGCCGCGCTCGCGGGGGCTCCTCCACTGCCGTAGCCGTCGGCGACGGCGAGCAGGCGGGAGCCGGCGTAGGCGGTGTCCTGGTTGCTCTCGCGGACCAGGCCCGTGTCGGAAAGGGCGGCGTAACGGATTCCCAGGGGCTTGCTGTTCGGAGACAAGGAGGGGTCCTTCCGGGACAGATGGTCGATGAGGAAGGAAGCGAGGTTCCGCCGTGCGGCGGTGTCGGCTTCGACCTGGGCCCAGAACGCGCGGATCTCCTGGGCCGCCGCGGCCGACTCCAGCGTGGTGACGTGCTGGATGCGGGCCAGGGGCATTCCCAGACGCCGAAGCCAGGCGACCAGCCGGGCCTGGTCCAGTTGTTCCGGTGCGTAGAGGCGGTAGCCGGTCACCGGGTCGACACGAGCGGGGGTCAGCAGGCCGAGGTCGTCGTAAAGACGCAGTGCCTTGGGCGACAGGCGGGACGCCTTCGCGAACGTCCCGATGGTCAGAAACCCCATGCCCGCTCCTCCTCATACCGGGCACGTCGCCCGGCCCGACCGATGGTGTGGCCTCCCCCAAGGTGAAGGTCAACTGCCCGGGCGCTGACGGCCCTTCCGCAGGGAGGTGGATGCGGCGCACCACCGTGGCGTACTCCTGACCGGGTCCGGCGAGGGCGGGACCGCTCAGCGGCCCGCCCGAGGTCGCCGCGAAGATCATCGCCACCCACCACAAGCGGGCGGAACGCGCGGAGACCCGCTGGAGCGCACGGTGCGCGGCGGCGCACCAACGCGCCGCCGCGCAGCGGGCCGTCAGCCCGATGAGCTCGCGGCTCCCGCGGAGGTCGTGGCCGGAGGCTCCTCGGCCGCCATCGAACGGTCGCCCTTGGCCCCGGCGGTCGGGGCGCGGCGGAGCACGGCGCGCAGCGCGGTGACGGCGGGCTCGGTCCAGCGGGCGGCCAGGGGGCCGGCGATGACCAGGATCAGGACGTACGCGGTGGCCAGTGGGCCGATGCGTGGCTGACTGGCGACGGCGAGGCCCGCGATGACGATCGAGAACTCGCCGCGTGCCACGAGCGTGCCGCCGGCCCGCAGGCGGCCCCGGGTGTGGATGCCGGCGCGACGTGCCGCGTACCAGCCCGTCATGATCTTGGTGACGGTGGTCACGGCGGCCAGCGCGAGCGCCGGCAGCAGGACTGGCGGAATGGCGGCCGGGTCGGTGGACAGGCCGAAGAACACGAAGAAGACGGCGGCGAACAGGTCCCGCAGCGGCATGAGCAGCCGGCTCGCGCCCTCGGCGGCCTCACCGGACAGGGCGATGCCGACGAGGAACGCGCCGACGGCCGCGGAGACCTGGAGCTTCTGCGCGAACCCCGCGACGACCAGGGCCAGGCCGAAGACGACCAGCAGCAGCATCTCCGGGTTCTCCGAGGAGACCGCCTTGCTCAGCAGGCGTCCGTGGCGCAGCGCGAGGAAGAGCACGCCGCCCACGGTGCCCATCGCGATGGCGAGGGCCAGGCCGCCCGCCGCCAGGCCGATGCCGGCGAGGAGGGTGGTGAGCAGCGGGAGGTAGATCGCCATGGCCAGGTCCTCGATGACCAGGACGCCGAGGATCACCGGTGTCTCCCGGTTGCCGAGCCGGCCCAGGTCGGTCAGCACCTTGGCGATGACGCCCGAGGAGGAGATCCAGGTGACGCCGGCGAGGGCGACGGCCGCCACCGGGCCCCAGCCCAGCAGCAGCGCCGCGGCGGCACCGGGCACCGCGTTGAGGGCGAAGTCGACCACGCCGGAGGGGTACTGCGTGCGCAGGCTGGTGACCAGTTCGGAGGCGCTGTACTCCAGGCCGAGCAGCAGCAGGAGCAGGATCACGCCGATCTCCGCGCCCACGGCGACGAAGTCCTCGCTGGCGTCGAGCGGCAGCAGGCCGCCGTGCCCGAAGGCGAGCCCCGCGAGCAGGTAGAGGGGTATCGGCGACAGCCCGACGCGGCCGGCGAAGCGCCCGATCAGTCCCAGTCCGAGGATGACGGCGCCGAGTTCGATGAGGAGTTCGGTCGTGTCGTGCATCCTCACTCCCCCGCCACGATCGCGGCCAGCGCGTCCACGCCCTCACGGGTGCCGACGACGACCAGCGTGTCGCCGATCGCCAGCCGGAAGTCCGGCCCCGGGGAGGGATGGGCGCTCGTCCTGCGCATGACGGCGACGATGGAGGCGCCGGTGCGGGTCCGTGCGCGGGTGTCGCCGAGCAGCCGCCCGGCGTACGGGGAACGTGAGTTGACCGGGATCTGCTCCGTGACCAGACCGATCCCCTCGGTGTGCACGGCCTCCAGCGGCGTGGGGTCCAGGAGCCGGGCCAGCACGGCGGCCTCCTCGCCCTCCAGCGGTATCGACACCAGGCAGGAGTCGGGGTCCTCGGCGCCGTAGAAGCCCAGGAAGCGCCGGCCGTCCTGGTGCACCACCACCGAGAGGTGCCGTCCCGCGCGGGTGGTGACGTCGTACTGCGTCCCGACGCCGGGAAGTGTCGTCCGCCGAGTGCCCACTCTTGCCTCCCAGGGGGTGGGTCCACGTCATGGATCCATGGATGCGTGGCCGGGCGGGTGGCACAGCCCTCGACCGTCCGGGCCCCACGGCACAGGTAGCATCGCGGCAGGCCGGGCCACCAGCGCGTTTTACCCTATCATTACGTTTCGGAGGGGTGGATTCATTCCCGACGGTGCCCCGCGCCACAGGAGGGCGCGGGGCACTTGCGGGCCCCGGGGGTCAGGCAACCGGCCGCACCGGGGCGTCGACGCGGGAGGCGTCCCCGCCGCGCACGACGTCGCGGACGCCGAGGACCGCCTCGTGCGGCACCCCGAGCGGGACGGCGCTGACGTCGGTCAGGCGCGCGTACTGCTCCGGGGTGAGCCGGACCTCCAGTGCCCCCAGGTAGTCCTCCAGTTGAGCGGCGTTGCGCGGGCCGATGATGGGCAGGAACGAGGTCGCCGCCCGCTCCGCGCGCCCGCGGACCCAGGCCACGGACACCTGGGCGGGCGTCGCGCCGGTCTCCCGTGCGATGTCCAGCACCGTGTCGACGACGGCGGTCTTCTGGTCGGAACTCTCGGTGTGCACCAGGGTCTTGAGATCGCTCAGCCGGCCCTGCGTGCCGTCGCGGTACTTGCCCGTCAGCAGCCCGCCGCCCAGCGGGGACCACAGCGCGGCGGCCAGGCCCAGGCTCTCGGCCATCGGCAGCAGTTCGCGGTCGGCGGTCCGCTCGACGAGGCTGTACTCGATCTGGACACCGGCGACCGGGGCCCAGTGGTTGACGTCCGCGAGGGTCGCGGCGCGGGCGATCCGCCAGGCCGGGAAGTTGGAGAGCCCGGCATAAAGGATCTTGCCCGACCGCACCAGGTCGTCGATGCCGCGCAGGATCTCCTCGACCGGCGTCAGGTCGTCCGGGAAGTGGACCCAGTACAGGTCGATGTAGTCGGTGCCGAGGCGCTTCAGGCTGGCCTCCACCGAATGGATCATGTTCTTGCGGCTGTTGCCGGTCTTGGAGATGTCCTTCCGCGCCGCGTACCCGTTGCTGAACTTGCTGGCCAGGACGAAGTGGTCGCGGTCCGCGGCGAGGAAGCCGCCCAGCAGTTCTTCGGACTCGCCGAACTGGTAGGTGTCGGAGGTGTCGATGAAGTTGCCACCGGCCTCGGCGAACCGGTCGAACATGCGGCGGGACTCCTCGGCGTCGGCTCCGGCGCCCCAGCGGGTGCCGAAGTTGCCGGTGCCGAGGGCGTACTCGGAGACACGCAGTCCGGTGCGGTGTCCGAAGGTCGTGTAACGCATGGAGATCTCCTTGGGCTTGGGCTCGGAGGGAAGTCGGGAATTCTTCGTGGGACGCACGACGCTCAGCCGGCCGCGGCGCCGGGCTCCGCGACGCCGGTCCTGCGTCGCGGCGTGATGCCGAGCGCGGCCAGCGCGCTGAGGGCGACGACCGCGGCCGACGTCCACCAGACGTGGGAGAAGGTGTGTGCGGGCGGGCCGGCGGCTCCCGCCGCGAGGAGGACGACGAGGACGCTGACGCCGATCACGTTCCCGACCTGGCCCGCCATGGCGACGACGGCGCTGCCGGTGGCGGCCTTGTCCTTGGGGAGTTCGGCGGTGGCCGAGGAGATCAGGGTCGGCAGGGCCAGGCCGACACCGACGCCCGCGACGATCCAGCCCGGCAGGATGTCGGTGGCGTAGTGGAGCCGATCGCCCGCGGCGAGGGCGAGCAACGCGGTGCCGGCGGCGACGAGCGCCGCGCCCAGTGCCGCCACCACACCGACCGGCAGGCGCCGGGCGAGGCGCCGCCCGGCGGCGGAGGCGACGAACACCATGGCGGGACCGGGGGCGACGCCGAGGCCCGTCTCGATGGCCGACCAGTGCCATTCCTGCTGCAACCACAAGGTGATGCCGAGCAGTTGGACGGCGAAGGCGGCGTAGAACAGCAGCGTGGCGACACCGGCCCAGGCGAAGACCGGGTTGCGCAGCAGCCGCAGGTCGACGGCGGGGACCGGGTGCCGCGCGGACCGCAGCAGGCACAGCACGAGCGCCACGGCGGCCACCGCGAAACTGCCGATCGTCGGCGCCGCGCCCCAGCCCCACACCGGTGCCTGGACCAGCCCCAGCGCCAGCGATCCGATCGCGACGGCGAGCAGGGCGCCGCCCGGCAGGTCGGGCATCCGGGCGGCGCCGGCCTGCCGTCCGCGGGGCAGCAGGCGTGCGGCGAGGACCAGTGCCGCGATGCCTATCGGCAGGTTGAGCAGGAAGATCCACTGCCAGGCGGCCTGCACCAGCAGTCCGCCGGCCATCGGCCCCGCCGCCGCGGCCAGCGAGCCGCTGGACGCCCAGATCTGGATGTACCGGGTGAGCTTGGCGGGCGGGGCCGTGGTCAGGACGAGGCCCAGGCTGGCCGGGGTGAGCACGGCGGCACCGGCCGCCTGCAGGAAGCGGAAGGCCACCAGGACCCACAGGTCGCCACTGGCCGCTGCGCCCAGGCTGGCCGCGGTGAACACGCTCAGACCGAGCAGGAATCCGTTCCTGCCGCCGAAGCGGTCCGTCAGCCGCCCGGCGGGGACCAGGAGGGCGGCGTAGACGATCGCGTAGCCGTTGAGGATCCAGCTCAGTTTCGAGAGCGAGGTCTCGCCCACGCCCTGGCCGATGGGCTCGAGCGCCACGTTGACGACGAAGGCGTCCAGCCCGGACAGGAACACCGAGGTGGCCAGAACGGCGAGGACCAGGCCCGGGTGCACCGGGCGTGCGGCGGGCCGGCCGCCGGAGAGGGACGCCCGTGCCGGGCCGGGGTGGCCGGCGGGCGTCACGTTCGGGGGTGGGGAGGTCATGGACCAGGTCTCCAACAGAGTGCGGGGGACGTGTCGATCGGGCGCGGTGCCGGGCCGGCGGCCCACTTAAGCAAACCGATCGGTGTACTTAAGCGACCGTAACAGGGGTTTCCGCTTAAGTAAAACGATCGGTATCCTGAAGGCATGAGCACCACCGAGCCCTCGCCCGTCCGCCGGCGCCGCGGCCGCGGCGCCCGGGAGCGCATCCTCAAGGCGGCGACCGAGCTGTTCACCGCCCAGGGCATCAACGCCACCGGCATGGAACAGCTCACGGCGGCCGCCGAGGTGTCCAAGCGCACGCTGTACCAGCACTTCAGCGGCAAGGACGAGCTCGTGCACGCCTTTCTGCGCGGGATGGAGGACGGACTGCTGCCCCCGCAGGTCCCGCCGGAGATGACCGCGCGGGAGGCCGGGGAACAGCTGCTCGCCGTGTTCTCCTGGCCGCCCCCGGACCCGTCGGCGCCGCTGCGCGGCTGCCCGTTCCTCAACGCCGCGGTCGAGGTCCCCGACCCCGACCATCCCGTCCACCGGCTCGCCGCGACCTACAAGACCGAGTTCGCCCGGCGTCTGGCGGGCCTCGCACGGCGCGCCGGCGCCCGTGATCCGGACACACTCGGCGAGCAGCTCGCCCTGCTGTACGACGGCGCCGTCGCCCGCAGCACGGCGCTCAACGCTCCCGGCAGCGGCGCCGTCGCCCGTTCGATCGCCACGTCCCTGCTCGACGCCGCGCTCGGCCCGGACGGTCGGCCGGCCCGCTGAGCGGTCAGGCCCGGGCCGCCCGGCGGTGGTCCGCCAGCAGTTCGCGGGCCGCCCGTGCGCCCGAGGCCAGCGCGCCCTGGAGGGAACCGGTGGCGCGGTGGTCGCCGCACACATAGCGGCCAGGGGTGAAGCGGCTGGTGCGGCTCAGCGGGTACGGCGGCGGCATCGCGGGCAGGGCGCCGGGGACCGTGCAATTGCGCAGTGGCTCCCAGGCGCTCGTGTCGGTCCCGTAGACGTCGGCCAGCGCCTCCCGCACCGCGGCCTCCTCGTCCGGTCCGGGGACGCCCAGGACGGAGGTCGACACCAGTGCGCGGCCGTCCTGCGACAGCCCTCGGTGGACCTCGGTGAGGACCACCGTGTTGAGGAAGCGCCGCCGCGCGTCGACCAGGAGCGTGGGCGCGGCCAGCGGCGACCGGTCGGCCGCGTGGTAGAGCGTCGTCACGGTGCGCGTGTCCGGCGTCGGGAGTCCCGGAAGCAGGCGGGCGGCGGCCGCCGGCCCGGTGGCGACGACCACGGACGGCGCGGCCGTCTCCGTTCCGTCGTCCAGCAGGACGCCGTACGCGGTCAGCTCACGCACCGGGGCGTCCGTGCGGACGACGCCCTCGGGCAGCAGCCCGGCGAGCTGGGCGGGCACCGCGCCGATGCCCTCCGCGGGGAGGCAGAGGGTGCCGCGCAGCATGCTGCGCCACACCAGGTGGAAGAAGCGGCTGGACGTCTCCAGATCGTCCTCCAGGAAGACGCCCGAAAGGAACGGCCGGAAGAAGGTCTCGACGATGTCCTCGGAGAGCCCGGCCGCGGCCAGCGCGGTGAGCGTCGTCGTGTCCCCGCGGCCGCGCAGGACGCGGGCGGGCAGCAGCATGTCGCGGGCGCTCAGGACGCCGAGCGCGGCCAGGTCGCGGGCGGAGGCCAGGCGGCCCGGCAGCAGATCGGCCGCGTCCCGCGGGCGGCGGGTCGGGTCGGTGAACAGCAGCCGCCCCCGGTCGGTGTGCACGGCCACGCCGGGCGTGAACGCCCGCAGCCGCAGGTCGCGCAGCCGCAGCCGGCGCCGCACCTGCGGGTAGGAGGTGTTGAAGACCTGGAAGCCGCGGTCCAGCAGGAAGCCGAGGTGGCGGTCGGTCCGCATCCGGCCGCCGACGCGGTCGGAGGCCTCCAGGACGCGCACGGCGAGGCCCGCGGCGCTCAGGTCGGCCGCGCAGGCCAGTCCGGCGGCCCCGGCACCGACCACGATCACGTCACACCGGCCGCCGGGTTCCCCAGCCATCGTCGCCTCCCTCTCCACGACCGCCGCCGCAGGACGGACCCCGGGTCGCACGGTGCCGATCACCCTATGTGCGCCCCCGGCAGCGCCCGGTCGCGCCGCGCCGCGCCCGCTAAAGGCGCAGGGTGACCAGGGCGACGTCGTCGTCGGTGTCCGTGCCGTCCTCGGCGCGCAGGTCGCGCAGCAGGGCGTCGGCGAGGTCCTCCGGGCCGAGCCGGCGGTGCCGGACGATGCTGTCGGCGAGCCGCCGCAGCCCGACGTCGATGTCCTCGCCGCGGCGCTCGATCAGGCCGTCGGTGTACAACACCAGCGTCGCCCCGGGCGAGTAGCCCACGGTGGCCTGCGACCGGTTCGCCTCGTACGTCCAGGCGCCGAGCGGGGGGTCGGCGATCTCGTCCAGGAAGACCGCGGTCTCGGCGTCGGCGTCCAGCAGCGCGGGCGGCGGATGGCCGGCCCTGCTGTACGTGATGGTGCCCCGGGCACGGTCGATGACCATCTGGACCGCGGTGGTGGCCAGCGCTCCGTCGACGGTGACGGCGTACCGGGCCAGGGTCTTCAGCGCGGGCCCGGGCTGGCCGAAGGCACGGACGGCGGCGCTCAGCGCGCTGCGCAGCTGCCCCATGACGCCCGCGGCCTCCAGGCCGTGCCCGACGACGTCGCCGACGGCGACCGCGAGCCGGTTGCGTTCCAGCCCGGTCATGTCGTACCAGTCGCCGCACACGTTCAGGGAGCCGGTGGCCGGGCGGTAGCGGACGGCCGCGAAGTCGTACTGGTCGTGGACGACGGTGGGCAGCATCGCGCGTTGCAGTGTGACCGCGATGGCGCGCTCGCGGGCGTGCGCCTCACGCAGCCGCTCGTTGAGTTCCTCCAGCTCCTGCGCCCGCACCAGCAGCCCGGCGGTGGCGAGCACGTCGCTGCTCAGGACGCCGCCCGCGGCATCCCGGCCGCCGCCGGCGCGGACCAGGGCCGTGACGTCGTCCAGGCGCGCGATGACCATGCTGACCTCGCCGTCCGGCCCGACGACGGGGATGTGGACGGGGCTCCAGTAGCGCACGCCGTCGTCGCCGGGGTCGCGCCGCACGGCGTCGTACCGGACCGGGCCGATGACGTCCTGCTCACCGGTGGCCACGGCGCGCTGCGCCGAGGCGCTCATGCGCTTCACGTCGTTGTCCGGTTGGACGGGGAACGCCTCGGCCGCCGGCATGCCGCGCAGGCCTGCCCGGTCGAGGCCGAAGGTCCGCAGGAACGTCTCGTTGGCGTCGGCGATGACGAGATCCGGGGTGAGCAGCAGCACGGGAGCGGGAAAGGCCAGGAACACCGACTCGTAGTCGATCTTCCCGCCCGGCCCCTCGCCGGATCCGGATCCACGGCTCACTCTTTGATGTCTACCTCGCCCGGACGGCCTCCGCCCGTTGGCGGGGTCCGGACCCCGCCCCGCCGGCCGGCCGGGGCCCGGCGCGCGCGCCGGGCCCCGCGGGTCATGCGGCGGTCAGGCGCGCTTCGGGACGTCGATCCGGTCGATGTCGGGGGCGTAGCCGGAGCCGCTGTCGAAGGTGATGGTGTTGGCGCCGGCCTTGAGGCTGAGGGGGATGCTCACGGTCTCGGCCGTCCCCCAGTCGCCGGTGGACGGGAACGTGTACGTGGTGGCGGCGTCGCCGTTGACGGACACCTCCGCCGGGCGCGGGTCACCGCTGACGTAGGCGACCTTCACCGTGTAGACGCCGGCCTTGGGGACGACCACGTCGTTGAAGCGCAGCGAGCCGCCGAGGTAGAGGTCGCCGACCTTGCGGGAGCCGGAGCAGACGCCGCAGTCGGCGACCGAGGCGCTGCCGCCCAGGGTGTTGCCGGCGGCCTCGGCCTCGTACCCGGTGGTCGCCTGGGCGGGGCCGTGCGGGGTGACGGTGAACAGGCGCGAGCCGTGCGCGGGCAGCGTCGCGGTGACCTTGTCCTTCAGGCTGCCGAGGTCCTTGTGGTTCCACAGGTCGCGCACGGAGCCGCGGCCGGAGAAGCCGAGGGCGGCCCAGTCGGCGGTGACGGCGGCGGGGGCGTCGCCGAGGTTGAACAGGGCGACGGTGAAGCTGCCGTCGGCGTTCTTCGCGGCCCACACCTGCCGGTCGCCGGTCGCGGTGACCGGGCGGGCCGGCGGGGTGCTGGACTGGTCGATCGCGATGACCTCACGGTTGGTCAGCAGCGAGGTGCCGTAGGCGTCGAGGCGGGTGAGGTCGTCACCGGTGAACAGCGGGGACTTGGCGATGGCCCACAGCGTCATGTAGGTCTGCCGCTCGGCCTTGGTCAGACCGTCCATCTCGCCGTTGCCGACGTCGAGGGAGTCCAGGTCGTTCCAGCCGCCGGGGCCGCCGTGCCGGCTCCAGGCCGCGGCGTCGGCGAAGCGGTCGTCGACCGAGTTCTCCCAGCTGACCAGGGTGTCGCAGTAGCACTCGACGTCGGTGTCGATCCGCCAGCCGTTGGAGTACTTCTTCCAGTCGGCGATGTGGCCGATGTCGAGCGACCAGGACAGTTCCAGGTGGATGGGGCGGCCGGTGGCGGCGATGGCCTTCTGCCAGGCGGCGATGTCGGCGACGTTGTCGTGGTTGTCGCCGCTCTTGAAGGAACCGGGGCCGACGCCGTCGATCTTGAGGAAGTCGTAGCCCCAGTCGGCGATCAGCCGCGCCTGCGAGTCGATGTACTTCTGCGCGCAGGGGCGGGAGAAGTCGATCTTGTAGGAGCTGTCCCAGCCGTTGGTGGTGCGCAGGTCGCCGTAGACGATGTCGGCGGTGGTGCAGCCCGGGGCGTTCCAGACCGGGACCTTGCCGTCGCCGTACCCCTCCTTCTCCAGCCCGACGGGCAGGTAGATGCCGGCCTTCAGGCCCTTGGCGTGGATGTGGTCGGCGACCGGCTTCATGCCGCGGGGGAAGCGCACCGGGTCCGCGGTCTGGCGGCCGTTGGCGTCGAACTCGGGCTTCCAGGTGTTGTCGCGCCACCAGCCGGCGTCGATGTTGACGTAGCTGTAGCCGTACTTCTTGAGCTTGGCGGCCATGGCGTCGGCCTGCTGGAGCACCTTCTGCTCGGTGAGCCAGCTGTAGTCGCCGTCCGGGTTGAGCCCGGGGTACTTGGAGGACTGCATGCTCCAGCTCGACCAGCCCATGTACGGCGTGGCGGCGACGGGTGCGGCAGGTGCCGCGGTGGCGACCGGCGCTTCCGGCGCGGTGGCCTGGGCCGCGGGCACGGCGGTGGACACACCGGCGGTGAGGGCCAGGACGAGCAGCGTCCGGGCGGCGCTTGCGGGCAGGACGGAGTGCGAGGGTGACCGCATGGGTCGGCCTCCTGGGGTTGTGGGGGGTGTGGCGGACAGGGCGGGGCGGGTGCCGCGGGGGCGTCAGCCCTTGCCGGAGCCGATGGTCAGGCCGCTGATGAACTGCCGCTGGAGGGCGAAGTAGACCAGCAGCGTGGGGACGGCCGTCATCAGGGCGCCGGCGGCGATGAGGTTCGGGTTGGTGAAGTACTGGCCCTGCAGATTGGCCAGGGCCGAGGTGATGGGGCGCTTGTCGCCCGTCTCGATGAGGGCGAGCGGCCAGAAGAAGTCGTTGTAGATCCAGATCGACTCCAGCGTCGCCAGCGCGGCGAAGGCCGGCCGGCACAGCGGCAGGATGATCTGGAAGAACTGCCGCCAGACCTGGGCGCCGTCGACGAGCGCCGCCTCGGAGATCTCCTGTGGGATCGTCTTCATGTAGTTGCTGAGCACGAAGGTGCAGAACCCGCACTGGTACGCGATGTGGATGGCGATGATGCCCCACACGGAGTTGTAGAGCAGCAGCGAGTCGCTCATCCACGGGGGCAGCGGGACCAGCAGGTAGAGCCGGTACAGCGGCGTGATGAGCACCTGGGCGGGGAGCAGGTTGCCCGCGGTGAAGAGCATCAGCAGGGCGATGTTCCACCGGAAGTCGAAGCGCGAGACGAAGAACGCGACCGCCGCGGAGAACAGCAGGGTCCCCAGCACCGAGGGCACGGTGATGAGCACCGAGTTCCAGAAGAAGTGCGGCATGCCCGACTGGGTCCAGGCGTCGGTGAAGTTGCCCAGGCTGATCCCGTGCGGCCAGGACAGATAGCCGTGCTTGGCCGTGTCCTCGTACGGGCGAAGCGAGGTGTACACCGCCCACAGCAGCGGCAGCAGCCACAGCAGGGCGATGCCGCCGAGCATCAGGTGACGGCCCGTCTGGCGGGGCGGGCGGGAGACGGTGTGCGGCCCCGGTCCGCGCTCGACGCGGGCCCGGGAGGGGGCCGGCTCGGTGGCGGTGGTGGTCACTGGGCCTCCTTGCGGAAGTTCTGTACGAGGAAGGTCCCGATGGCGGCGAGGGAGACGACGAGCAGCACGACGGCCAGCGCGGAGCCGTAGCCGATGTGGCTGGACTCGCCGATGATGTTGTCGGTGATCAGGAGGGACAGCAGCTCCATCCCGGGCTTGCTGCCGACGCCGCCGCCGAGCACGTACACCACGTCGAAGGCGCGCAGCGACTCCATGACGGTGACGACCAGGATGATGACGTTGACCGGCCGCAGCGCAGGGAAGACCACCTTGAGGAAGGTCTGCCGGCCGTTGGCGCCGTCGAGGGCGGCGGCCTCCTTCAGGGCCGGGTCGAAGCCCTTGAGGCCCGCCAGGTAGAGGATCATGATGTAGCCGGTGTGCCGCCAGGCCGAGGCGACCAGCACGGACCAGAGGTTGAGGTCCGGGTCGCCGAGCCAGTCGATGTGGTGGCCGGGGGCGGCGGCGTTGATGATCCCGTCCAGCAGCCCGCTGTCGGGGTTGTAGATGATCTCCCAGATGAGGCCGACCACGGCCAGCGAGAGCACCATGGGCAGGAAGATCGCGGTCTGGTAGACCCTGGTGAAGCGCAGCTTCCGGTCCAGCTGGTACGCGAGGAAGATGCCGAACGGGGTCGGCAGCAGCGCCGTGAAGAGCAGCCAGATGACGTTGTGGCGCACCGCGGGCCAGAACGGCGGGTAGTTGGTGAAGATCTGCCGGTAGTTCTCCAGTCCGGTCCAGTGGATGTCGGACAGCGCGATGCCGTCCCAACTGGTGAACGACAGGCCCATGGAGGCCAGCGCGGGCAGCCAGACGAAGACCAGCAGCGCGAGCAGCGGGATGCCCACGACGATGGTCAGGAAGAGGCGGTCGCCGGGCCCGAGCCGGCGCGGACGCGACCTGGGACGGGACTCGGGGCGGGACCGGGGGCGCGAGCGGGGCGGCGCGGTGGGGGGAGCGGACGGCACGGTGTTCCTTCCCGGTCCGGGTCAGGCGGTGAAGAAGCGGGACCGCTGCGACTCGATCTGCTTCAGCAGGGACGACGCGTCGTCGGGGTGGCCCAGCCACTGCGTGAGCCCGGGCAGCACGACCGTGGAGACGAAGCCGGGGTCGCTGTCGCGGTCCGCGAACTGCGTGATGTGCTTGGCGGAGGCGATGAGTTCGGCGGACTTCTTCTGCAGCGGGTTGTAGGAGCCGGTGTCCGCCTTCGCGTGGACGGCCACGTTGCTCGGGTCGACGCCCATGTAGAGGTTCTCCGCACCGGCGCTGCCGAGGAACTCCAGCAGCTTCTTCGCGCCGTCCTGGTTCTTCGGCCGGCGGCTGAGCATGAAGCCGTCGGTGGGCGCCTCGACGGCGTCCTGGCCCTGCGCCGGGTCGATCTCGGGGAACGGGAAGAAGTCGATGTCGTCGCGGAGCTTCTCGTCGGAGATCTGCTGCCCGACGAAGAGACCGATGATCGCCATGCCGGACTTCTTGTCCAGCAGCGACTGCGCGGCGTCCTGCCAGGAACGGCCCGCGGCGCCCTGCTGGTAGTACGGAGCGATCTCGCGCCACAGGTCGAAGACGGCGACCGTGCGGCGGTCGGTCCAGGCGACCTCACCGCGCATCAGCTGCATGTGGAAGTCGTAGCCGTTGGCCCGCAGGTCGAGGTAGTCGAAGGCGCCCAGGATGCTCCAGGCGTCGCCGCCGCCGTAGCCGGAGGCGATGGGCGACAGGCCGTCCTTCTTCATGCGCTTGGCCAGCGCGGTGAACTCCGACCAGGTGCGGGGGGCGGTGTAACCGCGCTCCTGGAACAGGCTCTTGCGGTAGAAGACGGCCCACGGGTAGTTGTACAGCGGCACGAAGTAGTACTTGCCGTCCTCGCCGCGCGACAGTTGCTTGGTCGCGTCGCTGAAGCCGTCGCCTATCTTGTCCCACACGTCGTCCAGCGGCGTGCACAGGCCCTTCTTGGCGAAGTACTGCATGCGGTAGCCAGCGAACCAGGTGAAGACGTCGTCCGGAGTGCCCTGCAGGTAGGTGGAGATGCTCTTCTGGAAGCTGTCGTGGTCCACGGTGTTCGTCTTCACCGTCAGACCGCTGTCCTTGGTGAAGGCCTTGGTCACCGCCGCGTAGGCCGACTTGGGCGTGGCGTCGGCGCCGTTGGACCCGAAGGTCACCGTCTTGGGGTCGGCTCCCGCTCCCCCGCCGCAGGCGGTCAGCAGCGGCGCGGCCAGGGCGGCCGCCCCGAGGCCGAGCATGCCGCCGACCACGCGGCGGCGGCCGGGCTGGGAGTCGGTCCAGGAAGTGCGGCTCTGCAGCGTCATCACTACTCCTTTGGCGTGTCTGATCTGATGAAGGACTGGATCGCGGTGGCCGCGGCCCCGCGCGCCCACTCGTCGAAGGGCAGCGGCCGGGTCTGCAGGTCGCACTGCGCGGCCGTGCCGAAGGCGGCGGCGGTGAACGCGTCGCGGATCTGGTCGGCGAACAGGTCGTAGGCCGCCAGGCCCTCGCCGGAGATGATCACGCGTTCGGGACCCAGCAGGTTGGCCACGGCGCCGATGGCCCGGCCGATCGCCTCGCCGGCCCGCGCGTACACCGCACGGGCCCCCGGGTCGCCCCGGTGGGCGAGTTCCAGGGCCTCGGCGGCGTCGGCCACCGCGACGCCGGTCGCCGCCCGTACGTCCCGGACGATGGCGGGGTCCGCGGCGATGGCCTCCACGCAGCCGCGGTTGCCGCACTGGCAGACCGGGCCCGTGGGGTCGATGGGCAGGTGGCCGATCTCGCCGGCCACACCGTAGGCCCCGGAGACCACGTTGCCGTGCACGACCAGGCCGCAGCCGATGCCCGCGCCGACGGTGACGACGGCGAAGCCGGTGAGCCCGACACCGGCCCCGAACCACTGCTCGGCGACCGTGAGGGCCCGTACGTCGTTCTCGACGGTGACCGGCAGGCCGGTCGTCATGGCCACGATCTCGGCCAGGGCGATGTCCCGCCACTCCAGGAACGGCGACCAGCGCACGACCCCCGCGCCCCGGTCGACGTCGCCCGACACGGCCAGGCCGAGTCCGCGGACCTGGACGCCGAAGCCGTCCGCCTCGGTGCGCAGTTCCTGCACCAGGTCGCCGATGACGGCCAGCACCGGACCCGGTTCACGGCTCGTCAGCGGCACGTGCCGGGCGACCCTGATCCGGCAGCAGAGGTCGGTGAGGACGCCGATGACCTCGTCCCCGGTCACCTTGAGGCCGATGAACAGGGCGCGGCCGGCATCCACGCGGACGTGGTTGGCGGGCCGCCCGAGGGCGGGGCGGGCCGCCTCGTCCGCCTCGTCCACCAGGTAGCCGGCCTCGATGAGGGGCCGGACCGCCTTGGTGACCGCGGCGGCGGACAGCCCGGCGCGCCGGGCGATGTCGGCCCGGGTGAGCGGGCCGTGGGAGAGCACGATGGTGAAGATCTGCGAGGCGGCCGGAGTGTGGGCCGGTATCGCCTCGCCGGGTGGGGTCGAGCGCATGGCCGGGAACCTAGATCTGTTCTTTTCTGCTGTCAATGAAAGAAACAAGGATGGTCGGAAGTTGCGGTTTTGAGCCGACCGGGACTTGTAAAGGGTTGTGCTGGGTCGGTGTTGACATTTGATCAAAGGTCACGGTTGGCTTTCGCCATCTGCCTCGTGGCGTCGACCGATCGTGAGGACCCATGGCCCTGATCTCCTTCGCCCCGCACACCGGGGTCTGGCTGCTCTCCACCGCGCGCACCTCGTACGCGCTGCGGACCGACGAGACCGGGGCCCCCTGTCACGTCGCCTGGGGGCCGCGGCTGACTCTCGCGGAGGCGGCGGAACTGGCCGTTCCCCTCGCTCCGCCGGCCAGCAGCTTCGAGGGGCGGCCGGCGGTGGGCGAGGAACTCCCCGTCGACGGCGGTGCCCGCTACGGGGTGCCGTCCCTCCAGGTCCGCTTCGCGGACGGCTCGCGCGCCTTCGAGTGGGAGCCGGCCGGTCACCGGGTCGACGAACCCTCCCCCGGGACGGCCGAGTTGGCGCTCTCCTTCCGCGACCGCGTGTACCCGCTGGAGGTGACGCTGCACTACCGGGTGCACGAGGACACCGACGTCGTGGAGCGCTGGACCGTCCTGCGCAACGCCGGCGACCAGGCGCTCGCCCTGCCGCGCGCCGACTCCGCCGCCTGGACGCTGCCCGCACTGCCCGGCTACCGGCTGAGCCACGTCACCGGGCAGTGGTCCGCGGAGGGCAGGCTGCACCGCGAACGGCTCCCGGCCGGGGAGACCGTCCTCACCAGCCGCCGCGGCGTCACCAGCCACCACGCGAACCCGTGGGTGATGCTCGACGCGGGAGACGCGACGGAGGAGCAGGGCCGGGTGTGGAGCGCCGCCTGCGCCTGGAGCGGCAGTTGGCGAATCACCGCGCAGCACACCCCCGACGGCCGGGCGGGCTTCACCGGCGGCGCCGGTTACGACGGCGCGATCCTGCCGCTCGCCCCCGGCGAGGAGTTCACCACGCCGGTGATGGCCGGGCTCTTCAGCGACGGCGGGTTCGGCGCGGCCAGCCGTGCCTGGCACGCGTACACCCTGGCGCACGTCCTGCCCCGGCCGCGCGAGACGGCGCCCGTGCTCTACAACTCGTGGGAGGCGACGGGCTTCGACGTCGAACCGGCAGCGCAGGCCGCACTCGCCGCGCGGGCCGCGGCGCTCGGCGTCGAGCTCTACGTCGTCGACGACGGCTGGTTCGGCGGCCGCCGCCACGACCGCGCGGGCCTCGGCGACTGGACCCCCGCACCGGACCGCTTCCCTGACGGGCTGGCCCCGCTGGTCCGCGAAGTGCACCGGCTCGGCATGAAGTTCGGCCTGTGGGTGGAACCCGAGATGGTCAACGCCGACAGCGACCTGTACCGCAAGCACCCCGACTGGGTGCTGCACGTCCCCGACCGCACGCGCACCGAGCTGCGCAACCAGCTCGTGCTGAACTTCGCCCGCCGTGACGTCGCCGACTGGGCGTACGACTGGCTGACCCGGCTGGTAGCCGACCACGGCATCGATTTCCTCAAGTGGGACATGAACCGCGCCTTCAGCGAGGCGGGGTGGCCGGAATCCGCCGGTGGCGCCGACCGCGTGGGGACCGGGTACGTGCACAACCTCTACGGCGTCCTCGACCGGCTGCGGGCCGACCACCCGGATCTGCGGATCGAGGCGTGCAGCGGCGGGGGCGGCCGTATCGACCTCGGCATCCTCGCCCGCACCGACCAGGCGTGGACCTCGGACAACACCGACGCCGCCGACCGCACCCGCATCCAGCACGGCCACACCCAGATCTACCCCGCCCGCACCATGGCCGCCTGGGTCACCGACGTCCCGAACCAGCTCACCGGCCGTACCGTGCCGCTGCGCTTCCGATTCCATGTGGCGATGGCCGGCCTGCTCGGCATCGGCGGCGACCTGAGCCGCTGGCCGGAGGAGGAACTGGCCGAAGCCGCGGAGCTGGTGGTGGAGTACAAGACGGTCCGCCACCTCGTCCAGCACGGCGTACTGCACCGGCCGGCCGGGCCGGACGGCGACGGGCCCACCGTCGTCCAGTACGTCTCCCCGGACGGCGAGGAGACCCTGCTGCTGGCCTGGCGGCCACCGCTCCCCCACGGCACCCCCCGGCGCCCGGTCCGCCTCGCCGGCCTCACCCCCGGCGCCCGCTACCGCGACGCCCGCACCGGCGCCGTCCACCACACCACGGTGCTGACGGGCTACGGGCTCACGCTCGACCTGCCCGCGGGGGACTGGGCGAGCACGGCGGTGCACCTGATCCGCGTACCGGACGGCGCGGACGCCACCGGCGGCTGACCCGCCCACAGGAACGCCCGGGGACCGCGAGCGCCCTGACACCTCGCGGCCTCCGGGCCATCACCGGACCGGCGCGGTGGCCCGGCCGCGTCAGCCGCCCGGGGCACCGCCTCGCTCCGGGCGGTCGTCCGCGCTCCGCCGCGCGGGCTCCTCGCGCGGCGCGCCGCCGGGCACGCTGAGGCTGCCGAGGATGCCCAGCAACTCGGCGTCGCGGCTGCCCGGTTCGGCGTGGAAGACGACCAGGATCAGACCTTCGGTGCCGCCGATGGTGAGTTTGTCGGAGCGCAGTTCGAGGTCTCCCACCTGCGGATGCCGCAGCTTGGTGATCCGGCCGCGCTTGGGCTGGACGTCGTGCCGGCCCCACAGCTCACGGAAGCGGTCGCTGCGCACGGACAACTCGCCGACCAGGGCCGTCAGGCGCGGGTCGTCGACGTCGGCCCCGGCGTGGGAGCGCAGCGCGGCCACGCCGTCCTCCGTCAGCTCCTCCCAGTCGCTCCGCAGCTCCCTCTCGGCGGGGTCGAGGAAGACGGCGCGCAGCAGGTTGATCCCGGGGGCGTAGTTCGGCGAGAGGGCGGCCGCCAGGGAGTTGACGGCCAGCAGCTCGCCGAATCGGTCCTGCACGTAGGCGGGATGGGCGGGCCAGCCGTCCATGAGCTCCCGGATGCTCTGCGGCACCCGCTCCGGCCGTGCCGGGGCGCGCCGCCGCGCCCGGGTCAGGCCGATCATGTAGGCGGTCGCGTCCGCGTCCAGCCGCAGCACCCTGGCGAGCGCCTCCAGCACCTGGAGGGACGGATTGCGGTCCCGGCCCTGCTCCAGCCGCAGGTAGTAGTCGGCGCTGATGCCCGCGAGAGTGGCGACCTCCTCGCGCCGCAGACCCGGCACCCGGCGCAGGCCGCCGGAGCTGATCCCGGCGTCCTCGGGCCGCACCAGTTCGCGACGGGCCCGCAGGTAGTCGCCGAGGGCGTTGCTGCTGTCCATAGCTCCACCGTAGGCGGTACCTGCCGGAGGGTGGCTGTCCCTGTCACTCCCAGGGACGCGGCCGGGGCACGGTGGCGGACCTGGGCAAAACGCCGCCGCCCAGGGCCGGGGCGGGACCTGGGCGGCGGCGGTGATCCGGTGGCGGCGGTGTGCCGTGCCGCCGTGACGCGTGGTGGTCAGTTCTTGACGGCCAGCACCCACTCGTCGACGGAGACGACGGCGGCCTGCCGGGGGAAGACCTTCTCGGTGAGCACGCGGTGCACTTCCGGGTCGGCGTCGAGGCAGCCGTCGGCCAGCACCGTGAGCTCGAAGTCCAGGTCGGCGGCCTGGCGGAGGGTGGACAGGACGACCCCGCTGGTGGCGATGCCGGTCAGGACGAGGCTGTCGACACCGCGGGCGCGCAGCACCACCTCGAGGTCGCTGCCGGCGAAGGCGCTGACGCGCTTCTTGGTGATGACCAGGTCGCCGGGCTCGGGGGCGACGTCCGGGTGGATCTGCGCGCCGGGGTCGCTCTCGGCGAACGCGCCGCTGCCGGCCAGGGCGCTGAAGGTCTTGTTGCGGGTGCTGACCTCGGGGTGCCCGTCACGGAAGCCGATGACGACGTAGAGGACCGGGATGCCGGAGGCGTGGGCCGCGTCGATGGCCCCGCGCAGGCGCGGCAGGTAGTCGGTGTCGGTGGCGAAGCGGTCGAGGACGCCCCGCTGGACGTCCATCACGAGGAGTGCGCTGTGCGCCATGCTTCTGTTTCCTGTCCTTCGTTCGCGCCGGCCGGTGTGCCCGGTCCGGTCCTGTGGTGCCGGCCGCGGAGCACCGAGGCGACCGCGGCGATCAGGGACATCGCGGTGGCGGCGGTGAAGACCGTGACGAGCCCGTGGTGGAAGGGCCCGGAGACCAGTGCGGGGAAGAACTCCGTTCCGGTCAGGACCGCGACGTTGTGCTCGGGCAGGGAGTGCAGGACGCCGCTGGGCCCGAGCAGGTGGGTGATCGGGTTGTTGCCGAGGAAGGTGGCGAACAACGTGCTGACCGGGGGCAGCCCGGCCACCTGGCTCGCGGTGCCCGCGGGCACGCCCTGGCCGCGCAGACCGCTCTCCAGCGCGCCGGGGAGCGAGCCGGCCAGACCGGAGATCATGAGCGAGAAGGACAGCCCGATGGACAGGGCGGTGCCCGAGTTCTGGAACGTCGAGCGCATGCCGGAGGCCACGCCGCGCTGGTCCGGCGCGACGCTGCCCATGATCGCGGAGGTGTTGGGCGCCGAGAACATGCCCTGCCCGATGCCGCTGAGCAGCAGCAGGCCCGCGAAGGCGGGATAGGGGAAGTCGACAGGGAGCATGAGCAGCCCGACGAAGCCCGCGGCCACCAGCAGCAGTCCGGTCGTGGAGAACAGCCGCGCGCCGTACCGGTCCGACAGGTACCCGGCGGCGGGGCCGGCGATGAGGAACCCGACGGTGAGCGGCAGCATGAAGATGCCGGCCCACAGCGGGGTGTCCTCGAAGTCGTAGCCGTGCAGCGGCAGCCAGATGCCCTGGAGCCAGATGATCAGCATGAACTGCAGCCCGCCGCGGGCGATGGAGATCAGCAGGGCGGCCAGGTTGCCGGCGGCGAAGGCCCTGATACGGAAGAGGCCGAGGCGGAACATCGGCTCGGCGATGCGGGTCTCGACGAGACAGAAGACCAGCAGCAGCGCGACACCGGCCGCCAGGCCGCCGAAGACCCAGGGGTTGGTCCAGCCGGTGGGGTGGCCGCCGTAGGGCTGGATCCCGTAGGTGATGGCGGCGAGGAGACCGCCCGCCCCGGCGGTGAAGGTGATGTTGCCGACCCAGTCGATCCGGCCCGGTTTGCGGACGCCGGTCTCGCGGAGGCTGCGGTACGACCAGATGGTGCCGACGATGCCGATCGGGACGCTGACCCAGAACACCGCGCGCCAGTGGATCGTGGCCAGCAGCCCGCCGGCGAGCAGTCCGAGGAACTGCCCCGCCAGGGCGGTGATCTGGTTGACGCCGAGCGCCATGCCGCGCTGTCTGGCCGGGAACGCGTCGGTCAGGATGGCCGCGGAGTTGGCCGTGAGCATCGAGCCGCCGACGGCCTGCACGATGCGGAAGCCGATCAGCCAGAGCGCGCCCGAGCCGCCCATGAACGGGTCGAGCGACAGCGCGAGCGAGGCACAGGCGAAGATCGCGAAGCCCATGTTGTACATGCGGACGCGGCCGAACATGTCGCCGAGCCTGCCGAGCGCGACCACGAGGACCGCGGAGACCAGCAGGTAGCCCAGGATCATCCAGAGCAGATAGCCGATGTTGCCGGGGGCGAGCGGGTCCAGGCCGATGCCGCGGAAGATCGCGGGGAGCGAGATGATCACGATCGAGCCGTCGATGGTCGCGATCAGGACGCCCAGCGTCGTGTTGGAGAGCGCCACCCACTTGTAGCGGTCGTTGTCCTCCGGCCGGCCGCCGTCCCCGGGCCGCGCCGCCGCCTTACCGGTCCGTGTGCCGCTCACAGCCGCTCCGAGAGCCGGTCCAGCAGCGGCAGCACCGCCAGCAGCCGCCGCCGTTCGTCGTCGGTGAACTCCTCCTGGATGACCGCGCCCAACCGTTGCACGGACTCCGAGCGCCGGTCGGCGAGCACCTTGCGGCCCGCGTCCGTCACCGTCACGACCGCGCGGCGGCCGTCGGCGGCGTCCGGGCGGCGGCTGACCAGCCCCCGCTCCTCCAGCCCTGCCAGCGTCGTCGCCATGGCCTGCGGGCGCACTCGCTCCAGCTCGGCGAGCGAGCCGGGGGAATCCGGGCCCTCACGGTCCAGCCGGGCCAGCACGGACACCTCGGAGAGCGTCACGTCCCCCACGGCGTGTGCCTGTCGCAGTCGGCGCGCGATCCGGCCCACGGCCAGCCGGAGTGCCGCTCCGACCTCCGTGGGGTCGTCCGCCGACGCCGGTGTCGTCTCGTCCATGAATACTTACAATAGCTTAATCAATTCGCCGTAACTACCCGCTGCCGCCACGGATCCGGGTCCGAGACGACCGCGCCGGGCGCCTGCGTCCCGCTCCGACTCCGGCGTCCGGCTCCGGTGGTGGCCGGAACCCGTGCGGCCTACGTTGGACGTGGGAGCGGCGCCGCACGCTCGCACACCATCGCGACGCCGGTCGTACGCCCTGCAATCCATCGCCGGTGAGGTGCCCCATGAAGGTCCAAGGCTCCGTAGCGCTCGTCACCGGGGCGAACCGCGGACTCGGTGAGCAGTTCGTGCGGGCGCTCCTCGACGCCGGGGCGGCCAAGGTCTACGCGGGGGCGCGTGATCCCGCGAAAGTCTCCGTACCCGGGACGATTCCGGTCGCCGTGGACATCACCGACCAGGAATCCGTGGACGCGGCGGCCGGGCTGGCCCAGGACGTGACGCTCCTCGTCAACAACGCGGGTTCGACGACAAGGGCCCATGTGCTCACCTCCGAACTGGACTCGTTCCGCAAGGAGTTCGAGACGCACGTCCTGGGGACCCTCGCCATGAGCCGGGCCTTCGCGCCGGTTCTCGGGCGCAACGGCGGCGGCGCGATCGTCAACGTCCTGTCCGTGCTGTCCTGGGTGTCGATCCCGGCCAGCGCCGGATACGCGGCGGCCAAGTCCGCCGAGTGGTCCGTGACCAACGCCCTGCGGGTGGCGCTCGCGGAACAGGGCACACAGGTGACCGCCGTGCACGTCAGCTACCTGGCGACGGAGATGGCCGCCGCCGTGTCGGGGCCGAAGGCCGATCCCGCCGCGGTGGCCCGCGCGGCCGTCGACGGGGTCGACGCCGGACTGGACGAGGTGCTCGCCGACGACGTCAGCAGGCAGGTCGAGGCGGCGCTCGCCGCGGGTCCGGAAGCGCTGTATCCCCAGCTGTCCGGCCGTCCCCCGCTGGTGTGACGGACTGACGGACTGACGATCGACGCATCAGCCGTCAGTCCGTCAGTCCGTCAGTCCGTCAGTGGGGAAGGAGCTGCTGGCCGCCGTCGATGTCGTAGGTCGCGCCCGTGAGCGCGTCGTTGGTCATGATGTGGAGGGCCAGCGAGGCGATGTCGCCCGGACCCACGACCCGCCGGATGGGCAGCGTGGTCCGCAACTCCTCACGCCGCGCTTCGAGTCGGTCGCCCAGCAGCGAGGCCGACAGGGGCGTGTCGACGAATCCCGCGGCGATGAGGTTGACCCGGACCGGCGCGATCTCCAGCGCCAGATTGGCGACGAGGGCGGGCAGCGCCGCCGTCATGGCGCCCACGACGGACATGCCGGCGCCCGGGCGCCGGGCGCCGGTGCCGCCGATGAACAGCAGCGTTCCTCCGGCCCGGACCCTCTCGCGGCCGTAGAGGGCGACCGCGAGTGTCATCGTGAGGCGGTCGCCGAACTGCCTGCGGGCGGCGGCGAGGTCCATGTCCTCGAGGGGCATGTAGGCGGGACCGCCGGCGGTGACCAGCACATGGTCGACCGGTCCGCTCAGATCCTCGAAGAACTGCTTGAGGCGGTCGGTGTCGGTGGCGTCGAACGCCGCCGTGCCGAGGGGCTGGAGTTCGAGCGCCGCCTGCTCCAGCCGTTCCGGGTCACGGCCGACGAGAATCAGCCGGCCACCCCTCGCGCGTACCTGGCGGGCGGTCTCCAGCCCGATCCCCGCACTGGCGCCGATCACCACGACGGTCTGCCCGGCGAAGTCGGGCAGACCGGGGGTGCCGGGAACGCCGGCTGCCGCGGTCATGACCGAACCCCCCGCCGGCCACCCGAGTCACCGGCCCGGTCGAAGTTCCGTTCCCTGCCCGTCATCCGTGCCTCCGGGGGTCTGCCTGCGCTCCCCCCATCGTCGCGCTCCACCCCGCGGATCGCCTGCCGGGCCCGGGTGACGACGCACCTCGCCTCGCCCGGGCTCCACGCCGTTCGACGGCGGAGGCGGGCGCCGCAGGCGTTCCCGCCCGCCCGCGGGACCGGCTGCACCGGACGCGCCGGTTCCGGGCGTCCGAATCCGCTTGGACGTGCGCCGACCTGGTGACATATGTTCCTGCCTGCCCGCACCCAGCGGGCCCACCGCTCGAACAACATCCCTTGGGGGGGATTTCGCCGTGTCCTTCACCCCTGTCGGCCCGCCGGGCAGCGTCCCGCACTCCCCGTCCGGCCTGACGCCGACCCCGACGCCGCCGGTCCTGCCCGGCGTGCTCCGGTCACCGCTCGGCCTGGCGAACGCGCTCACCGCGCTGCTGGGACTCGTGATCGCGATCGACCTGCTCGCGATCGGCGCGGACATCAATCTGTACGCCACGGCCGGTACGTGGTCACCGGACGACCTCGCCGCGGTCAGCGAGGCCGGCCCCGCCGACGGGCTCGTGGCGCTCGCCACGGTCCTGCAGGGCATCGGCCTCGCGGCCACGGCGGTCGTCTTCATCATCTGGTTCTTCCGGGTGCGCAGCAACGGCGAGGTCTTCTCGCCCAGCGGCTTCGACAAGGGCCGCGGCTGGGCCATCGGCGGGTGGTTCATCCCCGTCGGCAACCTTGTCATCCCCTTCCGCATCGCCCGTGAGATCTGGACCGCCAGTACGCAGCGCGCCCCGGACGGCTCGTGGCGTCCGGCCCGGACGGGGATCATCACCGCGTGGTGGCTCCTGTGGATCCTCGGCCTGATCGTCGACCGGGTGGCCTCCGGGATGTACTCCGGTGCCGAGGTCCCCGACGCCGTGCAGGACTCCGCCCTCGCCATGACGTTCGCGACCACGCTGGACGTCGCCGCCGCCGTCCTGGCGATCCTCTTCGTCCGGAAGCTGACCTCCATGCAGCACCGCATGGCCACGGAAGGCCCGCTGGCCGCCGTCTGAGGTTCCCGCGCCCAAGGCGTCCGGGCGCCGGCAACGTGCCGGCGCCCGGACGCTTTTTCGTGGCCCGGGTTGCGAGCGGTGCGGGCACGTGGGGAGGCTGGCAGGGAGACGGTGCCCCGAAGGCGGTGGTGGGACGTGGAGCGCCAGGTGTCGGTGGAGATGACCGGTGAGGGATATCGCGTCGCGTGCCGGGACACCGGCGTGGTGGGGCGGGGCATGACCGAGTCGGAGGCGTGGACGGACTTCTGGGAGGCCCTGCACGCGGACTGGAAGTCGCCGGAGGGCGCGCGGGCCGCCGCCGAGCGGCGGGACGCGGACCGGGCGCGGCCCCGGATGGACCGGGTGCGCGGGCTGCTGAGTTGACCACGTCCGCCCACCCGGCGACGCGCGCGGCGTCCCGCAGGTCATCGGGCTGCCGCTGACCGTGGTGTACGCGGACGACCTGAGCCGCCACACGGTCCTCGAGGCCATTCGCGACGGCCGCGCCTGCGTGACGGTGGCCTCCACCGCGACCGGCGGCGGCCGCCGGGCCGTCATCGTCGAGACGCTCACGGTGGACGGCGACGCGCCCGTCGACGTGCGCCCGGAGGTCTCCGGCGTGCCGAACGGCACCACGGTCCGGCTGCTCAACGACGAGGGCCGGACACACCGGCAGTCACTGGACGCGTCCGGTACCGGCACCCGAGGGTCCGAGCCTGACCGGACGGGAGGTGACCGGCCTGACGGGCGCCCGCGGGCGCGGGGGCCGGCGCCCCTGCGCCCGCGTGCGCCGGCGGTCAGCAGTAGAGGTTGTCGCCCGTGGGGACCCCGAGGATCTGCGTGAAGCGCTGGTAGTTGGTCACCCGGCTCTGGACCTGCGCGGGGTTGCGGCCGTCGCACTCCAGTGAGCCGTTGATGGAGCGGATCGTCTGGCCGAAGCCCGCCTGGTTCACCATGGCGTTGTGGCCGGTCATGCTGCCGGGGCCGTTCTGGGTGTTCCAGTACCACAGGCCGGTCTTCCAGGCGACGGCCGCGTCCTGCTCGACCAGCCACGGGTTGTGCAGCAGGTCGATGCCGAGGGCGTCGCCCGCGGCCTTGTAGTTGAAGTTCCAGCTGAGCTGGATGGGCCCGCGGCCGTAGTACGCGGACTGGCCGGCCGGGCAGCCGTAGGGCTGCCCGCTGTCGCAGTAGTGCGGGTAGTTGGCGGTGTTCTGCTCGACGATGTAGACGAGGCCGCCGGTCTCGTGGGCGATGTTGGCGAGGAAGGCCGCGGCCTCCTGCTTCTTCACGGTGTCGCTGCCGGTGTTCGCGAAGCCGGGGTAGGCCGACAGCGCCGCGACCAGGCCGCTGTAGGTGTAGAAGGAGTTCCGGCCCGGGAACATCTGGTTGAACTGGGCCTCGCTGACCACGAATCCCGAGGGGTTGCCCGGGTTGCCGGGGTCGGTGCCACCGCCGCCGCAGGTGCCCTGGTCGGCCCAGACGCCCCATTCGCCGGTGGTGCCGGGGGTCTCGCCCTGGGTCCACCACTTGGCCTGCCAGTTGTGGCCGCCGAGGGACGCCGTCATCCCGTTCGTGTAGACCGATGACGCGCTCCACGGGGCCGCGCAGGTGGCGGCGGAGGCGGAGCCTGAGGGGATGGCCACCGCCATGCCGGCGGCGGCCGCGATGGTGGTGAGGAGTGCCAGAGTGCGTCGCATGACTGTAACTGCTCCTTGCGTGGGGGGAGTTGCGTTTCGCACTGAGCAATGAACCGGATTGACCTATACCTGTCAAGGTCTAGACCAACGCCCGTTCCGCTTGAGGCCACGCCCCGGCGGCGTAGCGTGGAAGGGACGTGGGGGGGACGGCGGCAGCGGGGGACCTCAGCGCTACGAGGAGCGTGGGCCATGGGCAACCCCTCGATCGACCGGCTGCGCGAGCGCGTCCGCGGCCCGGTGGTCACCCCCGGCGGCGACGGCTACGACCAGGCGCGCGCCGTCCGCAACGCCATGATCGACAAGCGTCCCTCGGCCGTCGTGCACTGCGCCGACACGGGCGACGTCAGGGCCGTCGTGGACTTCGCCCGGGACAGCGGCGTCGATCTGGCCGTACGCGGCGGCGGGCACAGCGTGCCCGGCTTCGGCACCTGTGACGGCGGTGTCGTCGCCGACCTGTCGGCCATGCGCGCGGTGCGGGTGGACCCGGCGGCGCGGACCGCACAGGCCGAGGGCGGCGCCACCTGGGGCGACTTCGACGCGGCGACCCACGCCTTCGGGCTCGCCACGACCGGCGGCATCATCTCCACCACCGGGGTCGGCGGGCTGACCCTCGGCGGGGGCATCGGGTACCTGTGCCGGGGGCTCGGGCTGAGCTGCGACAACCTCGTCTCCGCGGACGTCGTGACCGCCGACGGCGACCTGGTCGTCGCGAGCGGCAAGGAGCACGACGACCTGTTCTGGGCCCTGCGCGGCGGAGGCGGCAACTTCGGGGTGGTGACCTCGTTCCGGTTCCGGCTGGCACCGCTGACGGACGTCTACGGCGGGCTGATGCTCTACGAGATGGACGACGCGGTCACCGTGCTGCGCGCCTACCGGGAGGCCATCGCCGCCGCCCCCGACCGGCTCGGCGCCTTCCCCGCGTTCCAGATCGCCCCGCCGCTGCCGTTCATCCCCGAGGACCGGCACGGGGACCTGTTCGTCGCCGTCGTGGCGTGCTGGGCGGGACCGCCCGAGGAGGGCGAGCGCGCCCTGCGGCCCTTCCACGAGGCGGCACCCGTGGTCGCCGAGCACGTCGGCCCGATGCCCTATCCGGCGATGAACGGCCTCTTCGACGCGCTCACTCCGCCGGGCCTCCAGCACTACTGGAAGGCCGCGTTCGCCACCGAACTGACCGACAAGGCCATCGCCGCCCACGTCGCCCACGCGCCGGGGCTGCCCGCGGTCAACTCGACCGTCCACATCTACCCGATCGACGGCGCGTGCCACCGCGTGGCTCCGGACGCGACCGCCTTCGCCTACCGCGACGCCTCCTTCGCCGCCGTCATCGCCGGGATGTGGCCCGACGCCACGGCCAACGACGCCAACACCGCCTGGGTGCGCGGCTACTACGACGCGATCGCGCCGCACTCGCAGGAGGGCGGCTACGTCAACTTCATGGCCGGCGACGACCAGAGCCGCATCCGGGCCAACTACCGCGGCAACTACGACCGCCTGGTGGAGGTGAAGAGGGCCTACGACCCCGGCAACCTCTTCCACCTCAACCAGAACATCAAGCCCTAACGCGCGGGCACCGCAAGGAAGATGCTCCCCCGGGCCGCCGCCCGCGCCGTGCGCACCGCGACGGTGAGCCACGCGACGAGCAGCAGGGCGCCGAGCACGACCGCGGCACCCTGGAAGGCCGTCGCGTGCAGGCGCAGCGCCAGCGCGCTGGTGCCGGTGACACAGGTGCCGACCGGGAAGGTGAAGCTCCACCAGGTCAGGGAGAAGGGCAGGCCGTGGCGCGCGGTGCGCACCGTGAGCGCCGCCGCCAGCGCGAGCCACATCATCGCGAAGCCCCAGACGGGCACGCCGTACAGGAGCCCGAACACCTCGGCGCCGGTGGCGTAGGGGCGCGGCAGTACCGAGGGCGCCACCCCGCCGAGCAGATTGGCGGCGGTGACCGACTGGCCCAGCGGCCCCAGCACGATCCAGAGCGTCGGCACCATCGCGGCCGGACCCGTCTTGTGGTGCACGAGCCGGCTCCACACCTGGGTGATGATCACCAGGCTCGCGATCAGGCTCATGCCGAACATCGCGTAGCACGCCAGCAGCAGCGTGAGCCGTCCCTGCCCGGGCGCGAGGTGCGGTATCAGGGCCGCGCCGGTGGCGGCCGACACCATCGGCGGCACGACGGGCATCAGCCAGCCGCCGAAGGCCGCGTCCTCGGTGACACGGTGGTCGGTCATGGCGCGGTACGGGATCCACACCCAGGTCACCAGCCCGAGCAGGGTGCCCGCCGACCAGAGCACCGCGTCCACGACGAGCGCCGGGCGCTCCCCGATCCACGCGGAACCCAGCGTCAGGGTGCCGACACCGACCGTCATCAGGGCCATCGCGGGAGCGCCCCAGAAATGCGCCATGACCGGGTTCCCGGCGTGCGCCCGGCCGCGCTCGGGGTGCCGCGTCCAGTGCACGGACCAGGCGGCGGTGAGCACGACGAGCCAGCCGGCGGCCAGGGCCCATACGACGGTGGCGAACGTCCGCAGCCCGGGAATGTGCACGGGGAGGCCGGCCGCCGCGACGGCGACGATGCCGGTGCCCATGACGGAGGCGTACCAATTGGGGCCGAGGTCGCGGAAGAGCTGGGAGGGGTGGTCCAGCTCCCGCAGCAGACCGGTGCGCGGGTGGGCGCCGGTCCTGGGCGGGGCGGTGAGCGAGGTGTGCATGACCTCAGCCTCCCGTCGCCGGCGAGGACCGCGGTAGGGATCATTCCGCGATGGGGTCATAGACTGGGCCTATGCCCCTACCCGAGCGCGTGAGCGACCTGGCGGCGTACGACCTGCTGCTGTCCGTCGCCCGCCTGGGCAGCGTGGGCGCGGCCGCCCGGGCGCACGGCGTCAGCCAGCCCTCCGCGAGTTCCCGGCTCCGTCATCTGGAGCGCCGGCTCGGGCTGCAACTGCTGGAGCGGTCTCCGCGTGGTTCGCGCCTCACCGAGCAGGGCGCGCTGGTCGCCGACTGGGCACGCACCGCGGTCGACGCGGCGGCCTCGCTGGACGCGGGCGTGACCTCCCTACTGGGCACCACGGAGAGCCGGCTGCAGGTGGCGGCCAGCATGACGGTGGCCGAATACCTCCTCCCCCAGTGGCTGGCGGTGCTGCGGGCCCGCGCGCCGCAGACCTCGGTCGCCCTGACCGCGGGCAACTCCGACGAGGTCGGCGCCGCCGTGCTGGAGGGCAGGGCCCACCTCGGTTTCGTGGAGGCGCCCGACGTCCCGCGCGGACTGACCGCCCGCACCGTGGGACGCGACGAGCTCACGGTGATCGTGGCCCCGGCCCACCCCTGGGCCCGGCGCCGCTCGGGGATCACCGCCGGCGAACTGGCCGCCACGCCGCTGGTCAGCCGTGAGCGCGGCTCCGGCACCCGGCGCTATCTGGAACGGGCCCTCCACGGGGTGGGCGCGGTGCCCCTCGGCGCGCCCCTGCTCGAACTCCCGTCGACGACCGCCATCAAGACCGCCGTCGCCGACGGGGTCGCCCCCGCGGTCCTCAGCTCGCTCGCACTCGCCGCCGAGATCGCCAACGGCACCGTGGTCGCCGTCCCCGTGCGTGACCTCGATCTCACACGCGCCCTGCGCCTGGTCCACCCCCGCACCAGCCCGCCGGCCGGCGCGGCCGGCGAGCTGGCGGCGATCGCCCTGCACGGCGGGCCGCCGGCCGTCGCCTGAGCCCGCGACCGCCAGGGCACACCATCGCGGCCTATGATTGAGGGGCGGCAACGATCCGTGCCCACGGATGGTTTCCCGCTTGATACGGTGACCGACGTGACAGCCGAAGAGAACGCGACCCGGGATCCCGAATCCGATCCGCTGGACCGGCTCTGCTTCCTGTTGGCCCGTCACGGAGCCGTCGTCAGAGGCCGCCTGCACCACGCTTTCGCCGTCTGCGGACTGGCACCCCGTCAAGGCAGCACGCTGATGCTGCTCGGCAGGTCGGGCGACATGAGCCAGCAGGCGCTCGCCGGTGAACTGGGTGTCGACCCCAGCATCATGGTCGGCATCCTCAACGACCTCGAGTCCGGCCATCTCGTCGAGCGCCGCCGCGACCCGGCCGACCGCCGGCGGCACATCGTCGCCATCACCGAGGCGGGCACCGACACGCTGACCCGGGTCGAGAAGGCTCTCCAAGAGGTGGAGCACGAACTCTTCGCCGATCTCGCCCCCGAGGAGATCACCACGCTGCGCGGCCTCCTGGCCCGGGTCAGGACCTCCCCGGCCGACAACCCCTGCGACGAGGGCTGAGCTCCGGGCAGTATGGCGCTCGGCGGGAACGCGGAGTGCGGGTGCGCGAAGGGCGGGTGACCGTCACGTCCGAGCGTCCCCACGCGCGATGACGGGCACCCGCCCTGGCGGACAGGGCGACAGCCGTGTCCTGTCAGCCGCACTTACCGTCCCCACGGGCGCGGCCTCCTGCGCCTCCCTCACAGAGCGCAGGGCCATCACCCCGTCCTCACAAGTCCGGGGCGGAATTGAACGTACACGACGGTTGATCGATCTCAATGATTAAGGCCGTGTGACCATGACCTCAGCCGGATGCTTCCCGGGAACGGAATAAACGGCACCTCGGGGCCAAACGCCCACGGCGGGCGGCGTGGGGCACTTCACACCACACCGTCCGACATGACGATCACCACCCTGACCTGCGACTTCGCCGAATCGCGCCTGGTAGGGCCACCGGACGCCGACCCGAGGGCCTTGCGCTGTCCGCGCCCGCTGTCGCAGAGTCCAGACGTATCCGGCCCCGGTCGCTCAGGCGGCAACGGGGCATCGCATTCGGGCGGGGGGCACGTTCGAAAGGGTCCTTGTCCTCCCATGGCTTCCCCACGCAGCAACCAGGCAAAGCACCGCCGCGGTCGGTCCCTGCGGTGGAAGGTGACGGCGGCGGGCGTCGCAGCGGCGGCCGCGCTCGGCGGCACCGCCTTGGCACTCCAGCAGTCCTTCCAGGAGCCCGCGGAGGCCGCAGGCAACTCCCGGCCCGCCGTCGCTTCGCCGGCGCCCGCTTCCGACACGAGCGCCCCCAGCCCCGACGCCGCTTCCGGCAAGGGCCTCGACTCGGCGGTCCACGGCGAGAAGACCGCGTCCGGGAAGAAGAGCGGCACCGGCAAGAGCCACAAGCCCGCGCACGGGTCGCCGTCCGCGACGCCGTCCCCGAAGGCCTCGGCGTCCACCCCCGTGAAGACCACGCACAAGCCGGCCAAGCCCACCAGGAACGCCGCCGCGCCCCCGCACACCCCGGCCCCGAGCGCGCCGCACACGACCCACCCGACGCACCCCGCCGGCACCCCGGCACCGGTGGTCACCCACCCGTCGCACACGCCCCCGGCGACCCCGCCCACGCCCAGCCAGCCGGCTCCCAGCACCCCGCCGACGAGCCCCGATCCCACGGACGCGCCGACGCCGGCACCCACGTCCACGGACACCGACACGCCGTCCGAGGACACGTCGACCCCCGCCGCGTCGGACCCCGGCCAGTGGTGGCAGGACGGCACAACGGGGTGACACCAGGGGCGCGGGTCATCTCCCGCGCCCCGAGAAGCGCTCGATGGCGCGCTGCACGGCCTGCCCCATCGCGGGGCTGCCGGTGTGCCCCGAGTCGTCGATGACCTGCAGCTCCGCGTCCGGCCACACCTTGGCCAGCTCCCATGCGGTCGTCAGCGGGCTGCCGAGGTCGAGCCTCCCGTGGATCAGCACCGCCGGGATGCCCGCCAGCCGGTGGGCGTCACGCAGCAGCTGCCCGTCCTCCAGCCAGGCGTCGTGCGAGAAGTAGTGCGCGCAGATCCGCGCGAAGGCGATCAGCGCGTCGTCCGCGCGGTCGCTGTAGGCACCGGGCTTCCCGAGGCTCTCGTGGGCGATCACCGCGTCCTCCCAGGTGCACCAGTCCCGCGCCGCCTTGGCGCGGACGGCCTCGTCCGTGCTGTTCAGCAGCCGGCTGTAGGCGGCGACCAGGTCGCCGTCGCGGTCCTCGGGCGGCAGCGCGTCGCGGAAGGCCTCCCAGGGGCCGGGCACCAGGCGGCCGACGCCGCGGTAGAGCCAGTCCGTCTCCTCGGGCCGGGTCGTCGTGACCCCGACGATGACGATCTCGGTGACCCGCTCGGGGTGGCGCTCGGCGTACGCGAGGATCAGGGTCGACCCCCACGAGCCGCCGTAGAGCATCCAGCGCTCGATGCCCAGGTGCTCGCGCAGCCGCTCCATGTCGGCGATCAGGTGTTCGGTGGTGTTCTCGGCGAGGCTCACACCGGGGTCGGAGGCGTGCGGCAAGCTCTCCCCGCAGCCCCTCTGGTCGAACATCACGACCCGGTAGAGCTCGGGGTCGAAGCCCTTGCGGGAACCCCGGGAGCCGCCGGATCCCGGGCCGCCGTGCACGCACACCACGGGCTTGCCCTCCGGGTTGCCGCTGACCTCCCAGTGGATCAGCTGGCCGTCACCGACGTCGAGCAGACCCTGTGCGTACGGTTCGGAACGGCTGTACGGCGATGCCACGGCGGTCTCCCCCTGCGTGGTGCGGAATGGACGCGGTGAGGCTACTGGGCGCGCCCCGGGAGACGCCATGCGCTTCCGCGCGCCCTCCGCGGTGCCGGCCAAGCCGTCCCGAACCACCCCGCCTACCACGAGGTCCGCAACGACGTCCCCGGCGCGGGCACGGACGGCAACGGCTGCTACGTCTTCCCTTCCCCGTAGCCGGCACCCGAGCCGGCGGCGATGGGTGCCTTCGGGCGAATGCCGCCGGTGGCGCGTTGCAGGGGCCGGGGGCGGTGGTACGTGCCAGGCGTACGGGAGGTGGTGGCGGGCCCATGCCCAGGCGAGCGCACACGCAGGGCGGCCCGCACCCGGGCACGCCGCAGGGAGGACGCCGGGACCGCATCCGCACGGGCCGCCGCGCGGCGGCCGGCCGGACTCCCCAGAGCACCGTGCCCCGGGTGCTCCCCGCGCTCAACACGGCGGCCGCCTACAGCTGGCGGCTCATCGTCGTCGGCGTGGTCGTCTGGGGGATCTTCTCCGTCCTGGGACGTTTCCACGAGATCGCGGTGGCCGTCTTCCTCGGGCTGGTCGGCACGGCGATGCTCCGGCCGGTGGCGAACCTGCTGGCGCGGTGGATCCCGCGGCCGCTCGCGGTCGCGGTGTCGCTGCTCGGCAGCATCATCCTGGTGATGGGTGTACTGGCACTGGTCGGCGAGGCGGTCGCCCAGGAACAGGAGGGCCTGCAGAAGGAGTTCGGGGCCGGGCTGTCCAGAATCGAGCGCTGGCTGGAGTCACCGCCGTTCCGGCTCGACCCGAGGGCCCTGACGGATCTGCAGTCCAAGATCGGCGACTGGCTGTCCAGCCACCGCTCGACACTCATCAGCACCGCGCTCAGCGGCGCCGGACGGCTCGTCGAGGTCCTCACCGTCTTCGCGCTCGCCCTGTTCTGCTCGGTCTTCTTCCTGCACTCGGGCGACCGTCAGTGGAAGTGGTTCTGCCGGCAGTTGCCGTTGTCGGTGCGGGACCGGGTGGCGGTCGGCGGCACGGCGGCATGGCGCACCTTCACCGGGTACACGCACGGCATCGTGCTCGTGGCCGCCACCAACGCCATCCTCGTCGGGCTCGCCCTCTACGCGCTCGGCGTGCCGCTCGCGCTTCCGCTGGCGCTGCTGGAGTTCTTCGCCGCCTTCGTGCCGCTGATCGGCTCCCCCATCGCGCTCGCCGTGGCCGCCGTCGTCGCCCTGGCCTCCCAGGGCCCGCTGATCGCGCTCGTCGTCGTCGCCCTCATCGTCGTCATCGGCCAGATCGAGGGCCATGTCCTGCACCCCCTCGTCATGAGCTGGGCCGTCCGGCTCCACCCCGTCGTGGTCGCGCTCAGCGTGATCGGCGGTGCCATCGCCGCGGGCGTCATCGGCGCGGTCGTCGCCGTCCCTCTCGTCTCCGTGCTCTGGTCCGTCCGTCAGGCGCTGCGCGCCGCCAGAGCCCAGCGGGCGTAGCCCGCCCGCGCGTGCCGCCGGGGCCGCGCCGCGGCCGGAAGGTGCCCCGCGGATCCGGAGGGGCGGCGTCCGAACACCTGGACGAGGCGGTGCCGGAGGGGCGGAGAGCGTAGTAAAGGCGACCTCCGCAGGCAAGAGCAATTGCGAATTGCGCAAAATCTTACGTGCACGCGCAAGTACGTGTCGGGTGCACGACACAGCAGCGCAAGCCTGTCGCGTGCATATCAAAAGGCCCGGTCGTAGCCATGGACGCCCGCAATCGGCTCTGCAACTATCGCCACGGTTAACGCAATTTCATGAGCGATCAACGCAACTTCTCGGTCACCGATACACGAGAGGCACAGGGACGACATGCGAAGGAAGCACATGATCCAGCGGCTGGTGGCGGGGGTGATCGCGGCAGGCATGGTCGTGCTCGGCCTGTCCGCGCCGCCCGCCTCGGCCGCCGGGGGGCCGAACCTCGCGGCGGGCAGACCGGCCACCGCGAGCAGTTCGCACGCCGAGTACGGGGTCGCGAACATCACCGACGGCAGCCAGGACACGTACTGGCAGAGCGCGGGCAGCGCCTTACCGCAATGGGTCCAGGTCGACCTGGGCAGCGGTACGAACATCGACGAGGTGGTCGTGAAGCTGCCCGCCCCGTGGGGCGCGCGCGACGAGACGTTCGCTGTTCAGGGCAGCACGGACGGCAACACCTTCTCGACCCTCTCCGGCTCGGCGGCGCACACCTTCGCGCCCGGGTCGGGCAACACCGTGACGATCGGCTTCTCCTCCGTCACGACCCGGTACGTGCGGCTGAACATCACCGCCAACACCGGCTGGTCCGCCGCCCAGGTCTCCGAGCTCGAGGTGCACGGTGCCGCCACCTCGTCGGACAACCTGGCCCTGGGCCGCACGCTGACCGCAAGCGGGAGCAACGCCCCCTACAGCCCGGCCAACGCCAACGACGGCAACCAGGCCTCGTACTGGGAGAGCCCCAACAACGCCTTCCCGCAGTGGCTCCAGGCCGACCTCGGCTCCTCGGTGGGCGTCAGCAAGGTCGTGCTGAAGCTGCCGCCGACCTGGGAGGCGCGGACGCAGACGCTGTCGCTGCGCGGCAGCACGGACGGGTCGAACTTCAGCGACCTGGTGGCGTCCCACGACTACGCGTTCACCCCCGGGAACAACAACACGGTCACGATCAACCTGACCGCGGCGACCGTGCGTTACGTGCGGGTCAACGTCACGGCCAACACCGGCTGGATCGCCGCCCAGGTCTCCGAGCTGGAGATCTACGGCCCCGCCACCGGTGACACCATCGCGCCGTCCGCGCCCACCGGGCTGGCGTACACGCAGCCCGCGTCCGGCCAGATCCGGCTGACCTGGAACGCGTCCACCGACAACGTCGGCGTCACCGGCTACGACGTGTACGCCAACGGCACGCTGCGCACGAGCGTCGCCGGCAACGTGACGACCTTCACCGACAACCAGCCCGACACCGCCACGGTCACGTACTCGGTACGGGCCAAGGACGCGGCGGGCAACCAGTCGGGCAACAGCAACACCGTCACCCGCACCGGCGACACCGGCGGCGACACGCAGGCGCCCTCGCAGCCCGGCAACCTCGCCTACACCCAGCCCGCGTCCGGCCAGATCAAGCTGACCTGGACCGCCTCGTCGGACAACGTGGGCGTCACCGGCTACGAGGTCTACGCCAACGACCAGCTGCGCACCACGGTCTCCGGCAGCACGCTGACGTACACCGACACCCAGCCGGACTCGGCGACCGTCGCCTACTACATCAAGGCCAAGGACGCCGCGGGCAACCGCAGCGTCGCGAGCGCCACCGTCATCCGCAACGGCTCCACCACCGGCCCCGGTTCGAACATGGCCGTCGGCAAGCCGATCACGGCCTCCTCCACCACCCAGAGCTTCGTCGCGACCAACGCCAACGACAACAGCGTGACCACGTACTGGGAGGGCGCGGGCGGCAGTTACCCCAACACCCTGACCGTCTCCCTCGGCGCCAACGCCGACGTGACCTCGCTGGTCCTCAAGCTCAACCCCGACGGCGCCTGGGGCACCCGCACCCAGAACATCCAGGTGCTCGGCCGGGAGCAGGGCGCGAGCGGCTTCACCAGCCTCAAGGCCGCGGCGGACTACACGTTCAACCCGGCCTCCGGCAACACGGTGACGATCCCGGTCAGCGCGCGCGTCGCCGACGTTCGGCTGACGTTCACCGCCAACAGCGGTGCGGGCGGCGGGCAGGTCGCCGAGTTCCAGGTGATCGGCACCCCGGCGCCGAACCCGGACCTGACGGTCTCCGCCATGTCCGTGTCCCCGAGCGCGCCGGTCGAGACCGACGCGGTCACGCTCTCCGCCACCGTCCGCAACATCGGCGAGCTGGCCTCGGGCGCCACGAACGTCAACTTCTACCTGGGCACCACCAAGGTCGGCACCGCCGCGGTCGGCGCGCTGGCCGCCGGCGCCTCGACCACGGTGACGGCGAACATCGGCACCCGTGACGCGGGCAGCTACCCGCTGAGCGCGAAGGTCGACGAGTCGAACACCGTCATCGAGCAGAACGACACCAACAACGCCTACAGCAACCCGAGTCCGCTGGTCGTCAAGCCGGTCGACAGCTCGGACCTGGTCGCCGCGCCGTCCAGCTGGACGCCGGGCAACCCGGGCAAGGGCAACACCGTCACCTTCTCGGTCGCGATCAAGAACCAGGGCACCGTGGCCTCCGCGGGCGGCGCCCACGGGATCACGGTCACGGTCACCGACACCGCCTCCGGCAGTGTCGTGAAGACGCTCACCGGTTCCTACAGCGGCGCCATAGCCGCGGGCAGCACCGGCAGCCCCGTCAACCTGGGCACCTGGACGGCGGTCAACGGCAAGTACACCGTCAAGACGGTGATCGCCGCCGACGCCAACGAGCTGGCGGTCAAGCAGCAGAACAACACCAGCACCCAGTCCCTGTTCGTCGGGCGCGGCGCCAACATGCCGTACGACATGTACGAGGCCGAGGACGGCGTCCTGGGCGGCGGCGCGCAGGTCGTCGGCCCGAACCGCACCGTCGGCGACCTCGCGGGCGAGGCGTCCGGCCGCAAGGCCGTCACGCTGAACAGCACCGGCAGCTCGGTGGAGTTCACCACCAAGGCGAGCACCAACACCCTGGTCGTGCGCTACTCCATCCCGGACTCGGCGGGCGGCGGGGGCATCGACTCCACGCTCAACGTCTACGTCAACGGCACCTTCCTCAAGGCCATCGACCTGACCTCCAAGTACGCGTGGCTGTACGGCAACGAGACCGCCCCGGGCAACAGCCCCGGCGACGGCGGCCAGCGCCACATCTACGACGAGGCCAGCATGCTGCTCGGCACCAACGTGCCGGCCGGGGCCAAGATCAAGCTCCAGAAGGACGGCGCCAACAACACCAACTACGCGATCGACTTCATCAACACCGAGCAGGCCACGCCGATCGCCAACCCCGACCCCGCGGCGTACACCGCGCCCACCGGCTTCAGCCAGCAGGACGTCCAGAACGCCCTGGACAAGGCGCGCATGGACACCACCGGCACGATCAAGGGTGTCTACCTGCCGGCCGGCGACTACGACACCTCCAGCAAGTTCCAGGTCTACGGCAAGGCCGTCAAGATCATCGGTGCCGGCCCCTGGTACACCCGCTTCCGCACCCCGTCGAGCCAGTCCAACACCGACGCGGGCTTCCGCGCCGACTCCACGGCCAACGGCTCGTCCTTCTCGGGCTTCGCGTTCTTCGGCAACTACACCTCCCGCATCGACGGTCCCGGCAAGGTCTTCGACTTCGCCAACGTCGCCAACATCACCATCGACAACGTCTGGAATGAGCACACGGTCTGCCTCTACTGGGGCGCCAACACCGACAACGTCACCATCACCAACTCCCGCATCCGCGACACCTTCGCCGACGGCATCAACATGACCAACGGCAGCACGGACAACCACCTCGACAACATCGAGGCCCGTGCCACGGGTGACGACAGCTTCGCGCTCTTCTCCGCGATCGACGCGGGCGGTGCGGACGAGAAGAACAACCTCTACGAGAACCTGACGTCCCTGCTGACCTGGCGTGCCGCGGGCATCGCGGTCTACGGCGGCTACGCCAACACGTTCCGCAACATCCTCATCGCGGACACGCTGGTCTACTCGGGCGTCACGATCAGCTCCCTGGACTTCGGCTACCCGATGAACGGCTTCGGGACCGACCCGACCAACATCCAGAACGTCTCCATCGTCCGCGCCGGCGGACACTTCTGGGGCGGTCAGACCTTCCCGGGCATCTGGCTCTTCTCCGCCTCGAAGGTCTTCCAGGGCATCCGCGTCAGCGACGTGGACATCGTGGACCCGACGTACAGCGGCATCATGTTCCAGACCAACTACGTCGGCGGGCAGCCGCAGAACCCGATCAAGGACACGATCCTCACCAACGTGACCATCACCGGCGCCCACCGCAGCGGTGACGCCTTCGACGCCAAGTCCGGCTTCGGCCTGTGGGCCAACGAGATGCCGGAGGCCGGCCAGGGTCCGGCGGTCGGCTCGGTCACCTTCAACAACCTGCAGCTCAACGACAACTTCCTGGACATCAAGAACACCACGTCCACGTTCACCATCAACCGCAACCCGTAGCCGGTAGCCGGTAGCCCCGGCCGGGCAGCCCCGGCCGGGAGCAGGGCGCACGAAAAGGCGGCGGGGCCGGCGTGGGTGTGGCGGGGCGGCCCGGGGTGAACGGGGCCGACCCGGCCGGGGGGCAGCGGGGTCGGCGGGCGCCCCCCACCGTTGTGTGCCCGGCCCGGGCGGGGTGGT
>NZ_JBHXSO010000015.1:121016-148312 GCF_042714775.1 Streptomyces sp. NPDC058691 | reverse complement strand
TCGATCGCGTTGTCGGCGGGGTCGAGGTTGCCGCCGTTGTCGATCGCGTTGTCGGCGGGGTCGAGGTTGCCGCCGTTGTCGATCGCGTTGTCGGCGGGGTCGAGGTTGCCGCCGTTGTCGATCGCGTTGTCGGCAGGGTCGTCGTTGCCGCCGTTGTTGTCATCCTCGTCGAGCAGCCGCGTCTGGCTGCTGCTGTCGCGGAGCACCATGTGGCCGGCGGCGGCGGCCGAGCCGGCGCTCGCGGCGATCAGGCCGGTGGCCAGGAGTCCGGTGGCGACACCGAGAGCGGTGCGGCGCGTCAGACTGGTTCGCATGAGGGTCCTCTCCTCGGACGCGTGGTCGGCGGCGGTCGCCGCCTCTGCGATCAGTCGTACGTCCCTCCGCCGGAGCCCGCCCGTCGAGCGGAGCGTCCGGGCGACAACGTGGCCAAGGAAGTGACGCACTGCCACGAAACGATCCGGGCCTACCTGACCCGGCGACAGGCCTCGCGGATCACCGTCACGACGCCCACGAGATTTGGCACCCGGAGGGGCGACTGCCTCGTTTCCGACGAGACAACTCCGCCTCGGGCGAGCCGAATTGGACCTGTGCGACCGGCCGCCTCCCCGCCCGGCGGCCCGCGGGTGTGCCGCCGCGATCAGCCCCGGCCAGGTGCGCCGCGCCGCAGCCGTCCGGTGATGGCGCGGGCCCGCCGGTGGACCCGGGCGGACATTCCCTTCGAGGAGGGGGCGACGGCGACCAGCTGCTCGGACAGCCATCGGGAGCGCTGTTCGAGGTCCAGCTCGTTCAGCAGCCGGTCGATGTTGGCCAGCAGCGCCCCGTACAGGTCCCAGTTCTCCCAGCGCCGTTCGGTCTCCGCCCGCAGCAGCACCGCGATCCGGTCGCGCTCCTCCCGCCCGCGCCGCAGGGCGTCCTCCAGCCGTGCCTCCGCCTGCTCGGCGCCCGCGGTCACCTGGGCCGCGATCAGCCGGCCGTAGCTGTCCACGGCGTCGGCCATGTCGGCGAAGAGCTCGTCCATTCCGTCCGCGAGCTCCTTGGAGAACAGCGGTTCCAGCGGCCCGCGCTCGCGCTCCATCTCGGTCAGGGAGCGGCACAGTGTGCGCATCAGGACCGTGGACACCTCCAGGGTGTCCAGACCGCTGCGGAGGACGAGCCTGGCCATCGCGCCCTCGGCCGGCCTGACCCGCGGATTGAGCCGGGTACCCTCCTCCGCCCGGCGCAACGACGCGTCGAAACGGGCGATCTCGTTGTCCAGGCGCCGTGCGTCCATCAGCCAGGTACGGGCCCGTTCGGCGGTCGCGCCGGCGCGCAGTTCGCCACCCATACGGATCATCAGCAGCCGCATGTGCTCGGCCAGCTCGCGTACCGCCTCACCGGCCGGCTCGACGAACGCCGGCGGGGGCACGACCACGTTCAGGAGCACACCGACGGCGGCCCCGACCAGCGTCTCCATGACGCGGTCCACGGCCTCCCCGGACGGTGCCGGCACCGCCAGGATCAGCATCGCGCTGATGGCCACCTCGGCGACGAACTCGTCCACCCGGATGAAGTGCCCGATGACCAGCGAAGCCAGGATGATCAGCCCGAGGCTCCACCACGTCAGCCCGATCAGCTCGCTGAAGCCCACCGCGATGAGCACGCCCGCCACCACGCTGATCACCCGGCGGATGCCCGTCGTCACAGTTGTGAAGAGGGTGACCTGGACGACCAGCAACGCCGTCAGCGGGGCCGTCAGCGGCGCCGGGTTGGGCAGCAGCCAGACGGCCACGGCGTACGACAGGACCGCGGCCACCGTCGAGCGCACCGTCTGCACGGCGATCGGGTCGCTGTTGAGCCGCACGAGGTCGGCGAGGCGTGGGGGGAGGCCACCGGGCACACAGCCACTATCCCCGGCCGCGCGGTTCCGGGAGCGGACCGTGGTCGGTGCGCCAAGGCGTGTTTCGGGACCGGCGCCGCGCGGAGGGCCACGTGCGACGGGGAGACCGCCCGGCGGTGGCCGGTCCTAGCCCGCCGGTGTGAATCCAGCCCCCGACACGCCCCGGAAGCCCGGCCCCCACCCCGGTACAGCGCTTCATGGTGCGGCGCGAAAGTTGTCCGACCTGGCGAGTGAGGTGCCCATGACGCGAGCGGTACGGTCCGTGCGCGGGCGCGGACTTCCCGCCACGGACCGGGAGTTGCGTCCCACGGGGGCCCGGTACGGGAGCGGAGCGGCCGATCGTGCCGCCGTGCGGTGAGGGTGGGCGTCCCGCCTCCGCTGCCCGGGCCGCTGGCCGACCTGGCGCCGCTGCTGGAGGACTACGGCTACCTGGCGGTCGGCGTGCTCGTGCTCCTCGACAACTGCGGCATCCCGGTGCCCGGCCAGACGATCCTGGTCGTGGCCGCCGCCTACGCGGGCACCGGGCGGATGGACATCGTGGGCGTCGTCGCGGTCGCCGTGGCCGCCGCCCTGCTGGGCGACTGCCTGGGCTACCTCATCGGGCACAGCGGCGGTCGGGCCTTCGTGCACCGATGGGGCCGCTACGTGCTGCTGACTCCGGCGCGCTTCGCGCGCGGGGAGGCCTTCTTCGCCCGCCGTGCCGACCTCGTGATCGTCTTCGCGCGCTTCGTGGACGTCCTCCGGCAGACGAACGGCATCATCGCCGGCACCGCGGGCATGCCCTGGTGGCGGTTCCTCGCGTGCACGACGCTGGGGGCCCTGCTGTGGGTCGGGGCCTGGGCGGCCGTCGGCTACGCGGCGGGCACCCGGCTCGGATCGGTCTACTCCTGGCTCACCCGCTCCCAGGTGTACCTGCTGATCGCCCTCGGCGTGCTCCTCGCGGCGCTCGTGGCCCGCCATCTGTGGCGCCGCCGTCGCGACGGCGGCCGGTGAACTCCCGCGAGAACCGCCCGGCGGGTCAGGCGACGCAGAACTCGTTGCCCTCCGGGTCCCGCAGCACCACCCCGTAGTGGTCGACACCCGGCGTGGACAGCACCCGCAGCCGGGAGGCACCGGCCGCGAGCAGCCGCTCCACCTCGGCGTCGACACGCTCCTTGCGGACCGGCAGCGGGACGTCCTCCCGCCGCCCGCCCACCTTCACGTCCAGATGCAGCCGGTTCTTGCCGGACTTGCCCTCGGGGACCTGCTGGAACCAGATCCGCGGGCCCGCCCCCTCCGGGTCCACGATGGAGTCGCAGCCGTCGGAGTCGCCCAGTTCCTCCTCGGGGACGCCGATGCTCAGCCAGTAGTCCCGCCAGGTGGGGAAGCCGGCGGGCGCGTCCTCCGGCTTGTACCGCAGCGCCGCGGCCCAGAAGCGGACCTGGGCCGCGGGGTCCGCGCAGTCGATCGTCAGCTGGAATGCCACCATGACCGGTCCCTCCCGGGGAAACGACCGGCCCGAGGCGGTACCGGCACCCGCCATGTTCCCCCAAGGGACTGACAACGGCCGCGGACGGCCGCCGGCGCCGTCGCGTCAGCCGGCGGACTCCAGGCGGAAACCGACCTTCAGCCCGACCTGGAAGTGCCCGACCTGCCCGTTCTCGAAGTGGCCGCGGACCTGGGTGACCTCGAACCAGTCCAGATTGCGCAGGGTCTCCGACGCACGGGCGAGCCCATTGCGGATGGCCGCGTCGACGCTCTCGTCCGACGAGCCGACGATCTCGGTCACCCGGTAGGTGTGGTCGGTCATATCGCTCTCCCTGGGCCGTGGGACTTGTCGTCCAGCTCTCTCCAAGGTGCCTCAAGGCCCGTCCCGCCGCGAGGGGAAGGACAGTCCCCGCGCGTTAGCGGGCGCCGGTGGCCGGGAAGGCGCCTTTCATGGCCAGGGCCAACGACGAGGTCGAAGCCCTGCTCCGGGAGTACGCCGACCTCATCCGGATCACCGGTGGCGATGCCTTCAAGGCGCGCGCCTACGAGAAGGCCGCCCGCGCCATCGGCGGCCACCACGAGGACGTCTTCCGGCTCGACCAGAAGGCACTGCTCAAGATCCCCGGCGTCGGCAGGTCCGTCGCCGACAAGATCGCCGAGTACCTGGGCACCGGCGCCGTCTCGGCGGTCGAGGAACTGCGCGCCGGCATCCCGGCGGGTGTCCGGGAGATGACCGCGATCCCGACGCTCGGCCCCAAGCGCGCGATGACGCTCTACAAGGAGCTGCACATCGCCTCCGTGCGCGAACTGGCCGATGCCATCGAGCAGGAACGGCTGCGCGACCTGCCCGGCTTCGGCCCCCGGACCGAGGAGAACATCCTGCACGGCATCGGCCTGATGCTGTCCTCCGGCGGCCGGGTCCCCCTGAACGTCGCCACCGGGGTCGCCGAGGAGGTCGTCGCCGCCCTGTCGGAGGTCACCGGCTGCCGGCGCTGCGCCTGGGCGGGCTCCCTGCGCCGCATGCGCGAGACGATCGGCGACGTGGACGTCCTCGTCGCCGCCGATCGGTCCGCTCCGTTCATGGCGGCGTTCACCCGTCTGCCGTACGCCGCCGAGACCATCGCGCGCGGGGAGAAGAAGACCTCGATCCGCACGACCAAGGGCCTTCAGGTGGACCTGCGGGTGGTGCCACCGGACTCCTGGGGCGCCGCGCTGCAGTACTTCACCGGCTCCAAGGCGCACAACATCCGCACCCGGGAGCTGGCCGTCCGCCACGGGCTCAAGCTCTCCGAGTACGGCCTCTTCGACGCCGCGACCGGCGAGCTGATCGTCTCCCGCACCGAGGAGGAGGTCTACGCCCGGCTCGGTCTGCCCTGGATACCGCCGACCCTGCGCGAGGACCGCGGAGAGATCCAGGAGGGTCTGGAGGGCGAGCTGCCCGAGCCGGTCGCCGACCGCGACATCCGCGGTGACCTGCACACCCACACCGACCTCACCGACGGGCTGGCGGGCCTGGAGGAGATGGTCGAGGCCGCCGCGCGCCGCGGCTACGCGTACTACGCCGTCACCGACCACGCGCCCGGCCTGTCCATGCAGCGGATGACGGACGAGAAGATCCTCGCCCAGCGCGAACGCGTCCGGGCCCTGGACCGCGCCCAGGGCGCCCACCGCGGCATGCGCGTCCTGCACGGCACCGAGCTCGACATCGGCCCGGACGGCGGTCTGGACTGGCCCGACGACTTCCTGGCGGGCTTCGACCTGTGCGTCGCCTCGATCCACTCGCACTTCCACCAAGGCCGCGCCGCGCTCACCCGGCGCCTGGTGCGGGCCGCCGAGAACCCGCACGTCAACATCATCGGCCACCCCACCACCCGGATGCTGGGCAGACGCCCCGCCGTCGACGCCGACTTCGACGAGGTCTTCGCCGCCTGCGCGCGCACCGGCACCGCGCTGGAGGTCAACGCCCAGCCCGACCGGCTGGACCTGGGCGACGAGCTCATCCTGCGCGCCCGCCGGCACGGCGTGCGGTTCGCCGTGGACAGCGACGCCCACTCCACGCCGCACCTGGACTTCATGCGCTACGGCGTCGGCACCGCGCAGCGCGGCCGGCTCACCAAGGACGACGTGATCAACACCTGGCCCCTCACCCGCCTGCGCCGTTTCCTGCGCAAGGACGGCGGTACGCATCCGTGTCCCCGCTCGGGGTAGGCGAGGCTCAACGGACCAGAACCACGGCCAGGACATCGAGGAGAGCACGATGCTGCTTCTGGGACTTCTGCTGATGGGCGGGACCGCCGCCTTCACCGGGCTCCTGATCTCGGACAACCTCTCCGGAGGGCCCGACTACACGGTGACGATGTTCGGAACCGACATCGCCACCCTCAACACCCTCGGCGTCTTCCTCGCCGGCATCGCTCTCGGCCTGGTGTTCTGCCTGGCCGCGGGCATGGCGATGGCCGGCGCCGGACGCTCGCGCAGCCGCCGCGCCGAGCTGCGCACCCTGCGCCGGCGGGCACGGGCGCACGAGGCTGCCGCCACCACCCCGGCCGGCACCACGGGCGCCAGGACCGCCGGGACCACGGACACCGCTGACACCGCCACGACCACCACCGGGAAGACCACCGCCACGGTCCCCTCGCGCCGCAGCCGGATGCACTTGTTCGGACACTGAGCCCACCGCGCCGCCCGCGCGGCCGCTTCCGTGCGGCGGACCCGTCGAAATGCCCACCTGACCCGCTGCCCCCATCCTTGGAACGGGCGACGATCAAGGAGGCCAGGACGTGTCCACCACGAAGATCTGCTGCGTGGCCGGCGCACCCTGCTGGGTCAGTCTGATGGCGCGCGACCTGGACGTGGCGAAGGCGTTCTACGGGCCGCTGCTCGGCTGGACCTTCGAACCGGGCCCGTCACGCTGGGGTCCGTACGAACGGGCCATGATCGACGGCACCGAGGTCGCGGGCATCGGCGCCATCGCCCGTGACTGGGAGACCTCCGTCGCCTGGACGACCTACTTCGGTGTGGAGAGCGCCGACGCGACCGCCTCCGACATCCGCGACCGCGGGGGCACGGTCGCCGTCGGCCCGCTGGACTTCGACGCCGGGCGCCTGGCGCTCGTCGCCGACTCCATGGGCGCGGCCTTCGGCATCTGGGAAGGCGAGCAGGGCCCGCCGCGCAAGCTGCGCATGCACGGGGCGCCCACCTGGATCGAACTGCGCACCCGCGACGCCTTCGCCGCCGCCCTCTTCTACGGCGAGGTCTTCCACTGGGACCGGCGCGGTCCGCGTTACGTCGTGGAGTGGGAGAACGACCGCGTCGTGCTCTACGTGGACGGCCACAGCGTGGCGGGCATCCGCGGCGGCGGGGTCGAGGCCGCGGCCGACCCGAGGGTGCGGCCGCGCTGGCATGTCTTCTTCGCCGTCGACGACGTCGACGCGGCCGTCACCCACGCCAAGGAACTGGGCGCCGAGATCACCGGCGAGCCCATCGACAGCGCCTACGGGCGCGTCGCCGGCATCCGCGATCCCGAGGGCGGGCTGCTGTCACTGATCAGCGATCACCCCTGACCGGCCGGGAGCGCCATGGAGTGGTTCACGGCTCCCGAGTACTGGCTGAGCCGCGTCGTCATCCAGCGCGGCCTGGCCGTGCTGTACTTCGTCGCCTTCGCGGGCGCCGCGCACCAGTTCCGCGCCCTGATCGGCGAGCACGGGCTGCTGCCCGTGCCCCGGTTCACCGCCCGAGTGCCCTTCCCCCGGTCGCCGAGCCTCTTCCACTGGCGCTACTCCGACCGGCTCTTCGCGACCGTCGCCTGGGGCGGTGCCGCGCTGTCCGCCGCCGTGGCCGCCGGGGCGGCCGATCTCGTGCCGCTCTGGGCGGCGATGCTGCTGTGGACCGTGCTGTGGCTGCTCTACCTGTCCATCGTCAACGTCGGCCAGACCTGGTACGCGTTCGGCTGGGAGTCCCTGCTGCTTGAGGCCGGCTTCCTCGCCGTCTTCCTCGGCAACGACGACACCGGGCCGCCGGTGCTCGTCCTGTGGCTGATGCGCTGGCTGCTCTTCCGCGTCGAATTCGGCGCGGGCCTGATCAAGATGCGCGGCGACGCGTGCTGGCGCGATCTGACCTGCCTGGACTACCACCACGAGACACAGCCCATGCCCGGCCCGCTCAGCTGGTTCTTCCACCGGCTGCCCCGGCCGGTGCACCGGGTGGAGACGGCGGCCAACCACTTCGCGCAGCTCGTCGTCCCGGTCGCGCTGTTCACGCCGCAGCCGGTCGCGACCATCGCCGCCGCGATCGTGATCCTCACCCAGCTCTGGCTGGTCGTGTCGGGCAACTTCGCCTGGCTGAACTGGCTCACCATCGTGCTCGCCGTCTCCGCCGTCGACGGCTCCCTCCTCGCCGCGCCCCCGGCACGTGCCGCCACTCCGGCGCCCGGCTGGTACGAGGGCCTGGTGCTGGCCGCCACCGTGCTGGTCGCCGTGCTCAGCTGGTGGCCCGCCCGCAACCTGGTCTCGCGCGGCCAGATGATGAACGTCTCCTTCAACCGGCTGCACCTGGTGAACTCCTACGGTGCCTTCGGCAGCGTCAACCGCGTCCGCATGGAGGTCGTCGTCGAGGGCACGGACGCCGCGGAACCGGGACCGGGCACGGTCTGGAAGGAGTACGGCTTCAAGGGCAAACCCACCGATCCCCGCCGGATGCCCCGCCAGTTCGCCCCGCTCCACCTGCGCCTGGACTGGCTCATGTGGTTCGCCGGCATCTCCTCCGCCTACGCCTGGCCCTGGTTCCTGCCGTTCGTCGGCAAGCTCCTCGACAACGACCCCGGCACCCTGCGCCTGCTGCGCAGCAACCCGTTCCCGCACGCCCCGCCGACCTTCGTCCGGGCGCGCCTCTACCACTACCGGTTCACCGACTGGCACACCCTGCGCACCACCGGCGCCTGGTGGGACCGCACCCTGGTGCGCGACTACCTCCCGCCGGTCGACCGCGACAGCCTGGGCCGCCACGGCGAGTAGCGGCCGCCGTCAGCGGATCCGGACGCCCGCGCGGAAGACCGCGCGTACGTCCTGGAGGGCGGTGAGGCCGGAAAGGGGGTCGCCGGTGATCGCGAGGAAGTCGGCGTCGGCACCGGCCCGGATGCGGCCCTTGCGGCCCTCGGTCCCGCACAGGGTGGCCGCCTCGCTGGTGACGGCCTTCAGGGCCGCCAGCGGGGACACGCCGAGTCGCGTGAGCTCCAGTGCGTCGTACGGCAGGATGTCGTGCGGCCGGGCGGGGGCGACACCCGCGTCCGATCCCACGGCGATCCGGGCGCCGAGCCGGGCCAGGGACCGGTAGGCACCGTGGACGGCGTCGGCGTACGCCCCCGCCTCCAGGACCGGCGTCATGCTGACGAAGGTCCCGCTCCCCGCGACGAGGGCCTGCAGCCGCAGTTCCTCGACCGCCCCGTGGCCGCCCAGGAACGACGCGTGCTCCAGACTGTCCACTCCGGCGGCCAGCGCGTCCGCGATCGCCACAGTGGCATGGGCGTGCGCAGCCACCGGGAGACCGAGGCGGTGGGCCTCGTCGACCACGGTGCGCAGATCGTCGCGCGTGTACTGCGAACGGGTCGGGTCCGAGCCCGGCGTACGGACGTCGCCACTGGCCATCACCGTCACAAGGGAGCACCCCCGGGCATGCCGTTCCCGCACGGCGTCGACCAGCGCGCGCCTGCCCACCGCCTCGCCGCCCAGGAAGTGACCGTGCCCGCCGGGCGTGGTGATCGGCGGTCCCGCGGCAAGGATCTCGGGCCCCAGGCCGGGATCGGCGGCGGTCTCGGCCGCCAGGGCCGCCCCGAGATAGCCGCGGTCCCCGGCATCCCTGACCGTCGTGATCCCGGCGTACAGCGCCGTGCGGGCCGCGACGCGCATGCGTGCGAGCAGCCGCTGGTCATCGGCCGCGACGAGCGAGGCCACGGGGTCGGGCCCCGCGTCGAGCGCCAGATGGGCGCGCACGTCGATCAGGCCGGGCAGGAGGCATACGTCGTCGCCCAGGTCGACCAGCCGTACGCCGGGCGGCACCGAGCCCGTCCGGTCCACGGCGACGACCCGGTCGCGCCGGACGTGGACGGTCGCCGCGCCGGTCAGCGTGAAACCGTCGAACATCCTTCCCGCGCGGAGGGCGTAGGCATGGGCGTCGGTCTGCGGTCCCGCCTGGGGGATCGGGAACCTGAGCAGGGTCATGCTGCCCGCTGCGTACGGTGGTTCATGGGGGGTGGGCCTCGCTTGCATCGCGCACGAGGGCTGCCTCGCGCGGGTTCGGATCATGTTCACGTGCCCTGTCGATGCTGACAGGGGCGCGAGTCCGCGGGCATCGGGAGGATGTCCCATCTTCCGCCGGGATCCGGGGGCCCGGCGGACGGCCGCGGTGGTGCGGCTGAGGAGAAGTACCGACGACCGGGAGCGCCCCGCGCTCCGTGCGCCACTCGGGAAATCCCCTGGAGCGCGCCGCCCCGATCACCGAGGATGGCCGGGAACGACCGGACCACCGGGCACCGGACGACCAGGGGAGGGCGCTGTGGCGACGGGTCCCGTCCTGGAGATCGCCTGCGACGAGTCCGGATCGGACGGCGAGAACCTCATCGGCGGCAACACCGACGTGTTCGCCCACGCGGGCGTGCGCATGGACGCCGCCGAGGCGCACGCCTGCCTGCGGGAGATGCGCGACCGGATCCGCTCCCCGGCCCTGGAGTACAAGGCCAACCACCTGCTCCGCGAGAAGCACCGGCCCGTCCTCGAGTGGTTCCTCGGCCCCTCCGGGCCGCTCCCGCCCGACGCCCGGGTCCACCTCACCGACAAGGCGTTCTTCGTCGTCCGCCGGGTCGCCGACGTGCTGCTCGGCGACCGGGCCGAGGCCGCGCCGCTCTACCGCGAGGGCCGAGGCGCCCTCCCGGCCGCGCAGTGGCGCGCCTTCCTGGAGTCCGCCAACGACCTTGTCCGCACCCGCAACCGCGACGCCGGACCGGCGCCCGTGGACGCCTTCTACCGCACCCTCGACGCCCTGCCCGGCACCGCTCTCGCCACGCGCCTGCGGCACACCCGCCCGCGCGCCGAGGCATTCCGGGCCCGCGTCCTGGACGAGCCGCCGTCGGTCCCGGAGCTCGACCCGCTGATCCCGTCCCTGGCCCGCACCATCGCCCACTTCGGCCGGGACGGACACCCCGTCGCCGTCGTCCACGACCGGCAGAACACGCTCACCGCGGACCGCGTCCGCCGGCTGGAGACGATCCTGCCGCCGCCGTCCCGGCTCGCGTCCCTCACCCTCGTCGAGTCCCGCTCCGACCCGCGGGTGCAGCTCGCCGACTTCCTTGCCGGAGTGGCGCGCAAGATCGCCTCGGACGCCCTCGGCGACCGCGCCGACACCGCGCTCACCGGCCTGCTCCGCCCTCACGTGGACCCGCACTCCCTCTGGGCCGACGAACGCAGCCGCTCGCTGCTGCTCAGCCGCGCCACGGAGTCGGGCGGATCTCGAACCCCGTGAGGCCCTCGGGCTCCCCCTCGTGGACGTCGACCCGGTCCACGATCGCCAGGGGAGACCCCTGGCGGGCCCATTCCACCATCCGCCCGACCGCCTCGGCGGGGCCCTCGAAGACCGATTCCACCGTGCCGTCGGGCAGGTTGCGGACCCAGCCGCTCACCCCCTCCTCCAGCGCCGTGCGCCGGCACGTGTCGCGGAAGAAGACGCCCTGCACCTCACCGGCGACGATCACACTGCGCCGGATCACGACGGCCTCACCCCGGTGACCGCCGCGGTGAAGGCGTCGGCGTCCAGGACCGCCGCGCCGCCCGGGTCGTTGTTGAAGTAGACAAACACGTCGGAGTCCTTCGGCCAGGTGTCCGTGATGCGGTGGGCCCAGGTGGTGAGCGCCCGTGCCCCGTACCGCGGCCACGGACGGGCGATTCCCTCATGGAACCGCACATATCCCCAGTCCGCCGTGCGCCACAGCGGCGTCACCGGGCGCGCCCGCCGGTCGGCCCAGCACAGGGCGACACCGCGTCGCTCCAGCAGGGCCCGGATCTGCGGCGTCCACCACGAGGGGTGCCGCGGTTCGAGCGCCACGCGTACCTCCCGCGGGAAGCAGCGCAGGCACTCGTCGAGCACCCGCCCGTCCGCGCGCAGGTTCGGCGGGAGCTGGAGCAGTATCGGGCCCAGCCGGTCACCGAGCCCCTCGGCGTGCGTCAGCAGCCGGCGTACCGGCTCCTCGGGATCGCGCAGCCGCTTCATGTGCGTCAGGTAGCGGCCGGCCTTGACCGCCATGACGAATCCGTCGGGGGTCTGCTCGCGCCACGCGGCGAAGATCTCCCGGGACGGCAGGCGGTAGAAGGCGTTGTTGCTCTCCACCGTCGGGTAGTGCCCCGCGTACGCCTCCAGCCACAGCCGCTGCGGGACCTCCGGCGGATACAGGACCTCTCGCCAGTCCTTGTACTGCCACCCGGACGTTCCGACGAGCACGGGCATCGCACGGTCCCTGCCGTTTGCTTGCTGGACACTAATCAGGGTAGGCCGTAAGGAGTCCCGCATGTCCCGTTCGCGGGGGTGAACCATGCACTTCACAGATCGCGCCGACGCCGGACGGCAGCTCGCCGAGCGGCTGCGGCATCTGGATGCCGACAACCCCGTCGTGCTCGGCCTGCCACGCGGCGGCGTCGTCGTCGCCTACGAGGTGGCACGGGTCCTGCACGCGCCCCTGGACGTCATCGTCGTCCGCAAACTCGGTGTCCCCTACCACCGGGAACTCGGCTTCGGCGCCATCGGCGAGGGCGGCGCCCGGGTGCTCAGCGACGACATCGTGCAGATGAGCCACGTCTCCCCGGACGACATCGACACCGTCGAGCGGCACGAGGAGGCCGAGCTGTCCCGGCAGGCGCACCGCTTCCGCGACGGACGGCCGCGCACCGAGCTGGCCGGTCGCACGGTCGTCGTCGTGGACGACGGCGTCGCGACGGGCGCCACCGCGCTGGCCGCCTGCGAGGTGGCCCGCGCCCGGGGCGCCGCCCGCGTCGTGCTGGCCGTGCCGGTGGCGGCGCCACAGGCCATGCCCGCGCTGCGGGCCGCTGCGGACGACGTGGTGTGCCTGTCGGTGCCGGCCGTGTTCTTCGCGGTGGGGGAGTGGTACCACGACTTCTCGCAGACCGCCGACGACGAGGTCTCCGGACTGCTGAAGCAGGCCGTGGCCAGAGGCCCGCGGACCACCGAGGTGGAGGTGGACGCCGCCGGGGTGTCGCTGGCCGGCACGCTCACCATGCCCGCCGACGCCCGCGCCGTGGTCGTCTTCGCCCACGGCAGCGGCAGCAGCCGTCACAGCCCGCGCAACCGCGCCGTGGCCGCCGCCCTGAACCAGGCCGGCCTCGGCACGCTCCTGTTCGACCTGCTGACGCCCGCGGAGGAGACGGACCGCGCCAACGTCTTCGACGTGGAGCTGCTGGCGGACCGCCTCGCCGGCGTCACCCGCTGGGCCCGCCGGGAGAACCTGCCGGTCGCCTACTTCGGTGCGAGCACCGGTGCCGCCGCCGCGCTGCGGGCCGCCGCCCACCCCGAGGCGGAGGTCTCCTCCGTGGTCTCCCGCGGCGGCCGGCCGGATCTCGCCGGCGCCGGGCTCCGCGCGGTGCGCGCGCCCACCCTGCTGATCGTGGGCGGGCGCGACGAGACCGTCCTGGAGCTGAACCGGCGCGCCCAGGCGGAGCTCACCTGCCCCAACCTGTTGCACGTGGTGCCGGGTGCCACTCATCTGTTCGAGGAACCCGGCGCACTCGACGAGGTCGCACACCTGGCGCGCGACTGGTTCTCCGGTCACCTGCCTGCGACGCCCGGCCCGTGACCGTACTCTGAGGTCAAGGGCTCGGACGGCACGGGAGGACGTTCATGAGCAGTACGGTGACCATGCTTGACTCACTGCCGCTCCACCACCGCCGGGTCTTCCTGGAACACGCCAAGCGGGTGAGCTTCCCGCAGAGCTGGCGGATCTTCGACGAGGGCAGGTTCGCCGACCGTTTCTGGGTGGTGGAGTCCGGCGCCGTCTCGCTCGACATGGACGTGCCCGGTCGCGGCCTGGTCTCCGTGGACACCCTCGGCCCCGGCGAACTGGTCGGCTGGTCCTGGATGTTCCCGCCCTACCGCTGGCAGCTCGCCGCGCACGCGCTGGGCACGGTGGGGGCGTACGAGTTCGTCGCGGCCGAGGTCCGCGATCTGTTCAAGGACGACCCGGTGCTGGGCCAGGCCGTCGTGCTGGCCGCCGCGCAGACCATCGCGCAACGGCTCGGCGCGGCGCGCGCCCGGATGGTCGACCTGTACGGGCCGCGTCTGCAGGAACACTCCTGAGCCGGCCGCTGCCCGCGGTCCGGGCCCCGAGCCCGGGGGCCCGGTCCATGCCGTGACCGGCGTCCGGGCGGCGACCCGCTCCGGGGTCGGCGCGCCTCTCGAAGACCTCGGCCACGAAGTGCCCGCCCATGCGCCGCCGTTCGTCGGCCCATGGCCGTCGCTCATGCGGCCGCGTGCGGACCCGGCGCACGACGGGGGCGGCCGTAGCCGCCCGTGGAGCGCAAACCGGGTCGTTCCGGACGGGCGGGCCGGGCCCCCGCTGCATAGCCTGACTGCGTGAGCCGCCATGAACCCCCCGTCCCCCGGCCCGTCCTCGGGCCGGTCCGGGGCTGGCTGCACGCGCTGGGGGTGGTCATCGCCGGCTTCGCCGTCATGCTGGTCGTCGCCGCCCTCGGGCTGTGGCTCGCGGGCGCGTCGGAGCTGCCGGCGGGCGCCTTCCTCCCGGTGATAGCGGCGACCGTGGTCCTGGCGGTCGGCGGACGGGTCGCGCTGGACGGAGGCGCGGGCCTCATCGCCGAGACACAGGCCGGTATCACCCTCGTCCCGCTGTCCGTGGCGCTCGCGGGGGCCCTGGTGACGGCCTACGCGTTCCTGCGGCCTCTGCGGTTCCACGCCGTGCTGTCCGGCGGCCACCTGCTGCGCATCGTGCTGCGGACGGCCCTGCTGTGGGTCGCCGCCCTCCTGCTGATCGCCTTCGGCGCCCGGCACAGCTTCAGCCTCACCGCGGGCAACGAGTACCTCGACGAGATCGCCCAGTTGCTGGGGACCACGCCGACCGTCGGCTTCCACGCCCTGGTCGGCGCCACCGTGGGCCTGGGCCTGCTGTGGCTGCTCGTCGTCCTCCTGCTGGCCCTCGCCGTGTCCCGGCGGGTGCCCCTGCCGCCCCGGCTCGTGTCGCCGCACGCCACGGTGCGGCCCGCCGTCCGCGCGATGGTGGCGGTGCTCCTGGCGTACGTCGTGGCGGTGGGGATCGCCGCCCTCGTCACGGCCGACACCCGGACGGACGCCGGTGACACCCTGGCCGTCGTCTTCCTCGGGCTGCCGAACCTCGCCTGGCTCGCCTTCGGACTGGGCCTCGGCGCCACCTGGCACGGCCATGTGAAGGGCGCCCTCGGCCTGCCGATGCCGGAACCGCTCGCGCGCGTCCTGCGCACCGGCGGCGACGGCGACGTCACCCTCGACCTCGCCTCCCTCACCCGGCAGGACGGCCGCGCCTGGTGGCTCCTGGTGGCCGCCGCCGTCGCCATGCTCGCCGCGGGGTGGGCCACGGCCCGCCGTGCCCCACCGGGCACCGGGCACCTGCGCAACGCCGTCCACCTGGCGCTCGCGTCGGCGGCCGCCATGCTGCTGATCGGCCTCCTCACCTGGATGGACGCGCACTACGGCCTCTCCCTCTTCGGCATCGGAGACCCCTCCGACACCGGCGGCCTCGGCGGCTCCGTCGTCCTCGTGCCCGACCTGGCCACCGCCGTCGGCCTCGCTGCCGCCTGGGGCGCCGTGACCGGCTTCCTGGGCAGCCTCGTCGCCCGGCCCCGTCGCGCGCCCGGCCGGACCGGCGGCCCGCACTGACGAGCGCGCCGGCGGGGTCTACCGCCGCATGACGGCCGGCTCCTGCCGCCGCAGCAGGCGCGCGACGATGTAGGCCATGACCGCCGACAGGGCCACCATCGCGCCCATGTCCAGCGCCCATACGGCGGGTTCCGGCCTGAACAGTGGATCGGAGGTGATCCGGCCGGGTACCAGGGCGCCCAGATCGAGCGTGGCCGCCATAGCGGCCAGCGCCCAGCGCGCCGGCACCAGCCAGGAGAACTGCTCAAGGCCCGGCACCCCGTGCAGCTTCAGCAGCGCGCCGCAGAAGACGACCTGCACCAGGGCGACGAGCACCAGCAGCGGCATGGTCACCTCCTCCTTGCGCACCAGGGCCGAGACCACCAGCCCGAGCATCATCGAGGTGAAGGCCAGCAGCGCCGCCGCCAGCGTGAGTTCCAGCAGCGCGCTGGTGAACACCCCGCTGCCGCCGCCGGGTCTCAGCCGCACACCGACGAGCGCCACCATCGTCAGGACGACCGCCTGGACGACGGTGATCGCGCCCAACACCGCGATCTTGGAGCAGAGATAGGCCGACCGGGACAGGCCGACCGCACGTTCCCTCCGGTAGATCACCCGCTCCTTGACCAGTTCGCGCACGGCGTTGGCGGCGCCCGTCAGGACGGAGCCGACGCAGAGGATCAGCAGCACATTGATCGTGTTCTGCTGCGTCAGCCCGCCGCCGGCCAGGGCGCGCGCCATGCCGCCCATCACGAACGGCAACGCGACCATGATCGCCAGGAAGGTGCGGTCGGCGGCCAGCGACGCCGTGTAGCGGCGCACCAGCGTCCACCACTGGCCGCCCCAGTGCTGGGGCTTCGGCGGCACCAGGGCCGGACGGGGTGTGGGGCCGGGCGGCTCCATCTGATCCATCGCGTCGGTGATGTACTCCTCGTGCAGGGTGGAGGACTCGTACTGGCCCGCCCAGTCCCGCCGCTGCTCGTTCTCGAACGCCTCGAAGGCCTCCGGCCACTGCCGGAATCCGAAGAACGGCAGGGTCTCGTCCGGTGGTCCGTAGTACGCCATGCGGCCGCCCGGGGCCATGACCAGCAGCCGGTCGCAGACCTCCAGGCTGAGCACGCTGTGGGTCACCACGACCACCGTGCGGCCGTCGTCGGCGAGGCCGCGCAGCATCGTCATCACCGAGCGGTCCATGCCCGGGTCCAGCCCCGAGGTGGGCTCGTCGAGGAAGAGCAGGGACGGCTTGGTCAGGAGTTCCAGCGCCACGCTCACGCGCTTGCGCTGGCCGCCGGAGAGGGTGTGGACGGGCTGGGCGACGCGGGCCCGCAACCCGAGTTCGGCGATCACCTCGTCGACCCGGGCCTCCCGCTCGTCCTTCGCGGTGTCACCGGGGAAGCGCAGTTCGGCGGCGTACAACAGGGCCCGCCGGACGGGAAGTTGGAGGTGCAGGATGTCGTCCTGCGGTACGAGGCCGATGCGCTGGCGCAGATCGGCGTACTCGCGGTAGAGGTCGCGGCCGTCGTACAACACGGTGCCCTGGTCCGCCGGGCGCAGCCCGGTCAGCGCGTTGAGCAGCGTCGACTTGCCGGAACCGCTGGGGCCGACCACGGCCAGCAGGCTCTTCTCGCCGACGGGGAAGGAGATGTCGTCCAGCAGCGTCTTGCGGCCGTCCTCCACGGTCACCGACAGGTCCCGGACGCACAGCGCCACTTCACCGGTGTCGGTGAACTGCTGGAGCTTGTCGCCGACCAGCCGGAAGACCGTGTGGCCGACGTCGATGATGTCGCCCTGGTGCACCGTCGCCCGCTCCACGGGCTGGCCGTCGAGGTAGGTGCCGTTGTGGCTGTGCAGGTCGACGATCTCGTAGCCGCCTCCGGCCAGCGCCCGAAGTTCCGCGTGGTGCTGGGAGACCAGCAGGTCCTCGACGACCAGGTCGTTGTCGGCCGCGCGCCCGATGTGGATCGTGTGGTCGGGCAGCGGCCGCACCGACGTCGGCTGCCGAAAGGTGCCGGTCGCCAGCGGCGAGGCGATCGGGGGCGGCCGGTAGACCGGTGCGGCCGACGCCCGGGTGAGCCGGGCCCACGGGCCGGTCAGCGGATTTCCGAAGCGGACGACGCTGCCCGCGCCCACGCCCCACTGGCGGACGTTCCTGCCGTCCGCGAAGGTGCCGTTGGTGCTCCCGGCGTCCTCCAGGACCCACTGCCCGCCGACCGCGCGGAGGACGGCGTGATGCCACGAGACACGGGGGTCGTCGAGGACGATCTCGCCGTCCGGGTCGCGGCCGACGCGGTACATCCTGCCCGGGACCAGGACCAGGGTGTCCCCGGCGGTCTCCAGCACGAGTTCGGGCGCGGAGGGCGCGAGTCGGCGCTCAGCCACACCGTCGATCGTAGTCGCGCGCGGCCCGTCCCGCCCGGCCGCGTGGCCTCACCACTCGGTCGGCGCGTAGTCCTTGAGGAAGACTCCGTGAAGGTCCTCGCCCAGTTCGCCGCGGACGATGGGGTCGTAGACCCGCGCCGCGCCGTCGATGAGGTCGAGCGGGGCGTGGAAGCCCTCGTCGGCGAGCCGGGACTTCTCCGGGTGCGGCCGTTCGTCGGTGATCCAGCCGGTGTCGACGCTGGTCATCAAAATGCCGTCGGTCTCCAGCATCTCCCGCGCGCTGGTGCGGGTCAGCATGTTGAGCGCGGCCTTGGCCATGTTGGTGTGCGGGTGGCCGGGTCCCTTGTAGCCGCGGCTGAACTTGCCCTCCATGGCCGAGACGTTCACCACGTAGGTGCGGCGGGCCGGGGAGGCGGCCATGGCCGGGCGCAACCTGCTGACCAGGATGAACGGGGCGGTCTCGTTGCACAGCTGCACTTCGAGCATCTCGACCGGGTCGACCTCGCCGACCGCGCGGCTCCAGCTGTTCTCCGGGTCCAGGTCGGGGATCAGGCCGCCGGCGTCGATCGCGGTGCCCGCCTCGATCCGGGCGAGCGAGGCCGAACCGCTGACCAGCGCCAGCTCGGTGACCTCCTGGGCGCGCGCCGCGCTGTCCCGGCGCGGGCTCGGCAGCGCCGGCTGGGCGCCGCTGCCGAAGGTGCCGAAGACCTCCGAGGCGGGCAGTTCACCGGCGGGCAGCGGCGCCGACTCGGCGGCCACCAGCTCGCCGTACGCCTGCGGGGACCGGCGCACGGTCTGCGCAGCGTTGTTGATCAGGACATCCAGCGGGCCCTGCGCGGCGACCGAGTCGGCCAGCGCCACGACCTGCGCCGGGTCGCGCAGGTCGATGCCGACGATCTTGAGCCGGTGGATCCACTCGTCGCTGTCGGGCATCGCCTTGAAACGGCGGATCGCGTCGGAGGGGAAGCGGGTGGTGATCGTCGTGTGCGCGCCGTCGCGCAGCAGGCGCAGCGCGATGTACATGCCGATCTTCGCCCGGCCGCCGGTGAGCAGCGCACGCCGGCCGGTCAGGTCGGTGCGGGCGTCGCGCCGGGCGCGGTTGAAGGCCGCGCACGACTGGCACAGCTGGTGGTAGAAGGCGTCGACCTCGACGTAGCGCTGCTTGCACACGTAGCACGAGCGCGGCCGCTGCAGAACGCCGGCGATCTCGCCGAGCACCGACGAGGAGGGCAGCACGCCCTGCGTCTCGTCGTCGATCCGCTCCGCCGAGCCGGTCGCGGTGGCCTCGGTGACGAACTTGTCGTGGGCCGTCTTGGACGCCCGGCGCTCCTGGCGGCGGCGCTGCTTCACGGTCCGGTAGATGCCCGCCGTGGCCTTGCGGACGGCGATCGCGTCCGGGTGGTCCACGGGCAGGTCGTCCAGCTCCCGGAGGACGCCGAGGCACAGCTCCAGGCGTGCCGGGTCGATGCCCGGGACGCCTTCCCACGCCGTTGCCGTGCCTTGCTCGTTCTCGGTCGCCGTCATGCCCGCCGTCGTCCCTGGTTCGTGTGTTCCCGCTGCTTCCTGGGGAACTGTACGAAACCTGGCGGCGCACGGCCAAAAAGGCGGCGGTACTGAGGACTTTGGTCCCGGGCTCGCGCCATGCGGGCGGTCGCTCCGCGTGACCGCCCGGGCACCGGCGCGCGGCGCTCACTCCAGGGGCGCGGTGGCCTCGCTCTCGTACGCGTAGTCCCAGGGCTCGTCGGCCATGTGCTCCAGGCGCTTGTAGTACGCCGCACTGTCCGGCCACGCCTGGTGCAGCCCGGCGTCCTGCACGGTGATCGCCATCGGGTCGTACAGGATGCCCTCGGGGGGCTGCCCCCCGGCTACCAGGGCGATGCCGAGTGTGAGACCGTCCCCGGGGCCGCCGTGGAGTCGGATCCTGGTGGTCATGGAGTCACCTCCTGATCCCATGATCTCTCGGGATCGCCCGGCGGGGGAGGTTTGGTGAAGAAGCCCCGTCCTGACCGGCCGCGGGCGGACAGTGCGTGAGAGATCCGTTACGTTCGGCTCCGGCCCGCTCCAACCCCCACGAGGAGCCCGCGTGCGCGCCTTCAGTCTGCCCGCGCTGGTGCCGGCGACCCACGTCGGCGGGCTCGCCGACGTCGTGTTCGAGGACGCGGCGCGGACTCCCGACGAGGTGCGGCTCGGCCGCAAGGAGGACGGGCGGTGGCGGGACGTGACCGCCGCGACGTTCCGCGACGAGGTGCTGGCGCTGGCGCGGGGGCTGCTGGCGCACGGCGTGCGCTTCGGGGACCGGATCGGGATCATGTCGCGGACCCGGTACGAGTGGACCCTCTTCGATTTCGCGCTGTGGACGATCGGGGCGCAGCCGGTACCGGTCTACCCGACCTCCTCGGCCGAGCAGCTGCGCTGGATCCTGCACGACACCGGCGCGGTCGGCTGTGTGCTGGAGGACGAGGACCACGCCATGACCCTCGGCTCGGTGATCGAGCGCCTGCCGGCCGTGACCCGGGTGTGGCAGCTGGACAACGGAGCCGTCAAGCAGCTCATGGCCGACGGCGAGCGGGTCGGCGAGGACGTGGTGCACCGGCACCGGCTGGCGGTCACCCCGGACGCGGTCGCCACGGTGATCTACACCTCAGGGACGACCGGCCGCCCGCGCGGCTGCGTGCTCACCCACGGCAACTTCATGGCCGAGTGCGACAACGTGATCGCCCAATGGCGGCCGATCTTCGACACCGGCACCGCGGAGCCGCCGTCGGTGCTGCTCTTCCTGCCGCTGTCGCACGTGTTCGGCCGCATGATCCAGGTCTGCGCGGTCCGGGCCGGAGCGCGGCTGGGCCACCAGCCGGACATGTCGGCCGCGGCGCTGCTGCCGGATCTCGCCGAGTTCCGCCCGACCTTCCTGCTGGCCGTCCCGTACGTCTTCGAGAAGGTCTTCGACGCCGCGCGCGGCAAGGCCGAGGAGGGTGCCAACCTCGGTGTCTTCGACCGGGCCGTCGATGTCGCCGTGCGCTTCGCCACGGCTCGCGAGCAGCGCGCCTTCGGCACCGGTCCTGGGCCGAGCGCGGCGCTGCGCGTGCTGCACCGGATCTACGACCGGCTGGTGTACGCCAGGGTGCGCGAGGCACTGGGCGGCCGCGTCCGCAACGCGGTCAGCGGCGGGTCGACGATGGGGCGGCGGCTGGGGCTGTTCTACGAGGGCGCGGGCGTGACGGTGTACGAGGGATACGGCCTGACCGAGTCCACCTCCGCCGCCACCGCCAACCCACCCGGCAAGGTCCGCTACGGCACGGTCGGGCATCCCGTGCCCGGCACCTCGGTGCTGATCTCCGAGCAGGGCGAGATCCTGCTGCGGGGCCCGACGGTCTTCTCGGGCTACCTCGGCGACCCGCGGGGCACCGCCGAGGCGTTGCGCGAGGGCTGGTTGGCCACCGGTGACCTCGGTTTCCTGGACGAGCACGGATATCTGACCATCACCGGCCGCAGGAAGGAGATCATCGTCACGACCAGCGGCAAGAACCTCTCGCCGGCCGTCCTGGAGGAACGCGTCCGCGAACACCCGCTGATCGAGCACTGCCTGGTGATAGGCAACGACCGGCCCTACGTCACCGCGCTGGTGACCCTCGACGGCGAGGCCGCCGCGCGGTGGCTGCGGCTGCGAGGCAGGCCACCGGCCGGGCTGCGGGAGCTGGTGCGCGACCCGGACCTGGAGGCGGAGGTGCGGCGCGCGGTGTCGGCGGCCAACACGCGGGTGTCGAAGGCGGAGTCGATCCGCGCCTTCCGCGTGCTGGCCGCCTGCTTCACCGAGGAGGAGGGGCTTGTCACCCCGTCGCGCAAGCTCATCCGGAGGGCCGTCGAGGAGGCCTACGCGGACGAGATCGACGCGATGTACCAGCGCTGAGCGGGGCCGAGCGGCGTCACGGCTTGGGGAGCGCGCACCCCGCCAGGCCGAGGTCGAACTGGTTCCCGGTGGTCACACACGCGCCGATCCCGTAGGTCTGCTCGGCGTAGTTGATGCCCTGGCGGACCGTGACGGCGCCGTTCTGGTCCACCTCGCAGGGGTTGTTGAGGGTGCACCGTCCGCCGTCCTCGTTGCCCGTGTTGTTGATCGCCACGACCTTGCCGGTCGAGGTGTCGATCACGGGTGAACCGGAGGTGCCGCCGATGGTGTTGCACGCGGAGGTGTAGCGGACCGAGTCCTTCCAGGTCCAGTCGCCCTCTTTGAGCCGGTACACGAAGGCGTCGATGTTGCAGGTGTAGATGGTCTTCCAGTAGCCGGAGACCACCTTGATCGCGGCGCCCTGCACGGGATGGGCGGCGGAGAGTTCCAGCGCGGAGATCCCGTACGAGGACTGGATCTGCGCGTAGGTGCGGTTGAGCTGGTAGACCGAGATGTCGGTGTCGGTCATCGTCGCGTAGGCGAGTTTGGTGGCCCGCAGAGTGGCGACATTGCGGCCCGTGGCATTGAGCAGGCCGAAGGTGCGGGTCGAGGACTGGTTGAGCAGCACCTCGCCCGGGTCCAGGAAGCCGCTGGTGAGGCAGTGGCCGTTGGAGAGCACCAGGGCGGGGTCGGTGGACGCCGACGCCGGGAAGCGGATGAGCGAGCCGGAGCAGTTGCTCAGGGACACCGTGCCGGCGAAGTTCACGGGGACCGCGGCGGGGACCGCGCTTTTCACGCCGGTGGCGTCCCGGCTCGTGGCCGAGGCGGGGGCGGCGGACAGACCGAGGCAGGCGACTGCCGCGAGGGCGGTAAGGACAGCCGCCAAGGCACCTCTGAGAGGTCGTTTCATGTGGGGGGTCCTCTCGAGACCGAAGTTCTTTCGGTTTTGGCATGGACATTGTTGTGACTCGAGAGGGCCCGTACAAGAGGGCATGGCAGGGCGGGGCCGCGACGACGGGCGTACCGTCGCCGCGGCCCCGAACTCGGCGGTCAGCGGCAGGTGTTGCCGTGTGTGAAGTCGACGACGAACCGCTCGGGAGAGTGCAGCCGCTTCGTGGTCCAGGACGGCTTCGAGGCGAACGAGGTGCCGAAGGTGACGACCCCTTCGAAGTCACCGGTCAGGGCGAGGCCCTTGAGCTTCGGCAGCTTCAGGGTCGTCAGCCGGGGCCCCTTGTAGACGTTCTTGCCCGCCGCGTTGTGGGCGGCGGCCGGGGACAGCTTGATCTCGACGAAGTACGTGCCCGCGAGCGGCACCTTCTTGCCCGAGCCGTCGTAGCGCAGTTGCGTGACGCGCTTGACGGTGGCGGGCGGCAGCGCGCCCTTGGCGTCGATCACGAGCCTGTCGTACGTGCAGTGCGTGGCCGTCCGGGCGTTCACGATCTGAGTCGTGGCCTTCGCGGCCGTCGTGCCGGACGCGGCCGGGCCCGCCCCCGCCGAGGCGGAGGCGGGTACCGCGGCCACGGCACCGGTGAGGAGAGCGAGACCCGCGGCGGATGCCGCGAGGCGGTGGTGTCGGCGCATGGCGTCCCCCATGGGAGCGACGGTTCCGGGGACCGGATGTCACTAGGGGAGACTTGCGGCCGGCTCGCTCGGTTGCACGACGGGAGAGGGGATGACGACGGGCGCCGCCACCTCGACCACCTCGACCACTGAGATGGCCCGAGCCACTTGGGCCACTTCGGCCGGTGCGGGCTGCCGGGCGGCGGGCACGTCGAGCCGGTGTGCCGCCCGGTGTGCCGCCTGCGCGAGCGAGCGGCGGTCGTGCCACGTGCCCGCGGTGATCGGCGGGAGGACCGCCACCTCCGCGGTCAGCCCGCGCGACGACACCACCCGGCGCACCGAGTCCATCAGCGTGTCCTCCCCGACGAACGCCGGGGCGGTGCTGCGGGTCCCGTCCGCCAGGCGGTAGTCGATCCGGAGGGGCTGCACGTCGGCACCCGCGTTCAGGGCGGCCTGGAACAGTGCCCCGCGGTAGCTGCCCTCCTCGCGGCCGCACCAGGTGCTGCCCTCGGGGAAGGCGACGACCGTGGCCCCGCCGCGCAGCGCCTCCGTCACCTCGGCGACCGTGTCCGGCAGGGTCCGGAACCGCTCACGGTCGATGAAGATCGTCCGGCCGAGCACGCACAGCGGGCCGATGACCGGCCAGCCCCGGATCTCCGCCTTGGCGACGTTGCGCCCGGGGATGACGGCGGCGATCAGCAGGATGTCCATCCAGGACACGTGGTTGGCGACCACCAGCACCCCCCGGCCGGGCTCGCGCGCCACCGGCGGGGCCGGCACCCGGATCCGCATGCCGAAGGCGGCCGCCACCGACCGCATCCAGGTGCGGACCAGGGAGTCACGCAGTGCCGGGGGGCACAGCGCGGCCACCGGGACGGCCAGTACGACACCGATGAGCAGCACCACGAGCGCGGCGGCGTAGCGCACCAGCCGGCTCAGCCGGCCCACCAGGGGAGCCTCGCCGGTCACGCACTCCTGCGGGGTGCAGGGCGAGACCGGCGACCACCACGTGGCGGCCATCACGAGGACCCGAGGGAGCCGAGCGAGCCGAAGTGGCGCAGGTAGCGCTCGTCCGTGCGCTCCAGCGAGAGCAGGATGAACAGGTCGGCGACACCGAACTCCGGGTCGTGGGCGGGCTCGCCGCAGACCCAGGCGCCCAGGCGCAGGTAGCCGCGGAGCAGCGCGGGGAGCGCGGCGCGGGCCGGGCGGGCCAGGCCCGTCGGGTCCCAGGGGCGGTGCGGGGTGACCTGGTACTCCTCGGGGGCCATGTACTTGGCCGAGACCCGGTCCCACACGCCGGCCGCCATCGACCCGCCGTCCGCGAGCGGCACGGAGCAGCAGCCGGCCAGCCAGTTGTGGCCGGTGGTCGCCATGTAGCGGGTGATGCCGCCCCACATCAGCGCGACGACGGCACCGTCGCGGTGGTCGGGGTGCACGCAGGAGCGGCCGACCTCGACGAGGTCGTGCTGGATCGGGGCGAGCCGGCCGAGGTCGAACTCGGTCTCGGAGTAGGTGCGCCCCGCGCGGCGGGCGTTGGCCGGGGTGAGCAGCCGGTAGGTGCCCACGACGTCGCCGGTGTGGTCGTCCTTCACCAGCAGGTGGTCGCAGAAGGCGTCGAGGTCGTCGACGTCCAGGCCCGGTTCGGGCGTGTCCAGCACGGCCCCCATTTCCCCGGCGAACACGTGGTGCCGCAGACGCTGCGCGGCCCGCACCTCGGCCTCGTCCTGGGCGAGGCTCACCGAATAGCGGGGGCGGTCGGCTACGTTGTCGACAACGGGCGCGAGTTCGTACGAAGCGGTCATGGCGCGATTCCCTGGTCAGGGGGACGGGGACACCCCTATCTGTCCCGTCGGCGCCTTGCCTTGGCATGTCCTTTGCGGAGCGTGGAGATGTGCGCTCGCTGAATCACTGGGGTGCGGTGCCTCACGGCGCCCGCTTCACCCGGAAAGCGCGCCCAAGCGGCCTTCGAGCAGCAGCAGGAGTTCGCCGAGGATTCCGGCCAGATCGTGACGCCGGCCGTCCGGCAGCCCGGACAGCAACCCCTCTTCGTACGCGAGCTGTTCGGGGAGCAGACGGTCCACGAGTTCCAGGCCGGCGGAGGACAGCCGGAGGTGGGAGACCCGGCGGTCCCGGTCGTCCGGGCGGCGGCCGATCAGGCCGCGCTCCTCCAGCAGCTTGATCCGCTTGGTGATCGCGGCCCCCGACGCGAAGGTTTCACGTGCCAGACGCCCGGGCGTCAATTCACCGCCGACGCGGCGCAGGGCGCAGAGGATGTCGTACTCCGGGCGGGTGAGCCCCTCGCGGTTCAGCGGCGCGTCGGCGGCGAGCTGCAGGAGCGCGGTGCACCGGTTCAGGCGCCCGATCACGGCGACGGGCGCGAAGTCCAGTTCCGGGTGCACGTCCTGCCACTGGCGCAGCACCGTCGCGACGGCGTCCTCCACGCGCGATGTCCTTCCTCGGTACGCCGGCGGCTCCGGCGGCGTCCGCATGATCGTACGCGTCGTCAAGCCAGGGTGACGGACCGGCCGCCGAGGCGCCCTGCCAGCGCGAGGTGGCCGCGCCGTTCCGCGTCGGTGATCCGCTCCTCCGGCAGAGGGCCGCTCCACCATTCGCCGGAGGCGGTGTCGACGGCCTCGCGCAGCTCCAGCAGCGCGGCGGTGAGCCGGGGCTCCGCGGGCAGCGGGGCGGCGAGCTCGCCCTCCAGGCGGTCCAGGGCGGTGCCGACCCGGCGGCCGGCGCGGCGGTTCGGCACCGCGAAGCACACCGCGAGTCCGGCCAGCGCGCCTACGACGGTGTCCAGCCAGCGGTCGGCGACCAGCCGGCCCGCGGGCTGCGCGCCGGCGAACTCGGTCATGATCATGGCCATCGGCGTCACGAAGACACTGGCCAGCCAGTAGTTGCGGGCGATGGTGGCCTCCGCGGCGAAATTGCAGGCCAGCGCGGTCACGATCAGGGCCACCGCGCCCAGGGCCGTGAACGGCACGAGCACGGTGAACAGCAGCACGCCCAGCAGATTGCCCAGCACGCGCTGCAGCGCCCGCTGCCAGGACAGCGTGGTGTTGGCGGCGAGGACGGCGGCGGCGGTCACGACGGCCCAGTACGGACGGTCCACGCCGAACGCCATCGACACCCAGCCCGCCATCGCGCTGCCGAGGCCGACCCGCAGGCCGACCGGCACCAGGTGCCGCGCCGTGGGGCCGTGGACCGGCGCCGGCCCGGTGCGGGCCTCCGCACGGCTCTCGGCGCCGGCGGCGCCCGGGTCCGGGAGCGTTCGTGCCGTGCGCAGTTCCCGGGCCCAGGCGGTCAGGAGGGGAGCGCCGGCGGGCCCGGTGGACTCCGCGCGCGCCAGCAGCCGCTCCAGCCCCGCGCGGTGGGCGCCCGCCCCGGCCGCCCGCAGCGTGTGCCACGCGGCGTTCACGGCGGCGGTCGCCTCGTGCCGGGCCCGCGCCGCGGTCCCGTCGCCGGCCAGGACGCGTGCCCTGGCCTCCAGCGCCCCGGCCACGGCGGCGCGCTCAGGGCCGTGCGGTCGCGCCAGGGCCGGCGCCATGCACACCAGCCACGCGACGGCCCCGCCCAGCAGCATCAGCCCCACGTGCACGGGCACCTGCCCCGGCGTCTGCGGCACGAACGCCGCGCTCGCCGCGACGAAGGTGAAGATCACGTTCCCGGGCGGGCCGATCCGCGTCGCGTCGCACACCACCTTGTGGACCGCGGCGAGCGTCGCCGTGACCGCGACGCGCGCCGCCGTCGACTCGGTCAGCGCGGCGGTCGTCAGCGCCACCGCGCCCCCGGCCGCCATGCCGAGCACGACCAGCGCGAGCGTCCTGGCCCGCGCCGCGTACGGCCGCCCGTGCGCGTACAGGGCGCACAGCCCGCCACCCGCCGCGTAGAGCACCAGATCCAGCCGCCCCAGGGCCAGTAGCGCCCCCTCCATGATCCCCACGGCGACGACCACGCTGACGGCCCGGTGGTGCCAGAGGTCCTTGACGGCACGGAGGCGGAGGGCGTCGCGGAGGGGGTGGAAGACGGGAGGCATGCCGATAAGCTTAGCAGGTGTTTTACTTGTGAAATATTCGGAGGTCGTGACACGGCTGCCCACAGGCCGCGCACGCACGAGGCGGGGGGGGGGGGGGGGGGGGCCGCAGCCCCCCCCCCGCGGCCCGGGGGGGGACCCGGGGCGGCGCGGTCGGGGGCTGCGCGCGCCCCGGCGCGCCGTCCACGGCGGCGAGG